>CAYUAO010000014.1:0-25667 GCA_964442775.1 uncultured Halothiobacillus sp. | reverse complement strand
CGACGAACACGCCCCAGGCCAGCGCCATCACCGGTTCGTCGAAGAACGGCGCGGCGACGAGGGTCGCGGCGATCAGGCTCAGGTTGAGCCAGATGGGCGCGAGCGCCGGCATGGCGAAGCGGCCGAAGGCGTTCAGGCTGCTGGCGACGAAGGCCGTCAGCGAGATGAACAGCAGGTAGGGGAAGGTGATCGCGAGCATCGTCTCGGCCAGCTCGAGCTGGTCCGGGTCGTCGGTGAAACCCGGCGCGAACAGCATCACCAGCAGCGGCGCCCCGGCCAGGCCCAGGGCGACGACCACCGCAACGATCGCCGCCAGCGTGCCGAACATGTAATCGACGTAACGCTTGAGCTCCTCGCGCGTCGAGGTCTCGCGGTACTCGGAGAGCACCGGCACAAAGGCCTGCTGGAAAGCGCCCTCAGCGAACAGGCGGCGCAGGAAGTTGGGGATCTTGAAGACGACGAAGAAGGCGTCCATCGCCGCGCTGGCGCCGAACACCCGCGCGAGCAGCATGTCGCGGACGAACCCCAGCACCCGCGAGATCATCGTCATCCCGCCGAAGGCCGCGCTGCTCTTCCAGATGCTCACAAGGGAACCTCGCTGACAACACGAACGTCCCCGGCGCCAAACCCAACCCGTAGGAGCGCCTTCAGGCGCGAAAGCCTGACTGTATTCGGCCGCGCCGCGACCGGACGATGGCTCGTGCACCAGACCCATTCGCGGCTAAAGCCGCTCCTACGACCAACCGCGACCACCGTGGCCACAGCAGTCGATTTCGAAACATAGCGACCAGCCGAGGCGGCGAAGGCCGCAAACGCGTCGGTCCTGCTCGAAAAGCCCACCAGCGCTCGGCCTTTCCGTATGTCTCGCCGAGTACCGCAGCGGAAGACGGAAAGGCCCGAAGGGTGGCGCGCAGGGACGCGCGCCACCGCGCCGTCGGGCAAGGATGCCCGTCGGCGCGGCCCGGCTGGAGCGAGGAACGCAGGGGATCGCCCGCAGGGCGACCAGGGAAGGTCTGCAGGAATCCGATGCCACTCTGGCTTGGCGAGTCGTTCGTGATCAAGGCGCGATGTCGCCGGCGTGCCGGTGGCCACGTCAAGACATCGCAACGCGGAGCACGGGCGACTCGCCAAGCCCCGCAGGGCGCGCCTTGAGCCGGGCATCTGCTGCGTTGTCGTCCTTGGAAAGGGAACAACCCTTCCGCGGCGGACGAGCGCCTTGCATCTGCCCGGCTCAAGACGCGCAGAGCGGTATCGGATTCCTGCAGACCTTCCCAAGACATCCGGCGCGTTTCTTTTCGGCGGTTTTCTTTCGCGCGAGCAAAGAAAATCGCCCCGGCCGTCGCGCACCCTGGCCGGCGAAACCACGGCAGTAAAGCGGCGGGCGGAAACAACCCCACACGCTGAAAAAGCCAGACGATCGACGGCCCACTTCGGCAATGGGGCAACCCGTGATGCGTTACCGTCAGTCATCGTTCCCCTTGCGGTCGAATCCCCACAACGGTGCCACCACGCCCCAGACATTCTCCAGTACCCGCTCCTGCCCCTCGGCATTGGGGTGGATGCCGTCGTCGAGCATCAGGTCGCGATCATCGGCGGCTCCCTCTAGGAGGAAGGGCAGGCCGGGGAGTTCGTTCTTCTCGGCCAGACGGGCGTACATGTCGCGGAAAGGGTCGGCGTAGGCGGGGCCGTAGTTGGTGGGCAGCATGATGCCCAGCAACACCACCTCGGCGCCGCGGGCCTCGGTGCGGTCGATGAGTTTCTGCAGGTTGGCCTCGATGGTGTTCAGGGGCAGGCCGCGCAGGCCGTCGTTGGCGCCCAGTTCCAGCAGCACCCAGTCGTAGTCGCGGGTCTCGAGCACCTCGGGCAGGCGGGTGAGGCCGCCGGAGGTGGTCTCGCCGCTGGCCGAGGCGTTGGTGATCTCGAACTCGCCCTGGGCGCGCTCGTCCAGACGGTCGCGCAGCCGGGCAACCCAGCCGTCCTCGGCGGGCAGCTTGTAGGCCGCCGAGAGCGAATCGCCGAATACCAGCACTTGCTCCGGCGCGGAAGGGGTGTCGTCACCTATACTCGCGCCCGATCCGACACACAGCAGCAACAGCCCGGCGATGCCTGCCGGCCAACGACGTCCGAGCATTCCCCATGTCCTCATCCGATACCCCCCGAAATGACAGCCAGCCGATCCTGACCGTCGAGGGCGTCACGCAGACCGTGCGTACGCCCGAACCGCTGACCATTGTGCACGAGGCCTCCCTGCAAATCTTCCCGGGCGAGGCGGTCGCGCTGGTGGGTCCGTCGGGGGCGGGCAAGTCGACCCTGCTGGCGCTGATGGCCGGGCTGGATACGCCCAGCACCGGGCGGATCCGGCTGGCCGGCGAGTCGCTGGAGGACCTGGACGAGGACGGACGGGCGGCGGTGCGCGCCGGACGGGTGGGCTTCGTGTTCCAGTCCTTCCAGCTGATCGACGGGCTCAACGCGCTGGAGAACGTCGCCCTGCCGCTGGAACTGGCCGGCGAACGCGGTGCGGAGGCCCGGGCGCGCGAGGCACTGATCGACGTGGGGCTGGGCGAGCGATTGCGGCACATGCCCCGCCAGCTTTCCGGCGGCGAGCAGCAGCGGGTGGCGCTGGCGCGCGCCTTCGTCATCGAGCCGGCCATCCTGTTCGCCGACGAACCCACCGGCTCGCTGGACACGGCCACCGGCGAGCACGTCATCGACCTGCTCTTCCGCCTTCGCGAACGCCATCGCACCACGCTGGTGCTGGTCACCCACGACCCGGCGCTGGCCGCCCGCTGCGACCGCGGCTTCGAGGTGAACGCCGGCCGGGTGAGCGACTGGCAGCCGGACCCCGACGCCCTGCGGGGTGAGACATGACAATCAGCCCGCTCCACAACGCCCGGCTCGCTTGGCTGGGACTGGTCCGCGAGGTGCAGAACGGGCTGCTCACGCCCATGCTGCTCGCCCTGCTGGTGGCCGTCTCCGCGGTGACCGCGGTGGGTTTCTTCGTCGACCGCGTCGACGGGGCGATGCGCGCGCAGGCGGCGCAGTTCCTCGCGGCCGACGCCCGGGTGGAATCGCCCGATTCGCTCGACGAATGGGCCGCGACGGCCGACGAGCTGGGACTGACCACCAGCCGGCACGTCACCTTCCCCAGCGTGGTGCTCGCCGGCGAGCAGAGCCAGCTGGTCGGCGTCAAGGCGGTCGACGGCGCCTATCCGCTGCGCGGCGACCTGCGTATCGACGACGGCGAGGCGGTGACCACCGTCGAGCACGGCCCGCCCCCGGGGCATGCCTGGATCGCCCGGCGCGCCCTGCTCTCGCTGGACGCGGCGATCGGCGACGCCATCGCGGTGGGGCAGACGAACCTGACCATCGGCGCAGTGCTCGAACGCGAGCCGGACGTGGGCAACATCTTCGCCCAGGGCGCCCCGCGTCTGATGATCCATCGCGACGACCTGGCGGCCACGGAACTGGTGGCAGAGACCAGCCGCGTGGAGCACGCCCTGCTACTGGCGAGCGACGGAGGAGATCGCGGCGCCCGCCTGGACGCGTTCGCCGACCGACTGCCTGACCGGCTGCAGCTCGAACGTCCCGAATCCAGCCAGCCGGCCTTCGAGAACGCCTTCGACCGCGCCGCGCGCTTTCTCGGCCTGGCCTCGGTGGTCGCCGTGCTGCTTGCCGGTGCGGCGCTGGTGATCGCGGCACGCCACTACAACCGCGTCCAGCAGGGGGCGGCCGCGCTCATGCGGGCGCTGGGGGCGTCCTCGAGGCAGATCGGCGCGATCTACCGCTGGCGCCTGCTGATGCTCGCCCTGCTGGCGGCCATCCCGGGCATCATGATTGGCGCGGTCACGCAGCTCCTGCTCGCCGACCTGATGGCGCAGGTACTGGAGGTCGACCTGCCACCGCCGGGCTTCACGCCGGTGGCGCTGGGGCTGGCGGTCGCGCTGGTCGCGCTGTTCGGCTTCGCCCTGCCGAGCCTGGTGCAGCTCAAGCACACCCCGCCGCTGCGCGTGCTGGTCGAACACGCGGTGGCGCCCAGCCCCGCCGCGACGCTGCTGTTCGGCGCGGGGCTGGGCGCGATCACGCTCCTGGTCTGGTTCCAGGCCCGCGATGCGACGCTGACGTTGTGGGTGCTTGTCGGGCTGGGGGCGAGCCTGCTGGTGTTCCTGGCCGTGGCGTGGCTGTTGGTGACGCTGCTGCGCCGCTGGCCGGCACGGGGCGTGGCCCGCTTCGGGCTGGCGCGCATGGCGCGCGCCCGCTGGGTGTCGGCCACGCAGATCGCCGCGCTCGCGCTGGGCGTGACCGCCGTGCTGCTGCTCTCGGTGGTCCGCTCGGACCTGATCGATGCCTGGGAGCGCCAGATCCCGGCGGATGCGCCCAACATCTTCGCCATCAACATCCAGCCGGAACAGGTCGAAGGCATGCGTGCCTTCCTGCAGGATGCCGGCATCGAGAATGCAAGCTTCTACCCCATGATGCGCGCACGCTGGACCGAGCTGGACGACGCGCCGGTGGACAAGGCGGACTACGAAGGGCGCGCCCACCAGCTGGCCACGCGCGAGTTCAACCTGTCGGTGGGCGAGGAGGCCGCCGCGCACAACCGCATCACGGCCGGCGACCTGGACGAGGAAGGCTTCTCGGTGGAGGAAGGCATCGCCGAAACGCTCGGCTGGTCGCTGGGCGACCGGCTGACCTTCACCGTCGACGGCCGGGAGGTGACCGGCCCGATCACCTCGCTGCGTGAAGTCGACTGGGACTCGATGCGGCCGAACTTCTTCGTCATCGCCAGCCGCTCGCTGGCCGAGGGGGTGGGCGCGCAGTACATCACCAGCTTTCATTTCCCCGACGGCGCGCCGCAGACGCAGGTGGACCTGCTGCGCGAGTTCCCCACGGTGACGCTGTTCGACGTCTCGCGCATCCTCGACGAGGTGCGCACGCTGATCGACCGCGCCAGCCAGGCGGTGGAATACGTCTTCGCCTTCACCCTGGCCGCGGGGCTGGTGGTGCTACTGGCCGCCTTCGGCGCAAGCGAGCGCCAACGCATACATGACGCGGCGGTGCTGCGGGTGATGGGCGCGAGTCGCGGCAAGGTGGTCGCCGCGCTGTGGATCGAGTTCCTCGCCCTGGGATTGCTGGTGGGGCTGCTCGCCTCCGTCGCCGCCATGGTCGTGGGCGCGACCCTGTCCGCCCGGGTCTTCGGCCTGCCGCTAACCCTCAACGCGGGCCTGCTGCTCTGGGGACTGGGCGCCGGCCTGCTGCTCGCCGCGCTGGTCACACCACTGCTGGCTCGCCGGATGACGCGCATCGCCCCGGCGCGCGCCTTGCGGAGCTGAAGGATAGGCCGGCGCCCGGCGGCAGCCCCGGTGGGAGCGGGCCATGCCCGCGAAAGCCGCGTCAGGGGCTGTCCCGCTGGAAGAGTTACCACCACGCCCGGGTGCCCCCGGACCGTGACACGCGCCAAGGGCGCGTTTCGCGGGCGAGGCCCGCTCGCACAATGACGTTGCGATCAGGCGAACAGCGCGTCGATCTCGTCCCAGAGCTCGCGGTAGGCCTGGCTGGCCGGGTGGCGGGGGTCGCGGTAGACGGAAGGCCGCTGGTCCTCGCCCATCTGCTCGACCACCGAGGCGTAGGGGATGTCGCTTGCGAGCAGTTCCGGGATGTCGTGGCGGTGACGCTCGGCGAATTCACGGTGCATGCGCCGGCGACGATCGACCAGGGAGAGGAACGCGCGCAGTCGTTCGGGGTGGATGTGGCGCTCGTCGAGGTGGCGCTTGAGCTGGAACCAGGTTCGCTCGGAGAGGTGCGTGGGCACCATGGGCACCAGCACCATGTCGGCGGCACGCAAGATATTGTCCGCCAGCAACGACAGACCCGGCGGAGCGTCGATCCATATCTCCTCGAACTGCTCGGCGAGCGGATCGATCAGCTTGGCCAGCCGGTAGCCGGCGTCCTTCTTGTCGGCCAGGTGATGCTCGATCGCCTGCTGCCCCGGCAGGGCCGGCAGCACCCAGAGGTGGTTGTGGATGGTGGGGCGCACCGCCGCGGCGAGCCCCTTGGGCTTGAGGAGCTTCTTCACCGCTCGCTCGGCGCCGGCCTCGGCCTGCAGGTACCACGACGCCGCGCTCTGCGGGTCGAGGTCCCACACCAGCACGCGTCGGCCGGCGGCGGCCGAGAGCGCCGCGAGGTTGACCGCCGTGGCGGTCTTGCCGACCCCGCCCTTGACCGAATACAGCGCCACCGTCTGGGCCATGCCTCTCCCGCTCCTGCCTCGAATGAACCTGGGAAATCTCTGGAGGCGAGCATAACATCGGCCGGGGCCCGATCTTGTGACAGTCCGCGCGACCCCGTTCCGACGCCCCGGCCCCGAACGGGTCCGGGCGATCTCGTACCAAGGGCATCGCGCGCGTCAGTGCTCGCCCAGCTCCTTGAGCTTGCGGGTGACGGTGTTGCGCCCCCAGCCGATCAGCGCGGCGGCCTTCTGCTTGTGTCCGCCGGTGAAGGCGAGCGCGGCCTGCAGCAGCGTGCGCTCAAAGGCCGGCCCGGCGGTGGCGAGCAGGTCCTCGTCGCCGGCCTTCAGGCGCGCCTCGGCCCAACGCGAGAGATCCGCGGTCCAGCGCGAAAGCAGCTGGTCCTCGCCGGCGACGGCATGCTCGTCGCCCAGCCCCTCGCTGATGGTGTCGGGCAGGTCGTCGAGACTGATCTCGTTGCCCGGTGCCATCACGGTCAGCCAGCGGGCGATGTTCTCCAGTTCGCGGACGTTGCCGGGCCAGGGATAGTCGCAAAGGCGCGCCTCGGCGGCGCGGGTGAGCGTCTTGACCGGCACGCCCAGCTCCTCGGCGGCGCGGGCGAGGAAGAAGCGCATCAGCTGCGGGATATCCTCGATCCGCTCGCGCAGCGAGGGCAGCTTGAGGCGAATCACGTTCAGGCGGTGATAGAGGTCCTCGCGGAAGCGACCCTCCTTGACCAGTTCCTCGAGGCGCTGATGCGTCGCGGCGATCACGCGCACGTCGCTCTGGATCAGCGAGGTCCCGCCGACGCGGTAGAAGTGCCCGTCGGAGAGCACCCGTAGCAGGCGGGTCTGCAATTCGAGCGGCATGTCGCCGATCTCGTCGAGGAACAGCGTGCCGCCCTGGGCCTGCTCGAAGCGCCCGCGCCGCTGGGCGGCCGCGCCGGTGAACGCGCCCTTCTCGTGGCCGAAGAGCTCGGATTCGAGCAGGTCCTTGGGGATCGCCGCGGTGTTGAGCGCGACGAACGGCCCCTCGCGGCGCTGACTGTGACGATGCAGGGCGCGGGCGACCAGTTCCTTGCCGGTGCCGGATTCGCCGTTGATCAGCACGGTCACCGAGGAGCGCGCCAGCCGGCCGATGGCGCGGAAGATCTCCTGCATCGCCGGGGCGTTGCCGATCAGCTCCGAGGCGGACTCGGCCTCCGTCGGCGCGGCGGCCTGCTGCGCCCGTTCGCGGGAGGCATCAAAGGCGCGTTCGGCCAGCCGCACCGCCTCGTCGATGTCGAATGGCTTGGCGAGGTAGTCGAACGCCCCCTTCTCGAAGGCGCCCACGGCGCTCTCGAGATCCGAGTGCGCGGTCATGATCACCACCGGGATCGCGGGATGCTCGGCGGCCAGTCGGGTGAGGAAGCTCAGGCCATCCTCGCCGGGCATGCGGATGTCCGAGAAGATAACGTCGGGCAGGTCGCCGCGGTCGAGTCGCGCCTGGGCGCTGGCCACCTCATCGAAGGACTCCACGGCGAAATCGGTGGTCGCCAGGGCACGCTCGAGCACCCAGCGGATGGCCTGGTCGTCGTCGATCACCCACAGGCGGGGAATGGGGCGTCCGGTGGTCGGCTGGTCGGCGGCTTGCATGGTCGGCTCACTCGTTAGGTGCTTTACGCCCCGGCGCCTGGTCGCCGTCGGGGTGGATGGGCAGGATCAGGGAAAAGCGCGTCACACGGCGCTTGGGCACGAACTCGATCATGCCCTGGTGGCGTTCTGCGATGGTCTGGGCCAGCGACAGTCCCAGCCCGCTGCCTCCGGCCCGGCCGCTGACCATCGGCAGGAACAGGGTCTCGACAAGGTCATCGGGCACGCCGGGGCCGTTGTCCTCGACGTCGATGCGCACGGCGAGGCGATGGCGCTTGCCGTGGATGGTGAACTGGCGCATCACGCGAGTGCGGAAAGTCAGCCGGGGGTCGGGAGTGTTGCCCTCGCGCATGGCCTGGACGGCATTGCGGGCCAGATTGAGCAGCACCTGTACCAGCTGGTCGCGGTCGGCCCAGACATCGGGAATCGACGGGTCGTAATCCAGCCGCCAGTCGAGCGGGCGGTCCGCCGCCTCGATCCGCAGAAGCTGGCGAACCTGCTCGAGCGGTTCGTGGACGTTGACCCACTGGCAGACGGGCCGGTCGATGGGGCCGAGCATGCGATCGATCAGCCCACGCAGGCGGTCGGTCTCCTGCAGGATGATGCGGGTGTACTCGGTCAGCCGCTCGTCGGGCAGCTCGCGTTCGAGCAGTTGCGCCGCGCCGCGCAGCCCGCCGAGCGGGTTTTTCAGTTCGTGGGCGAGCCCGCGCATCATCTGGCGGGTGGTCATCTGCAGGGAATTGATGCGCGCGTCGCGGGAGATGCGCAGGTGGCGCTCGATGTCGTTGAACTCGAGCATCACCCGGGCGCGGGGGTACTCGGGCCGCGGGGTGATCGCGCAGTCGGCCACGCGGGTGGATTCGTGCGCCAGCACCAGCTCGATCTCGCGCAGGGTCATGACCTGCTGGCTCGACAGCGCCTCGCGGATGGTTTCGGCCAGCAGGGGGTTGGCGGTGAAGACCGTGTCGAAGCCCGACTTGAGCGCGGCGCTGTAACTCGTGCCGAGAAACTGCTCGGCCGCCGAGTTGAGATAGATCGGCCGGTTGCGCTCGTCGAGCACCACGATCGCGGTGTTCAGCGTGTCGGCAAGTCGGGGCTCGGATCTGGGATTCATGCACTGCTCCACCGGGCGCGTAACGATCGACAGGGCAGACCTGCCGGACGGCTGACGATTTTGGTGCAATTAGCGTGCCCGACCGGGAACCCGCCCCTGAACCGAGCTGGATCGCGTGATGGCGCGGTTTGCCGGGATGGTGTCGCGCCGGGACCGGCCCCGGCGGCCGATATTTGCACCAGGTCAGTGCATGAGAGTAGTCGACCGCACCGTCATTGGGAGGGGGTCATCAACTGGAAGCGCACCGGCGCGCTTTCCTTGATCACCTCGCCGTTGCGATGGATCTGCGCCACCAGTTCGTGCCTGCCGGGGGCCACGCCGCTGATCAGGTGGCGGCGTCCGGTTGAGTCACGGACCCGCGGCTCGCCGTCGACGAGCACATTGATGCGGTCACCGCCCTTGAGGTTCGGCTGCAGGGCCAGCTCCACACCGATGCTGTTTTCCAGCCGGCTGGCCACCTCGCCGTCCGACGGCTCGATGATCTTGAGCAACTGGTAGTCGGCGGAGGGAGCGTTCTCCGCCTCGTCCCCCCTGTCCTTAGAGGCATCACCGCCGGCCTCGTCGGCCCTGTCCTTCGATGCGTCGCTGGCTGCCTCGGCCGTGTCACGGGCCTTGGTCGTGTCAGGGGACCTGTCCGGGGAGGCGGGGGTCTCCTGCCGCCCCGCCTCCCCGGTCTGGTCGGACGACCGGGGTTGCTCCTCCCGCGGCCCGGGAACGTCCACGGGGGTCATGGGAATCTCCGGGGCGTCCTCCACCTCGTGGACGGTCGCGCCCTCGACGCGCTCGTCGGTGAACACCGTCTCGCCATCGCTGTTGGTGTACTGGTAGATCTTGGCGGCGGACAGTGGAGCGGTCCACAGCAGGGAGAGGCCGGCCGCGGCGAGACAGGCCGGTACCAGACGTGGGTTCGGGAGAATCATGTGTCGCTCACCTCCTGTTGACACTCGATTTCCACGGCCCGCCGTCACGCCGCATCCGGCGGCGTGATCACGGCCCTGAGGCGGTCGAGACGCGACTCGAGCGTGACGTGATCGGGCGCGGTGACGGTTACGTGGCCCAGCTTGCGTCCCGCGCGGGGCGTCTTGCCGTAGTCGTGCCACCGGGTGCCCGGCACGGCGAGCACGGCCGCCGGGTCGGGAAGAGAGCCGACGAGGTTGAGCATGGCGACCTCGCCGACCGGGTCGGTCTCGCCCAGCGGCCAGCCGATCACGGCGCGAACGTGGTTCTCGAACTGCGATGTGCGCGCCCCGCCCAGGGTCCAATGACCACTGTTGTGAACGCGAGGAGCCATCTCGTTGATCACCAGCCGGCCGTCGACGACGAAGAACTCGATCGCCAGTACGCCGACATAGTCGAGCTTGTCCATCACCCGCAGCGCGGCGCGCTCGGCATCCGCCTGAAGGGGGTCGCCGGCATGGGCCGTGGTCTGCCAGAGGATGCCGTCGCGGTGCTCGTTGGTCACCAGCGGATAGACACTCGCCTCGCCGTCGCGACCGCGCACCGCGATGATCGAGACCTCGCGCTCGAAGTGCTGCATCTTCTCCAGCACGGCCGGGACGCCGGCGAGCGCCTCCCAGGCCGAGGCGGCCTCGCCGGGGTTGCCCGGCCCACCCTCGTGCGCGGCATGGGCGGGGTCGGCCAGGCGCACCTGGCCCTTGCCGTCGTAGCCGAAGCGGCGTGTCTTGAGGATCGAGGCGCCACCCAGGTGAGTCACGCCCTGGACGATGTCGCGCACCGAGTCGACCTGCACCCAGGGGGCGACCGCCAGGCCCAGGCCCTCGAAGAACTGCTTCTCCTCGACCCGATCCTGTGCCACGGCCAGCGCCTGCGGGTTGGGTATCAGGCAGTTGCGTGCGGCGAGGCGTTCGGCGGAGGCCTGGGGCACGTTCTCGAACTCGAGCGTAACCAGGTCGCACTCGACGGCCAGGCGTTCGAGGGCCTCGGCGTCGTCGAACTCGGCGCGCAGGTGGCGCCCGACCGCGGCGGCCGGGGGCTCCATGGCCGGGTCGAGAAAGGTGAAGCGATGCCCCATCGCCACGCCGGCAAGCCCCAGCATCTGGCCGAGCTGCCCGCCGCCGATCACGCCGATGTGCAGCCCGGCCGGCTCGCCGGTACGCCCCTCGACGCGCGGCACCTCGCACTGACCTCCGACCGCGCTCATCGGCTCACACCTCGCCCGGCTCGGGCTTGTCGAGTACCGCCTGCGTCTGGCGCTCGCGCCAGGCGTCCAGCCGCCCGGCCAGTGCTGCATCGTGGGTGGCGAGCGTCGCGGCGGCCAGCAGGGCAGCGTTGACTGCCCCGGAACGGCCGATCGCCAGCGTGCCCACCGGCACGCCGGCGGGCATCTGCACGATCGACAGGAGCGAGTCCATGCCCGAGAGGGCCTTGGACTGCACCGGCACACCGAACACCGGCAGGCGGGTCTTGGAAGCGACCATGCCGGGCAGGTGGGCCGCGCCACCGGCCCCGGCGATAATGACCTTCAGGCCACGCCCGACCGCCGAGCCGGCGTAGTCGAACAGCTTGTCCGGGGTGCGGTGGGCCGAGACAACTTCCTTCTCGAAGGGAATGTCCAGCGCCTCGAGCGTCTCGCAGGCGTGCCCCATGGTCTCCCAGTCGGACTGGGACCCCATGATCACGCCGACCAGGGGCTGCGCACTCATACGCCGCTCACCACCGCCGGGAAGGCGTCCTTGAGCTGCGGATGGGTGTTGGCCACGCCCACGGCGGCCACGTAGAGGAATACCAGGATGCCGAGGATCCAGGCGCTGGCCCGCATGCCGCGGGTCTTGCCGAAGCGCAGCGCCACCAGCCCCAGCCCGATGTAGACGACCAGGCCGACGATCTTGACGGTGAGGAAGTCGGGGTGGACGCCGTTGCGCCAGAACAGCAGCCAGGCCGCTACCAGGGCGCTGACCAGCAGCACCGTGTCGACCACGTGCGGCGTGATCTTGACCCATTTCTTAGTCAGCATCGACGAGCCGGCGAGCATCCAGCCGCCGCGCACGACGAAGCCCAGGAGTGAAAGCACGGCCGCCAGGGCGTGCAGGTGAATCCAGAGGGAGGCGTTGCCCATGAGTGATCGTCCGTGTGCTGGTCCAGAGTGTCACGACCCCGACTCGCGGGCGGCGAGCGCCCGACGCCCCGGCGACCGAACCATGGCGGCCAGCCGGAACATGTCAGGGAAAGGCACAAGGATAAAGCAAAGCCGTCACGCCCCCAATACGGCAGACCGATCCCCTACTCGGGCTGGCAGATCTCCCCCCGGCCGGCGGCCCGCAGGGTGAGGAACAGCAGCAGGCCGATCAGCAGCACCAGGGCGATCGCCAGCACCGCCGCCAGCCCCTCCCAGAAGGCGCTGCCGGTGAGCGCCGCCATCTTCATGGTGGCGACGGTCATCGCCGCCACGGGGAAGGAATAGGCCCACCAGGACAGGGCGAACGGCAGCCGGATGAAGTGGCGCGCCTGCCAGACGAGCAACAGCGTAACGAACAGCGAGAAGCTGAACAGGATATGCCCGAAGTCGTCCAGGCCCTCGCCGGGATGCAGCGACAGCCAGGAGATGAAGCCCACCGCCGGCGGCGCGATGAAGATGAACAGCGTCGGCATCAGCTTGGCGGGCATCGGCGCGTGGAAGAAGTGGCGATACATCAGGATCGTCATCAGCACCGGCCAGAAGACCAGCCCGACGCTGTAGAAGAACCAGGACACGGCCTCGTAACCCAGCGGCACCCCGGCCAGCGGCACCAGGATGTTGCCGACGACCGGGATGAACCATGCCGGGTTGGAATGGTTGATCTCGAAGTGGGTCTGGTGCATCCAGCGACTGAGAATCGCCAGGGTGAGGACCAGGTGCAGCACGACGCCCGACACCCAGAAGGCCAGGGCGAGCGACGGCCACAGGCGGAAGGTGGCGGTCGCCAGCAGGACCAGGCCGATGGAGATCGCCGGAAAGAAGCTCAGGCGAATGGGGTGATTGAATTCCGCCACCACCTGGTCGCGATGACGCAGCCACTTGAGGGCATAGGCCAGGGCGATGCCGGCGAACACCGCGATGTCGATCATCACCGATGCCAGCGCGATGCCCGACGGCAGCCCCCAGGCGCGCTCGGCATGCTGGAGCACCAGGGTGAGGCCTACCAGGCCCATCACGATCGCGAACATCGAGATCGGCATATGTGGCAGGCGTTGACTGGCGGCAGTGGACGGATCGCTCATGTGGCCTCCTGTTCGAGTGGCATGGCTGACATAGAATTACTATATAACATATCAATTGCCCATCAAGCCAATTAATCGACAGCTGATACCATCCCCGCAACTTTAGCAAGAGCCAGATCCCGCCGCTTTTTGGTGGCTACACTCGATACTCACGGCACTGCGGATACTCCGGCATGACCTTACCGAATCACCTCGTTCCCCCACTGCTGGGCGGTGCTGGCTGGGCGCTGGCCGCCATCGCCATTCTCTGGGCCGCTCGCGCCGCCCCCTGGGAGGCGCTGCGCAACACACCGGCACGGCTGAACCTCGTCGTTCTCGCCGTGCTTTTCCTGCTCGGGATGTGGTCGCTGTCGGCCGACCTGATGCCGGGACTCACGCTGCATTTTCTCGGCGCGGCCACGGTCACCCTGGTCATCGGCCTGGAACTAACCCTGATCGCCGGTCTGGTCGCGGCGCTACTCTCTGCCATGCTGTTCGGCGACGGGCTGGCGATCGTCGGCTGGACGTTCATCCTGAGTGCCGCCCTGCCCGCGGTTATCACCTACGGCATCACGCGGGCCTCGCAACGCTTCCTGCCGCCCAACTTCTTCATCTACCTGTTCATCGGCGTTTTTCTCTCCGCCGTGCTGGGCGTGCTGGCGCACGGCGGGGGCACCGCGCTGCTGGTGATGGCCCTCGGCCTCTACGACGCCGACATCATCTGGAACAACTACCTGCGCATCCTGCCCCTGCTCGCCTTCCCCGAGGGCGTCATCAACGGCATGCTGATGACCGCGCTGGCCCTGGTCAGCCCGCAACTGGTGATTTCCTTCGACGACCACCGCTACATCGACGGCCAGTGACGTCGCGGCACCGAACGCCGGATTGCGCCCTGACGTGGCGCGCTTGCAAGATGCAATCCTCCTGATCGCTATCAATCGGAGGAACCCCGGATAAGCTTCTGTTTATGAAGCCCACCCCCCCCGGGGGCCGCCAATGGCATGGAACCTGCTTCAAACCGCCCAACCGAGCAGGAGCGAGCTCGGGTAATCAAACGAATTATTCAGGAGTTCCCCCATGAAGAAACTGACCGCGATCGCATTCGCTTCCGGTCTGGCCGTCGCCACGGCGCCGGCCATGGCCGCCGATGCCGATGCCGGCAAGAAGCTCTACGAGCAGAGCTGCGCCTCCTGCCACGGACAGAAGGCACAGGGCCAGGGCATGTTCCCGAAGCTCGCCGGCCACAGTGCCGACGAGACCGTCCAGGCGTTGGCCTGGTACAAGGAGGGCGACAAGGAAGCACTCAAGGAATACAAGGATGACCTCGGTGGCTCGAACTTCTCCATCATGGCGCCGAACGCCGCCGGCCTGTCCGAGGGCGACATGGAGAACCTGGGCGCCTACATCGAAAGTCTCTGATCGCCCCGCCCAGGACGCGACAAGAACCCGGACCTGCTCCGGGTTTTTTTGTGCCCGGCGACGCGATCCTCGGGCCGGGAACACCCCCACCACGCCTCACAGCGGCGCGACGATCGCCGTCAACGTCCGCTGCGCAGCCGATCAAGCCGCAACCGGTCGCGCGCGTCGAACAGTCGCCGCGCCCCCAGCTGCACGGCGACCAGCGAGCCGAACCCCGTTGCCGCGGTGATCAGGAAGATGATCAGTATCTGGTACTTGACCGCCTCGATCGGCGGCGTCCCGGCGAGTATCTGCCCGGTCATCATGCCCGGCAGGCTGATCACCCCGGCGGCAGCCAGCATGTTCAGGGTCGGGATCAGGCCGGCGCGCATCGAGTCCGAGCGCAGTTCGGCGGTCGCATCGCGCACCGAGTGACCCAGAAGGAGGCGAGCCTCGATCTCGCGCCGGCTCCGCCAGGCCGTCTGCGTGAGGTTGTTCAGCGCCAGGCCGATGCCGGTCATGGTGTTGCCCAGGATCATCCCCAGTAGCGGAATGGCGTACTGCGGCGTGTACCAGGGGTCGGTCTCGATCACGAAGGTCAGGGCGAGCATCGTCACGATCAGCGCCGTGGCACTCATGGCCGCCAGCCCGATTCCGTAGCCGTGCCAGCCGCGAATGGCCCGCTTCTGCCGGGCCACCACCTCGTAGCCGGCCAGCGCCATCATCACCAGCGCGATCAGGGCGATCCAGGGCAGGGTCGCCACGTCGAAGACCGCCTCGAGGATCAGGCCGACCAGGAGGAGTTGCAACACCATCCGTACGCTGTTCAGGGCCAGGGTGCGGAACAGGCCGAGGCCCAGCAGCACCTGCACCACGCCCAGCGCCAGCACCAGGCCTGCCGCAAGGGCGAGATCGAAAGGGGTCAGGCTATACAGATTCATGCAGCATCCCTCCCTCGGCGGTCATCTCCAGCCACCGGTCGCCGTGCGACGCCACTTCGCGCGGGTCATGACTGATCCATACCGCCGCGGCCCGTCCTTCGTCCAGGTAGTCGAGCAGGAGACCGGCCATCGCCTCGGCGTTGTCACGATCGAGGTTCGCGGTCGGTTCGTCGAGCAGCAGCACGCGTGGCCGGAGAGCCAGCGCCCGCAGCACCGCCAGGCGCTGCCGCTCCCCGGAAGACAACCGCTCGACCGGCGATTCCCATAGCGCCTCGCGCAGACGCAGCCGCTCCCACCAGTCGTCGGCCGGTCGGGCCGGAAAGTGCTCGGCGACGGTCTCGGCCCACCAGCCGGACTCCGCCGGCACCAGCACCACCTGTCGACGCCAGTCGGTGGCCGGCATCGACTGCTGCTCGACGCCCTCCAGGCTGACCTCGCCCTCGTGGGGGGACAGATCGGCCAGCGCGCGCAGCATCTGGCTCTTGCCCACGCCCGACTCGCCCCGCACCGGCAGAACCTCGCCGGCGGCGAGGGCGAACGACACCGACGGCACGTTCGGCCCGCACAGATTCCTTACCTCAAACAACATGCCACCCCCTGGGAGACAAAGCGCCCACAAAGAAAACGCCGGCCCTGGGGCCGGCGTCGTTGCCACTTTCGGGTCGTGGGACGACCCCGTTGGCAATCTTACTTACTGGGCCGCGGCACCGGCCGGGGCCTCGTCATCGGACTCGGCCGGGAGGTCTTCCTCGTCCATGACCTCGATGTAGGCACCCAGCGCCTCGATCTCGTCGTCATCCAGGTGCGTGACCTGGGCGATCATGACCTTCGAGTTCGGCCCCATCTCCTGCCCCTTGCGGTAGATCTTGAGCAGGCTGATGGTCTGGTCCATCTTGGTGCCGACCAGCTTGGGCGCGTCGAACAGCTCCCCGCCCTCGCCGCCGTCGCCGTGGCAGATGGCGCAGGAGGAGTAGAGGGAGCGACCGTGATTGATCACCGACTGGCTGACGATCCGCTCTTCCTCGGACTTCTCTTCCTTGGCGTTCTCGTCATCCTCGGACTTGGCGTCAGCCTTGGATTCGCCGTCATCCTTGCCGGAATCACCACCGCCACTATTGGTGCCACCGAACTCGTCGGCGATGTAGACCGAGAGGTTGGCGATCTGCTCGTCGGAGAGGTTGGAGGCGTTCGGCGCCATGGTGCCGTAGCGATCGCCCAGCCCCTGCTCCTTGAGGTAGTCCTCGTCGCCATCGCGGTAGGCCACCAGCTTCTTCTGCACGTCGGCGGCATCCATCTCCATCAGCGCGGGGAATGCACCGCCCTGCCCCTTGCCGTCCGCGCCGTGGCAAGAAGCACAGGAGGCGTACTCGTCCTTGCCGGCCGCGACGTCACCGTCGACGGCACCGCCGCCATTGCCGCTGTCGCCATTGCCGCCGTCGTCGGACGCGCCGCCGGCACCACCACCGAACTCGTCGCCGATGTAGGCCGCCAGGTCCGCGATGTCGCCGTCGGACAGGCCGGAGGCGTTCGGTGCCATGGTGCCGTAGCGATCACCCAGCCCCTGCTCCTTGAGGTAGTCCTGGTCACCGTCGCGGTAGGCGACCAGCTTCTTCTCGGCCTCGTCGGCCGGCATGTCGGTCAGTGCCGGGAAGGCGCCGCCCTGACCCTTGCCGTCCGCGCCGTGGCAGGCCGCGCAGGAAGCGTATTTCTCCTTGCCGGCAGCCACGTCGCCACCGGCGGACTTCTCGTCGCCACCCTTGTCCGACTTGTCGTCGGCTTTCTCGTCGTCCGACTCATCGTCGGCCGAGGCGGTCTTCGTTTCCTCCTCCTTGCTTTCCGGCTTCTCGACCACCTGCCCTTCGAGCGAGTTCTCGCCCGCGGTGTTGAAGAGCGCGTTCACGAGGTAGAACACGGCAGCCAGCAGGACCAGCGCCGAGACGAAGCCCACCAGCTTCGACATCGGATCGACCTTGGGGGTATGTTGAGCCACGAGAGTCCTCCAGAATCTTTATCGTTTTGGCATGCGCAACGGCGCATAGTATATCGGCAAAAATCCCCGTTTGACAGAACCGGCGCCCGCATGTCCTCGTCTTCCCGCAAAAAAAACCACATTGTCGGCAGGGCCAAACCCTCGGGGCGCGGCAGAAAGCCGCCTCCGGGACTCTCCTCGCCCGTCGCCGAGCTTCCCGGCGTCGGGCCGAAGGTCGCCGAAAAGCTCGCCCGCCTGCAGATCGAGACGGTCGGCGACCTGCTCTGGCACCAGCCGTCACGCTACGAGGATCGCGGCACGCGCCAGCCGCTCTCGCCGGAACACGTGGGCGAGGCGGCACTGTTCGAGGTGCGCATCACCGAGGTGCGCCCCCTGTTTCGGGGCAAGGCCCGGCTGGTCTGCCAGGCGGTCGGTGACGGTCCTGGCGGGCCTACCCCGTTGACCGTCTGGTTCTTCGGCCGTTTCGGACCGACGCCGCAGGCCGGGCGAACCTACCTGCTGTTCGGCGAGTTGCAGCACGGCCCGAACGGGCTGGAGATGGCCCAACCCGAACTGGTCGCCCCCAACCAGATCGGCCAGATCCGCCCGGTCTACCCGGCCACGGAGGGCGTCGCCCAGCCCAAGCTGCGGCAACTGGTGGAGGCGGCCCTGGAAGTGGCCGTGCGCGAGCTTTCCGACCCGCTGCCCGCCACCATCCGCGAGGCCCGTGGCTGGCCATCGCTGATGCGCGCCCTGCAGCGCATCCACCTCCCCAGGCGCAACGACGGCGTGCCGGAGCGGACCGAGCCGGCCTTTCGGCGCCTGATCACCGAGGAACTGGCCACCCATATCCTCGCCTTGCGCCAACGCCGCGCCGTGACCCGGCAGGTCGCCGCCCCGGCGATCCCGCCGTGCGAGCATCTTTTCGCCGAGCTACTCGGCCATCTCGGCTTCACGCCCACCGGCGCCCAGCGGCGGGTGATCGGCGAGATCAAGGCGGACCTCGCCCGGCCGCTACCGATGCTGCGGCTGGTGCAGGGCGATGTCGGCTCGGGCAAGACGCTGGTGGCGGCCGCCGCGGCACTCGACGTGATCGACGCCGGCTACCAGGTCGCGCTGATGGCACCCACGGCACTCCTCGCCGAGCAGCACGCGCGCAACTTCGCGCAGTGGTTCGAGCCACTCGGACTGTCGGTATTGCTGCTCTCAGGACAGCAGTCGGCGGCCCGGCGCCGCGAGGGGCTGGAACAGCTCGCCGACGGCCGGGCGCAGATCGTGATCGGCACCCACGCCCTGTTCCAGGAATCCGTGGACTTCCATCGCCTCGGGCTGGTGATCGTCGACGAGCAGCACCGCTTCGGCGTGCATCAGCGCCTGGCGCTGACCGACAAGGGTGCCAGCCGGGACGGCGGGGCGCGCCGGCCGCACCAGCTGATCATGACCGCCACCCCCATCCCGCGCACGCTCGCCATGACCCAGTTCGCGGACCTCGACGTATCGATCATCGACGAGCTGCCGCCGGGGCGCACGCCGGTGACCACCGTGGTGGTGCGCGCCGACCGCCGCGGCGAGGTGATCGAACGCATCAGCGAAGTATGCGCGGAAGGACGGCAGGCCTACTGGGTCTGCCCGCTGATCGAGGAAGGCCAGATCGAGGCGCAGGCAGCCGAGACCACCTTCGCCATGCTGGGCGAGGAACTGGCGCACCTGAACATCGGCATGGTGCACGGACGCATGTCGGCTGCCGAAAAGCAGCGCGAGATGGCGCGCTTCAAGGCCGGCGACTACCACCTGCTGGTGGCGACCACCGTGATCGAGGTGGGGGTGGACGTGCCCAACGCCTCGCTGATGATCATCGAGAACGCCGAGCGCATGGGGCTGGCGCAGCTCCACCAGCTGCGCGGACGGGTCGGACGCGGGGCGACGGCCAGCCACTGCGTGCTCTTGTTCGACGAGCCGCTTTCCGACCGCGCCCGGGCGCGACTGGCCCTGATGCGCGAGACCGAGGACGGCTTTCGCCTGGCCGAGGCGGACCTCGAGCAGCGCGGCCCCGGCGAGGTGCTCGGCACCCGGCAGGCGGGCATCGCCAGGCTCAAGATCGCCGACCTGCAGGCAGACCAGGGCAGGCTGGAAGACGCCGGACGACTCGCCGACGAAGTGCTGGAACGGTTCCCGGAATCCGTGAGCCCGCTGATCACCCGCTGGGTAGGTGCGGCCGGCCAGTACGGACAGGTTTGAGATCTGCCCGGCAGGGCGCCGACCCTACCCCGCCCCTCGACGGCAAAGCCCCGTGAATCGCTTCGCCCTGCCCATCACCCGAACCAGGGGCGGCTGAACAAGCTATTGAGAGGTCAGAGCTAACTGCCAGTAGGGCGACAGCAATGGTCGATGTGCTGCCGCACGGCGTCGAGAAGACGCTCGCGGTCGGTCGCCCCCTTCTGCAGCACGTCCCGCACCCGATCGAGCAGCCTGCGTCGTTCGCCTTCACCCAGATCCATCGCCGTGAGCACCAGCACCGGGATGCCGGCATGCTCCGGGTGGGCGCGCAGGTGCTCGAGAAACTCGAAGCCGTCCATCCGCGGCATCATCAGGTCGAGCAGCACCAGGTCGACCCCCTCGTCGGCGTCGAGCGACGCGAGTGCCTCCTCGCCGTCGGCGGCCTCGAGGACCCGGTGCCCCGAGGACTCCAGCTGACGTCGCACCATCTCGCGGGTGGGCAGGTCGTCCTCGACCACCATCACGCGCGCGGAGTCACACGACCCGGGCCGGGCCGACGGCAGTTGGTTCCGCGGGATGTGGGCGGCCACCGCGCGCAGCAGCTCGTCGCGATCGATGGGTTTGCTGAGAAACCGCGATGCCCCGAGCATGTAGCCCATGCGCCGATCACCGGCCATCGACAGCATCAGCACCGGGATGTCCGCCAACTCCGGCTCGCGCTTGAGCCTGGAGAGCACACTCCAGCCATCCACCCCCGGCATCATGACGTCCAGGGTGATCACGTCCGGGAGCAGCTCGCGGGCGAGCTCGAGCCCCTTCTCGCCGTTGGCGGCGGTGCGCACGCGATAGCCGGCACGCCCGAGGTGACGCACGAGGATGTCGCGTACCGACTCGTCGTCGTCGATCACCAGCACGGTGCTGCGCGCGGAGGCCGGGCAGGCCTCGGGCTCGGCGACGGGCTCGCCCCCGCCTTCCTCGCGGACCTGGCGGGGCAGGGTGACGGTGAAGCGCGATCCCTCGCCCGGGGTGCTGTTCACGTCGATGTCCCCGCCCATCATGCGGGCGAACCGCCGACTGATCGCCAGGCCCAGGCCGGTGCCGCCGAAGCGGCGGGTGGTGGAGCTGTCGGCCTGCATGAACGCCTCGAACAGGCGCGCCATCTGCTCGTCGTCCATGCCGATGCCGGTGTCGGCGACCGCCATCTCGATCCGGCCGTCCTCGAGCAGTCGCACCGACAGCCGCACCTCGCCCTCCTCGGTGAACTTGGCCGCGTTCGAGAGCAGGTTGAACAGGATCTGCCGCACCTTGGTGACATCGGCGTGCATCGATCCGATACCGCCCTCGGGCAGGTCGACCTCGAGATGGTTGCGGTTCTTCTCTACCAGGGGGCCAACGGTGTCGATCACCTCGCCGATCTCGGTGCCGAGGTCGAAGTCCTCGAGGTACAACTCGACCTTGCCCGACTCGATCTTGGAGATGTCGAGGATGTCGTTGATCAGGGCCAACAGGTGGCGTCCGGCCGAGCCGATCTTGTTCAGGTCGTTGCCGAAGTCGGGGAGATCGAAGTCCTCGACCTCCTCCATGAGGATCTCCGCGTAGCCGATGATCGCGTTGAGCGGCGTGCGCAGCTCGTGGCTCATGTTGGCGAGGAACAGGCTCTTGGCCTGCGAGGCGGCCTCGAGATCCTCCTGCGCCCGCTTGCGCTCGGTGACGTCGTTGAGTGTGCCGATGGTGCCGAGAAAGCGACCTTCGTCATCGAGAATGCGCCGAACCCGGGTCTCCATCCAGCGGAAATCGCCATCCGCCGTCAACACCCGGAACTCGCCGTCGAAGGTGAACAGCTCGGCACCGGCAAGCGCATCGCAGGTCGTGTTGCCGCCGCAGCGGTCCTCCTCGTGGAGGATCTCCAGCCAGTCGCGCCCGAGCATGGAATCCACGGGGATGCCAGTCAGCTCTTCCCAGGCCGGGTTGAGCAGGGTGATGCGCCGCTCGGGATCGGTCTCGAAGATCACCTCGCGCACGCTGGCGATGACGTTCCGATAACGCGACTCGGACCTGGCCAGGCGCTCGTGGGCGCGCTCGACCGCCTGTGTCTTCTCCCGCAGCACCTCGTTGGCCCGTTCGAGGTCGCGCGTGCGTTCCTCGACCGCGTGCTTGAGCGTAGCGTTGCGCTCGAACATGGAAAACGAGTCGCCGGCATCGTCGACGCTGCGTTCAACCCGGCGGATCAGGGCATCCCTGGTCTTGCGCTCGCGCGCCAATTGCTTTTCCAGCACCTCGATTCGTGCGGCGAGTTCCTGCTCGGTCGGCATTTCCATCTCCCTGTGGTTTCAACGTTGACCGATGGCGACCCCGGTAAGCGTCTGGTTCACATGCAGGCCGTTGAACTGCTCCCCGTAGGTGGAAAAGCCGAGGAACGGTACGTCGCGCAGCGCCTCGCTGGCCGCGTCAATCTCGCCCTTGTGCAACAGCTCCATTCGACGGAAGACGCAATCGCAGCCGAGCACGAAGCCCAGGTCCGGCACCCGCCCGGACAACGAGGCCATGCCCTCGCGGATGTTCTCCACCAGGTTCGCGCCATCCCCGACGGTCATCACCAGTCCCGTGTCGATCGCGCAGTAGAAGTCGATGCTGCCGTCCTCGTTGGCCCGCTGAAGCGAGCGCACGTACCAATCCCCTCCGACGCGGATCATCACTGGGTTGGCCGCGTACAGTTCGCTGCCCAGTTCGTCGACGGGCACCCCCAGCGCTTCGGCATAGGCCTCCGCGGCCGGCATGCCGTCGATCTCGTAGACCCGTCGCCGGGTGGGATCGGCGTCGGTGATCACCAGCTTCGTCTCGGTGGGCACGAAGTGCTGCTGGCGGAAGACCTCGAAGGGCAGGTCGCTCTCGAACAACGTGAACACCGCCGCGTCCTCGTGGAAGCGTCCGTCGTGGTACACCGCCGTGTGTTCCAGTTGCATGTCGTCGCCGGCCGAGCCGCCCAACAGGGGTACGCCGCCAAGCCGGTCGTACAGGCTGGCAGCGACCGCCTCCTCGCGCATGGACAGCCCGTCGATCAGCAACAGGCCGAACTGGCGCGACTCGTCGAGCCCGTCCGACAGTTCCAGCCGCTCGCGGAGTTCGGCGGCGATGTCCGCCGCCTCGGCATCGGAGAAGTCGCTGAGGTTGCCGATGAAGCGCGGGTGCGCACGCAGTTGCGGCGAGACCAGGCTGGCGCCTACCATGCCGTGATCGCGGTAGCCCGCCCCGCCGATAAGCTCGCCGGCATCGGTGCAGCCGATGACCGTCTGGCCCGCGAATCGCTCGGCCACCTGCGGCCCGAGCCGCTCGAGGTCGTAGCTCGACGAGCAGAAGAAGATCACCACGCTCGCCTCCGGATGATGAATCGCCTCGGCCAGCTCCGCGATGGCGCGGTCGGTATCCGGCTCCGAGGTCATGCCCTTTTTCACGATCAGGCGCTGGTCCATTCGCTCTTCTCCCGACTCCATTCATTACGAAAACCCTGCACGAACCGGATATCGCTGAAGCCCGTCCTGAAACGGCCAGTTGCAAGGCGCGCAGAGCGGTATGGCATTCGTGCATTAAGATACATAACTCAGCATATCCGATCCGGACCCACCGGTAGAAACCGACCTTTCCCAGCATGAATCTCAATTTTTCCGGGAAACCGCCGACGAGGAAGCGGTCGAGTCCGACCGGCATCGAGGAACGCGCATAGTGAGAGCCAGCCCGCCAGCCATCCACCCCGCCGTCGATCGACCGGGCGGCGCCCGCCGGATCAGCCTCGCATGATGAAGCGGGCCCTGGTCTCTCTCGGCGCGGCATGCCTGCTCCTGCTCGCCCAGGGCACGGCCGCGGTGACGCTGACGGACGAGGAGCAGGCGTTTCTCGAGGAGAATCCGCGCATCGACATCGCCATGATGGTCGAGCACCCGCCGTTCACCACCGTCGGCGACGGCCAGGGCGCAGGCTTCGAGCACGACGTGCTGGAGCTGGTCGGCGAGAAGACCGGCCTGTCGTTCGACAAGACCTTCGGCCCCTGGAACGACTCGTTCCGGCGATTTCGTGACGGCGAGGTCGACATGATCTCGAGCATCTCCTGGCGCGAGGACCGCACGGCGTTCACGCTCTACACCGAGCCCTACTACGAGCTGCCGATCTTCGTCTTCGTCCGCGACGACTTCGGCGACTACGGAGGCCTCGGGGGTCTCGACGGCCGCCGCGTGGGCGTGATCGAGGACATCTTCTACATCGAGGATCTCGACGAGGCCGGCGACATGGACCTGGTGCGCTTCGACACCTACCAGGGGATGACACGCGCGCTGGTGCTGGGCGAGATCGACGCGCTGGTCCAGAACCTGAGCAACATCAACGAGGTGGTCAAGCGCCGCGCCTACACCAACATCCGGGTCGCCGGCGAGCTCTCGCTGCCGGACCTGGACGGAGAGGACCTGCGCTTCGGCATCGCCACGGACAAGCCCGAATTGCACTCGATCGTGGAGAAGGGGCTCGCCGCCATCACCCCGGAGGAATGGCAGGCGGTGAAGGGGCGCTGGCTGGACGTGCGCCAGCGCGAGGCAAGATCGACCGTCCGGCTCACCGACAGCGAACGCGACTGGCTCGACCAGGCGGGCCACGTCGACATCTGCATTGACCCGAACTGGATGCCCTTCGAGCGCTTCGACGAGAACGGCGAGCACGACGGCATCAGCGCCGACTATTTCGCCCTGTTCGAGGAAATGCTGGACGTCGAATTCCGCCCCCTGCCGGTCGAAACCTGGTCCGAATCGGTCGAGGCACTCAAGAGCGGGCGCTGCGAGATGTTCAGCCTGGCCATGCGCACCCCGGAACGCGAGACCTACGCCGAGTTCACCGACAGCTACATCCGGACCCCTTTGGTGATCGCCACCAAGTCCAACGTCGCCTTCATCGACGACCTGGGCGACCTGAGTGGCAAGCGGATCGCGATCCCGGCGCTCTACGCCTTCGCCGAGCTGCTGCGCGATGACTATCCCGATCTCGACCTGGTCGAGGTTACCGACATCGACGAAGGCCTGGCCAAGGTGCGCAACGGCGAGGTGTTCGGCTACATCGGCACGCTCGCCACCATCGGCTACAAGCTGCAGACCGAATACACCGGCGAACTGCGCATCACGGGGGATTCCGGCAAGTACTGGGACATGGGTGTCGCCGTGCGCGAGGATCAACCGACCCTGCACGGGATCATGCAGAAGGCGGTCGCCAACATTACCGACGAACAGCGCCGGGACATCAACGACAAGTGGATCTCGATCCGTTACGACCAGCGGGTGGACTACACGCTGCTCTGGCAGGTCAGCGCCGTCTTCGTCCTGCTGCTGATCGCCGGCGGGCTGTTCTATCTCAAGCAGGCCGGCCTTCAGCGCCAGCTCAAGGCGGCCTACGAGCAAGCCGAGCGGCTGGCCGTCACCGACAAGCTCACCGGCGTGTACAACCGGCACCGGCTCGACGAGACCCTCGAGGAAGCGACCCGGCAGGCCGAACGCTACGGTGACCGCTTCGGCGTGATCATCCTCGACATCGACCATTTCAAGCCCATCAATGACCGCTTCGGCCACCGCACCGGCGACACCGTCCTGCGCGAAGTCGTCGACGCACTGCGTGAAAACGGTCGCCAGACCGACACCCTCGGCCGCTGGGGCGGCGAGGAATTCCTCATCGTCACGCCCCACGCCGACCGGGACACCCTGATCGCCTTCGCCGAAAAGCTGCGCCGCACCATCGAGTCCCGGCGATTCAGCGAGGTCGGCCACGTCACCACCAGCGTCGGCGCGAGCCTCTATCACGAAGGCGACAACCTCGACACCCTGGTCAAGCGCGCCGACGACGCGCTCTACGACGCCAAGCGGCAGGGTCGCAACACGGTGAAGTTCCGTTAAGGAAGGTCTGCACGAATGCCATGCCACTGAAGGCTTGGCGAGTCGTTCGTGATCA
>CAYUAO010000013.1:0-27997 GCA_964442775.1 uncultured Halothiobacillus sp. | reverse complement strand
ACGAGACCATCGGCCGGGTGACCGACGACATCGACAAGCGCCAGACCTTCAACACCGTGATCGCGGCGAACATGGAGCTGTTCAACGAGCTGGCGCGTTTCGAGGCGCGCGACGCGGTCGGCGAGGCGGTCGTCGCGGCCACCATCCGGGACATGCTGCGCATGCTCGCGCCGATCGTGCCGCACATCACCCACGTGCTCTGGCATGAAGTCGGCGGGGATGACAGCATCGCCGATGCGCCCTGGCCGACTGTCGACGAGGCGGCGCTGGTGCGCGACGAGATCGAGATGGTGGTGCAGGTCAACGGCAAGCTGCGCGCGAAGATCAACGTGCCGGCCGCCGCGGACAAGGCGGCCATCGAGGCCCAGGCGCTGGCCGACGAGGACGTGCAGCGCTTTACCAACGAGGGTGAGATCAAGCGCGTGATCGTGGTTCCCAACAAGCTGGTCAATATCGTGGTGGCGAAGTGATGGATACGACCCGGGTCAGGACGTCCCGCCCTCCGGCCGGCAAGGCCACCGTTTCCCGTGCCCTTGTTCTGGGGCTGGCCCTGGCGTCGGCGGCGATGACGCTGGTCACCTCGGGCTGCGGCTACCACCTGCGCGGGGTGACGCAGGTCGATACGACCTTCGAGCGCGTGCATGTCTCGGGCCTGTCGAAATCGAGCCCGGTCTACCGCACGCTCGCCGACGAGATCGACAACTCGGCGGCCGAGCTGGTCGACGATCGCCGCGACGCCACGGCGAGGCTGGTGGTCGAGAGCGAGTCGGTCGAGGAACGCGCCTCCGTGGTCGATCCCAGCGCCAACGTGCGCCAGTACGAGTTGCTGCACGAACTGCGCTACCACATCGAGTTGCCGGACGGGGCGCGCACGCCCAGCCGCGAGATCAGCCAGGCGCGCAACTACAACTACGACCCGACCGGCGTGCTCGCCTCGTCGAGCAACGAGGCGCAAATTCGCCGCGAGCTGGGCGAACTGGTGGGGCAGCTGCTGTTCTACCGGCTGCTGGCGCCGATCGATCCCGACACGCTGAACCGGCCCGACGATGGTCGCTGAGGTTCTGTGCTGATCAAGCCGCAGGAATTCGAGCAGCGTCTTGGCCGGGGACTGGAATCCCTGTACGTCATCGGCGGCGACCAGCCGCTGCTGGTCCAGGAGGCCCGCGACACGATCGTCGCCAAGGCCCGCGAGGCCGGCTGCGACGAGCGCCTGCGTTTCGAGGTCGACGGCAAGTTCGACTGGGGTTCGCTCGAGAGCCAGGGCGCGAGCCTGTCGCTGTTCGCCAGCCGACGCATCATCGACCTGCGCGTCCCGGGCGGCAAGCCGGGACGGGTGGGCTCCAAGGCGCTAACCACGCTCGCCGAGCGGGTCAAGGGCGGTGGCGAGTCGGACGTCTGGATCGTCAGCCTCCCAAGGCTGGACAACCAGTTGCAGAAGAGCGCTTGGTTCAAGGCGCTGGCCGGGGCGGGGGTGGCCGTGCGTTTCAACGACGTGCCGCTGGCGCAGCTGCCGGTGTGGATTACCCGCCGGGCCGCGGCGCGGGGCGTGCGCCTGGAGCGCGATGCCGCCGAGCTGATCGCCGGGCGGGTCGAGGGCAACCTGCTGGCTGCCGCCCAGGAGATCGAGAAGCTCGCCCTGATGGATATCGAGGGGCCGGTGGACGCCGGGCGGGTCGCGCAGGGCTTGGCCAACCAGTCGCGAGTCGATACCTTCGCCCTGAGCGACGCGGTGCTCGACGCCGACCGCGAGCGCGGCCTGTACCTGCTCTCGCGCCTGCGCGCCGAGGGCACCGAGCCGCTCTTGATTCTCTGGGTGATCGCCCGCGACCTGCGGGCGCTGGTGGCGCTGGCGGGCAATGACCAGGCGAGCTTCAAGAAGACGCGCATACCGGCGTTTCTGGCCCGCCGCTACCAGGCCCGCGCCCGCGCGATGCCGCCGGGGAACTGGCAGCGCCTGCTGGCCGGCTGCGCCGAGGTCGATCGTTGCATCAAGGGCCTCGGCGACGGTTGCAACACGAGCGACGGCGGCGCGCGGGTGTGGGCCCTGCTCGACCGGGTGATGCTGCACGCGACCCGCCCGGCACGCCGGGCGCCGTGAGCCCCCCGGCCGTCGTCCGCCGATGGGCCGGGGAAAGCGCCCCGGGCCCATGACCGAATCAACGACGAGGGCGCCCGGGCGCCTCATCTCGCACCTGATCAGGAGATAGCGAAATGGCCAATGACAAGAGCGTTACCGAGACCATCCAGGCGATGGGACAGGCGGCCCGACGCGCCGCCCGCGCACTGTCGCGCGTCGACACGCGCAAGAAGAACGCCGCCCTGCTGGCGATCGCCGACCAGCTGGTCGAGAACACCGGCAAGCTGATCGAGGCCAACGGTAAGGACCTCGCGGCCGGCCGCGCCAACGGGCTGGACGAGGCGATGATCGACCGGCTGGCCTTCGACGCCGCCGGGATCGAGAAGATGGCCGAGGGCGTGCGCCAGATCGCCGCGCTGCCGGACCCGGTGGGCGAGATCACCGACACCGTCTTCCGCCCGTCGGGCATCCAGGTCGGCCGCATGCGCGTGCCGCTGGGCGTGATCGGCATCATCTACGAGTCGCGTCCCAACGTGACCATCGACGCCGCCGCGCTGTGTCTCAAATCCGGCAACGCCACCATCCTGCGCGGCGGCTCGGAGGCGATCCACAGCAACCAGGCGCTGGCCGCCTGCATTCGAAACGGCCTGGAGGCCGCGGGGCTGCCGGCCGAGACCGTGCAGATCGTCGGCACCACCGACCGCGAGGCGGTCACGGCAATGCTGCACAGCCCAGAGTCGCTCGACGTGATCATCCCGCGCGGCGGCAAGGGGCTGGTCGCGCTAGTCTCGCGCGAGGCGCGCATGCCGGTGATCAAGCACCTCGACGGCGTCTGCCATGTCTACATCGATCGCGACGCCGATCTCGACAAGGCCCGTGCGATCGCGGTCAACGCCAAGACGCATCGTTACGGCGTCTGCAACGCCATGGAGACGCTGCTGGTCGACCAGTCGGTGGCCGAGACCGTGCTGCCGGATCTTGCCCGCCGCTTCGGCGAGCTCGACGTCGAACTGCGCGGCTGCGAGCGAGCGCGGGCGATCGTCTCGTCGATGACCGCGGCCACCGAGGAAGACTGGGGCGAGGAGTACCTCGGCCCGATCCTCGCCGTGGCCGTGGTCGACGGGCTGGACACGGCCATCGAGCACATCGAGACCTACGGTTCGCATCACACCGATTCCATCGTGACCGAGAACTACACCACCGCGCGGCGGTTCCTGCGCGAGGTCGATTCGGCCTCGGTGATGATCAACGCCTCGACCCGGTTCGCCGACGGCATGGAATACGGACTGGGCGCCGAGATCGGCATCTCAACCGACAAGATCCACGCCCGCGGCCCGGTGGGCCTCGAGGGGCTGACCTCGCAGAAGTTCATCGTGCTGGGCAACGGCGAGATCCGGAATTGATGATGCGTCCATGATCGGTATCTTCGGCGGCACCTTCGACCCCATCCACATCGGCCACCTGCGCCTGGCAACCGAGGTGGCCGAGACGCTGGGGCTCGAGCGGGTGCAACTGGTGCCGGCGGCGATCCCGCCGCACCGGGGCGAGCCGTTGCTGGACGCCGCCACCCGCCTGCAACTGGTCGCCGAGTCGATCGCCGACGATCCGCGCCTGGTACTCGACGACCGTGAGCATCGCCGGGCGGGGCCGTCCTACACGGCCGACACGCTGGCCGAGTTCGCCGCCGAGTTCCCGGGGCAGTCGCTGGTGCTGCTGATGGGCATGGACGCGTTCAACGGCCTGCCGGGCTGGCACGAGGTCGAACGCATTCTCGATCTGGCACACGTCGCGGTCGCCTCCCGACCGGGTTCGAGACCTGCCGGAACGGCGGCCGAGTGGTTGGCAGAGCGCCGTGCCGAGCCGGCGGAACTGGCCGCCGTGCCGGCCGGGCGGATCGTGCCGTTGACCATCACCCGGCTGGACATCTCGGCGACCACGCTGCGCGGGTTTATCGATCAAGGCCGGTCGCTGCGCTACCTCGTGCCCGAACCGGTGGTCCGGCATTTCGGTCGCGGTTGACCGCATCCCCGGTTCGGCCGACCATTGCCCCTTTTCGACACCCGTACCTCGACTTTCCATTCAACTCATCGGTGGCCCGAGGCCGCCATGCGACAGGTTTTCTTAAATGAGTGCGAATCAACCGCCATCCACCCGCCGCGAGCCGGTCGACCAGACCCCGCCAATGCCGGCCGAGGAGATCCTCGAGCACGCCGTCGAGGCGCTCGAGGGCCTCAAGGCCGTCGACCTGGTCACGCTCGACGTGCGGGAACGCTGCAATTTCACCGACTACATGGTGTTCGCCTCCGGCACATCCGATCGCCACTTGAAGGCGATGGCCCAGGAAGTGGTCAAGTCCCTCAAGGACCACGGCATGCGCCCGATGAACGTCGAGGGCGACGATACGCCGCAAACCGAGTGGGTGCTGGTCGACTTTATCGACGTGATCGTGCACCTGATGATGCCGGAGACCCGCGCGTTGTATCAGCTGGAGAAGCTCTGGTCGGCGCCGGCCGCCGACCCGTCCGCCCCGAACTCGTAAGCCGGGGTGCGCATCGAGCTGATCAGCGTCGGGCACAAGCTGCCAGGCTGGGCGGAGGAGGGCACCCGGGAATACCTCAAGCGCCTGCCCGCCGGTTGCCCTGTGCGCCTGACCGAGATCCCGTCCGCGCCGCGCGGCAAGAACGCCGACATCGACCGGGTGAAGACGATGGAGGCCGAGCGCATCGAGCGTGCCATCCCCGCCGGGGCCCGCGTGATCCTGTTCGACGAGCGCGGTCGCGACCGCGACACGCGCCAGTGGGCGGCCTCGCTGGGCGACTGGCTGGTCGAGGGGCGCGACGTCGCCCTGGTGATCGGCGGCCCGGACGGCGTAGCCAAGTCACTGCGCCAGCGCGCCGACGAGAGCTGGCGGCTCTCGGCGCTGACCCTGCCGCACCCGCTGGTGCGCGTACTGGTCGCCGAGCAGCTCTACCGCGCCTGGTCCCTTCACTGCAACCATCCCTATCACCGCGAATGACGACGGGTGACGGCGCCCCCGGACCGGATCGAGCGGGTAGAATGGAACCATGAGCGCCGAATCCGTCCCGCATCCGTCGCTGTGGCTGGCCAGCGGTTCGCCCCGCCGCCGGGCATTGCTCGAACAGGCCGGTTTCATCCTGGCCGGGCGGGCGCGACCTTCCGGGGAAGTGGACGAGTCGCTTCGAGCGGACGAGACGGCCGATGCGGCCGTTCGGCGACTGGCCCGGGCAAAGCTCGCCGCGGCCCTCGACCCCGCGTCGTTGCCGGCCGGCGCCGTGCTGCTGGCGGCCGACACCCTGGTGGCCGGCCCCGAAGGCCGGCCGATGGGCAAGCCGGTCGATGCGGCCCACGCCGAGGCCATGCTGGCCGATCTCAGCGGGCGATGGCACCGGGTGATCACGGCGGTCGCGGTCGGGGGCGGCGAGGATCGACGCGACGTGGTGGTCGGTTCGCGACTGCGATTCGCCCGCCTGTCCGCGGCGACGATTCGTGACTACGTGGCCACCGGCGAGCCGCTGGACAAGGCCGGCGGCTACGGCCTGCAGGGGCGGGCCGGGAGTTTCGTCGAGGCGATCGAGGGGGATTGCAGCGCCGTGATCGGGCTGCCGCTGGCGGCGACGACCCACCTGCTGGAGACATTCGGCATCCGGCCGGCGTGGAGGGAAGCGGGCGAGGGCAGGGACTGATCGACCGCGTCGCGCTCCGGCGTCAAGTGGGCCAGGAACGACAACGAGAATGGAACAATGAGCGAAGAAGTCCTGATCAACGTCACCCCACAGGAGACCCGCATCGCGATGGTCGAGAACGGGGTGCTCCAGGAGATCAACATCGAGCGCTCGCGCTCGCGCGGGATGGTGGGCAACATCTACCGTGGCCGCGTGACCCGCGTGTTGCCGGGCATGGAAGCGGCCTTCATCGACATCGGCGAGGAGCGCGCCGCGTTCCTGCACGTCTCCGATGTCGAACTGAGCCTGTCGGCCGAGTCCGACAGCGAGATCGAGTCGGCGGCGCCCTCCATCGAGACGCTGCTGCGCACCGGTCAGAACCTGCTGGTGCAGGTGATCAAGGACCCGATCGGGACCAAGGGCGCGCGGCTGACCACCGAGATCACCATCCCGTCGCGTTACCTGGTCTACGTGCCCAACGGCCGCAACATCGGTGTCTCGAGCCGCATCGAGGACAAGGCGGAGCGCGATCGCCTCAAGACCACCCTGGCGGAACTGATTCCCGAGGAGGAGGACGGGGCACTCGAGGGCGTCGGCGGCCTGATCCTGCGCACCGCCGCCGAGGGGGTCGAGGAGGAACAACTCCGGCACGACTACCGCTTCCTGCGTCGGCTGTGGGGTAACCTCGTCGAGCGCCGGCAGGCGATGACCGACCCCGGACTGGTCTACGAGGATCTGCCGCTGGCGCTGCGCACACTGCGTGACACCCTCGGCCAGTTCGTCGAGAAGATCCGCATCGACTCGCGTGAGACCTATCACCGGGCGGTTTCCTTCGCCGAGGAGATGGTCCCCGACATCTTGCCGATCGTCGAGCACTACCCGGGCGAGCGGCCCATCTTCGAGCTGCACAACATCGAGGAGGAGATCCAGCGCGCGCTGGAAAAGCGCGTCGCGCTCAAGTCCGGCGGCTACATCGTCATCGACCAGACCGAGGCGATGACCACCATCGACGTCAACACCGGCGCGTTCGTGGGCCACAAGACGCTCGAGGAAACCATCTTCAAGACCAACCTCGAGGCCGCCGCGGCCATCGCCCGGCAGTTGCGCCTGCGCAACCTCGGCGGGATCATCATCATCGATTTCATCGACATGGCCGAGCCCGAGCACCGCGTCCAGGTGCACCAGGCGCTCAACCGGGCGCTGGAGCGCGATCACGCCCGCACCAAGGTCTGCGACGTCTCCACGCTCGGACTGGTGGAGATGACCCGCAAGCGCACCCGCGAGTCGCTCGAGCACGTGCTCTGCGAGACCTGCCCGGTCTGTTCCGGGCGCGGCTCGGTCAAGACGGCGGAAACCGTTTGCTACGAGATCTTTCGCGAGGTCACCCGCGACGCGCGCCAGTACCAGCCCAAGAGCATGCTTGTGATCGCCAGCGCCTCGGTGATCGACCGGCTGCGCGAGGAGGATTCCACCTCGCTCGCCGAGTTGCAGGAATTCATCGGCGTGCCACTCAAGCTCCAGATCGACCTGCACTATCAGCCCGAGCAGTACGATATCGTATTGATGTGATCGCGTCGCCGGCCCCGCGGCCGGTCAGCTGGCGGGGGTACGCGGAGTGGCCAGGTAATGGAAAACAGCAGCGTAAAACGGGAACGCCGACTTCGCCTGGTGTTTCGCCGCCTGTTGATGACGGTGGCGCTGCTGCTCGTGCTGGTCGCGGCCGTGAGTGCCGCCTCGCGGGCGTTGCTTCCCTGGGTCGAACGCTACCAGCCGGACTTCGAGGAGATGGTCAGCGAGACGCTCGACGTGCCGGTTCGCTTCGGCGAGCTCGACCTGCGCTGGCAGGGCTACCAGCCGCAGGTGGTGTTTCGCGACGTGCGCATCGACGCCGGTCCGCGTGCCGAGCGGTTGAGTCTGGGACTGTCCTGGTGGCGCAGCCTTTCCGAACGCCGCCTGGTGGCCGACAAGATCACGCTCGACGCTCCCCGCTTTACCCTGATCCGCCATCGCGAGGGCTGGTCGGTGGCCGACCTGTCGCTGCAGGGGCGGGCGGGTGTGACCGCCCAGCGGGTGTCCTGGGCCGAGGTCGAGGAGCAGCTGGCGCGGCTGGGTCACCTCTCGGTGCGTGACGCGGTGGTCGAATTCCGCGATCCCGATGGCCGGCGCGATCGTCTGACGTTCAGCCTGGCCGCCGAGTTGGACCAGGAACGGTGGCGCGCGTCGGGCGACGCCCGTCTGCCGGGGATCAGCGACGAGTCGATGCGTTTCGCCGGCGAGGGGCGCTTCGGCGAGCGGGGCGGGGTGTCGTTGTTCCTCCAGGTCAACGGGTGGAAGCTGGCCGCGGTGCAGCGGCGCCTGGACCGTTATGGCGGCCCCACCGTAAGCCGTACGCTCGGTGGTTGCCCCGGGAGCGGCGACCCGACGCGCTGCGAGGTAGGCATGCCGCGCGTGGATTCCGGCCAGCTCGACGGCCAGCTCTGGCTCGACTGGGAGGAGAGGCAGCTGACCGACCTCAGGGTCAAGGCGGAGGTGCGGGAGCTGGCCGTCACGCGGGAACAGCTGCTGGGAGAAGACGCCAGCCAAGCCTCGCTCGACCAGGTCTCGGTGACGCTTGCCTGGCGGCAGGAGGCCGATGGGTGGCGCCTGGACGCCGAGGACGTCAGGCTCCAGCCCGCTGGCGAAGAGCGGTTGCCGACCGAGTTCGTGCGCCTGCGCGCGGCGAATGATGAACTCCGCTTCGCCACCAATCATGCCGATCTCGGTCAACTGGCCGTCTGGCTGGCGGCCGCGCCCCTGCCGGGGGACTTTCTCGACCTGCTCGACCAGAACGTGCCGCGCGGCCAGGCGCGCGACGTGCGGCTGCGCTTTTCCGAAGGTGAGCTGGTCGAGGGGTTTCTCGACCTGGAAGGCTTCGGCAACACCACCGGCGTGCCGTTACGTCCGGTCATCGGTACGCGCGCCGGGCGGGGCGGGGCCGATCTCACCCTGTATCGCCAACCCGGTGGCTGGCTCGCGCGCATCGACCAGCGGGATCTCATCCTGGCCGTGCCCGGGATGTTCCGCGAGCCGGTGGGCATCGACCGCCTGCAGGGCGACCTGTACTGGTTCGATCGCGAGGTCTCGGCCAACGGTGGCATCCGGCCCGCCGCCGCTCTTTCGCTGTACAGCCCCAACCTGGTGCTCACCTCCCCGGGGCTCGCCGTGGCCGGACGCTTCTTCTACCGACAGGCAACCGAGGAGCAGGAGGGGTACCTCGGAATCGACAGCGGCTTCGATGTCGAAGACACCCGCCAAGCGCCGGCCTACCTGCCGCGTCACCTGATCGGCCCGCGGACGCGCACCTGGCTGGACGCCGCGCTCGAGGGCGAGGACGCCCGGGGACGCATCGACGGGGGGCGTTTCATCTTCCACGGTGACCCGGCCCGCGCGCCGTTCCTCGACGGCGGGGGCTACTTTTCCATCGTGTTCGACTACCACGACGTGACCCTGCCGTATCGCGTCGGCTGGCCGGCACTGACTGACGCCAGCGGCAGCATGGCGTTCGTCAACCAGCAGTACCACGTCGACGTCGAGCAGGGGCGGGTCGGGCCGGTTCCGGTCGGCGATTCGCGCGTGAGCATCTTCGACCTTCACGAACCCAAGCTGCAGATTGCCGTTGACCGACCGGTGGCGGTCGACACGCTGCTCGACGGCCTGGGCCGGACTCCGCTGATCGATGCCGGCGCCCTGTCCGGGCTGTCGGGGCAGGGCGAGGGACGGTTCTCGCTGGACGTCCTCATCGGCCTGACGCCCGGGTCGCCACCACCCAAGGCCTCCGGGGAATACCGCTTTGCGGGCGCCCGGCTCTCGGTGGCAGACGGTCGTTTCGTGTTCGAGGACGTCCGAGGGCCGCTGCGCTTCGAGAACACGCATTTCTCGGCCGACGCCCTCGAGGGCCGTTTCCTCGACCGGCCGTTCCGGGCCCGTATCGACCGGCTCGCCGATCGTGCCGTCACCCGCCTCCGTGGCGAAACGAGCCTCACCCCGACGGGGCTTTCCGCGGTGTTGGGCGAGGCGGGTCGCACGCCCGTGGCCGAGGCGCTGATCGATGAATTCGAGGGCGAGACCGCCGTGAACGTGCGCGTCGACGTGCCGCACGGGAACAACGGCGTCGATATCCGGGTCGAGTCCGGGCTGGCCGGCTGGGGCAGCCGTCTGCCAGCTCCGCTGGACAAGCCGGCATCGATCGATTGGCCGCTGACGGTCGACGTGGGCGTGCGAGGCGGCGGGCTGCGCTCGCTTTCCGCGCGACTCGAAGGCGCGCATACCTGGCGCACCGAGCTGGGCTTCGACGAGGAGGGTGCGCTGGTCGAGGGAAGGCTGGGCAACCGTTCGCCGGACGAGGGGCCGAACGACATGGGCGAGTCCGCGAGTCACCGCATCGGCCTGAGCCTCGAGGAACTCGCGGTCGACCCCTGGCTCGAGTGGTGGGAGTCGATCGAGTCGGACGGCGACGCGGCACGGACGGCCCCCGGGGGCGAGACCTGGTGGATGGATGCCCGTGTCGACCGGCTCCGGTTCGGCAACTGGTGGCTCGACGGGGTCACGGCCGGGTGGAAGAGTCGCGCCGACGGCTGGTGGCTGGGTCTCTCGGGCGAGGAGAACCGCGGCGAGGTGCAGTTCTCGACGAGCGACGAGTCGCCGACCGGGCGGCTGGAGGGGCGATTCGATCGCCTGCGGCTGCGCCGCGAGTCGCCCGCGGCCGAGGGCGACTCGCCACCTCCGCGGGCCTGGGACCTGGCCGGCCTGCCGGCGACCACCCTGGCGGTCGACGACCTGACGGTTGACGGACTCCGGCTGGGGCGCCTGAGCGTGACCGCGTTCCCGGAAAACGGTCATTATCGCATTGACCGGGTCGGCTGGGAGCCGGGCGCGGACATGAGCGTCTCGGGCAGCGGTCGGGTCGAGGACGGCGTTAGCGAGGCGCCGCAGGGGCAGCGGACGCGCCTGTCGTTGGCGATGGACGGCGACGACCTCGGCGGGGCGATCGAGGCGATCAACGCCGATTCGCCCATCGACGGCGGCCAGATAGAGGAAGGGCAGCTCACCATCGCCTGGCCGGGCAGTCCGACGAGCTTCTCGGTCGGCCGGGCGGCCGGCAACGGGCACTTCCTGGTCACCGACGGGCAGTTGAAACGGATCGATCCGGGCGCGGGTCGGCTGGTCGGTCTGATGAGTCTCGGCGCGCTGACCAACCGCCTGCGCCTGGATTTCCGTGACGTCACCCGGGAGGGCCTGTATTTCGAGACGCTGGCCGGGCAGTGGCGCCTGGACCGCGGTCGGCTGATGGTCGATCCGATCGAGCTGATCAACCCGTCGCTGAGCGCCCTGATCGACGGCGAGCTGCAGCTGGTCGAGCGTCGCCTGGACCTCACCGCGCGGATCTACGCCGATTTCGGCATGCTGCTGCCGCTGATCGGGACGGTCGCCGGCGGCCCGCTGGTGGGCGGAGCGGTGCTGGCCCTGCAGGAAACCTTCCGTCAGATGGACGATGCCCCGGAGCCCTCGGTCATCTACCGTATCGGGGGAAGCTTCGACGAACCCGAGATCACCCGGGGAGAGACACCATGAGCGAGCCTCGACCCTGCGTTGCCGTCGTGCAGCTCAATGGCCGCGCCGACTGGGCCGCCAACCGATCGGTGGTTGAGTCGTCGATCGCCCGCGCCGCCGATGGGGGCGCGAGCGTGGCCGTGCTGCCGGAGAACCTGCTGGCGATGCCGGCCGACCCGCGTGAACTGGTCGGCATGGCGAAGATCGACACGCCAAGGGCGGTCGACGACCTCAAGGACTGGGCCGCGCGCCACGGCATCTGGCTGGTCGCCGGGACCCTGCCTTTCGTGCCGGCCGACCCGGACTCGACTGATCGGGTCGCGTCGCGCAGCCTGGTGATCGACGCCAACGGCGAGGTGGTCGCCCACTACGACAAGATCCACCTGTTCGACGTGGTGCTGCCAGATGGCGAGAGCTACCGCGAGTCGGCCACCTTCGTGGCCGGCGAGAGACCGGTAGTCGTCGAGACCCCGGCCGGGCGGCTGGGAATGGCGACCTGCTTCGACCTGCGCTTTCCCGAGCTGTTCGCCCATCTGGCCGAGGCCGGCGCGGACTGGTTCTGCCTGCCCTCGGCCTTCACCCGCGCTACCGGGCAGGCACACTGGCACGTGCTGCTGCGCGCACGGGCGATCGAGAACAGCGCCTGGATGGTCGCCGCCGCGCAGGTCGGGCGTCACGCCGACGGGCGCGAGACCTACGGCCACAGCCTGGTTGTCGATCCCTGGGGGCTGGTGCTGGAGGATGCCGGCGAGGCCGCCGATTGCGTCCGTTTCGCACGGTTCGACTATCGCTGGCTCGAAGGATTGCGGCAACGGTTTCCGGTGCGAGGTCTGCACCGCGCGGAGCTGTTCCGCAACGGCGGCTGACTTGCCCTCGCGCCCATGGCGCAAATCGCGCTTGGCCTTTACCATGGACCTCTGTTTCCCGCCCGCCGGGCCGTGCCGCCGGCGGGCCATACCGGATAGTTGAGAGAAGATGACCGTACAGACCGACGACCTGCGCATCGAGGAGATCCACCAGCTGACCCCGCCCGAGGTCTTCCGGACCGAGTACGTGCTTTCCGAGCAGGGTGCCGAGACGGTGGCTCAGGCCCGCCGGACCATCCAGAACATCCTCGACCGCCGCGACGACCGGCTGATGGTGGTGATGGGGCCCTGCTCGATCCACGACGTGGACGCCGCGCGTGAATACGCCGCCCGCCTGCGCGGGCTGGCCGACGAGGTGAAGGACGACGTGTTTCTCGTCATGCGGGTCTACTTCGAGAAGCCGCGCACCACGGTCGGCTGGAAGGGCCTGATCAACGACCCGGACCTCGACGGCAGCTTCAACATCAACAAGGGGCTGGGCGTGGCCCGTCACCTGCTGGTGGACCTGGCCGAGATGGGCGTGCCCACGGCCACCGAGTACCTTGACCTGATCAGCCCGCAATACATCTCCGACTCGATCAGCTGGGGCGCGATCGGTGCGCGGACCACCGAGTCGCAGGTCCACCGCGAGCTCGCCTCGGGGCTGTCCTGCCCGGTGGGCTTCAAGAACGGCACCGACGGTGGCCTGCGCGTGGCGATCGATGCCATCCGCGCCTCGGCCCGTCCGCACCACTTCCTTTCGGTGACCAAGGCAGGGCGCTCGGCGATCTTCGCCACCAGCGGCAACCCGGATTGCCACATCATCCTGCGCGGCGGACGCAGCACCAACTACGACGCGGCGAGCGTCAGCGAGGCCCTCGAGCAACTGCGCCAGACCGAGACGCCCGAGCGCCTGATGATCGACTTTTCGCATGCCAACAGCCAGAAACAGCATGCCCGCCAGATCCAGGTGGCCGAGGACGTCGCCGCGCAGATCGCCGGTGGCAACGCCGGCATCGTCGGCGCCATGATCGAGAGCCACCTGGTCGCCGGCCGCCAGGACGTGGTGCCGGGCAAGCCGCTCCACTACGGCCAGAGCATCACCGATGCCTGCATTGGCTGGGACGACAGCCGCGCGGTCATTCATCGCCTCGCCGAGGCGGTGCGCATTCGCCGTGCCGGCGGCGGGGTGCTCGACGAGATGCCGGAGCATGGCTGATCCGGCGGCCGACCGTCCCGTGGCCCCGACCCGGCGACGGGTGGCCGCCGGCCTGGTGCTCGGCGGCGCATTGCCGTGGCTGGTCTGGGCGGTGCCCGCCCATGCCGTCTCCGCCGAGATCGATGAGCTGATCGAATCGGTCGACGACCACGCGATGGCGATCGAGCGGCTGACGGTGGCGCCTTCCGGCGCGTGGGTTAGCCGGTCGCTGACCGCCAGGGCGCTGGCGGACCTCGACTCGTCGGAGGTGGCGCGATTGCGCCGGGAGGGCTCCGACGGGGACGATCACCTGTGGTTGGGCGGCCTCCCGGCCGATCTCGACCGCGACAGCCTGCGGGTCAGGGGCGCGCGGGTCGACACGGAATCCGGCATCCGGCTCGAACGCGAGGTGATGCGCGAGACACCACGGTACCGACGCCTGTCGGCGCGCTTCGACGAACGGCAGGCCGATGCACATGCCGTGGAGGCCTCGCTCGAGGAGAACACGTTGCGCCGGCGCATTGCTCGAGATCAACTCGCGGCCCTGGCGCTGGACGACGATGATCTTGCGGCCCTGTGGCGCGAGGGTGGTCCGGTGGACGAACTGATGTCCCGGCTGACCCAGGAGCGCCAGGCCCTGCTCGAGCGTCGCACCGCGATCGACGAAGACATTGACGCCCTGCGCGCGGCCCTCGACGAGCTGGCGGGGGAGGCTCCCGGCTGGCGGGTCGGCATCGCGCTCGACAAGGCGGACCTCGAACCTGACGCCGAGGCGCTGCGCCTGGAATACCGGGTCGCCAACGCCGGTTGGGAGCCGGTCTACCGGGCCCGGCTCGACACGGCCGAGCGCGAGATTCACTGGCGCATGAGTGCCAGGGTCCACCAGCAGACCGGTGAGGACTGGCCCACGGTGCCGACCACGCTGGTGACCAGCGACCAGCGCCGCTTCTACCCGGTGCCGACGCTCTCGCCGTTGACGATCGGTTTCGTCGATCCGGACGACGGCGGCCCGGTACGGCCGCTGGCCAGCAGCCCGGCGATGCGCGCGGATGTCGCCGGCAGCGCCGAGGCGGCCCGGGTCGTGGACGAAACCGGTTTCGCCACGCGGATCGCGGTCAACAAGCCCGCCGCGATCCCGAGCGGTGAGGGCGGGGTGAGCCTCGGCGTGCTCGCGCAGTCGCTCGATGCCGAAATGGCGTTGCGGGTCTCGCCACAGACGAGCCGGGATGCCGTCGTGGTCGCCCGGTTCGAGCCGAACATCGTCGATCCGCTTCCGGCGGGGCGCTGGGAGATCCACCGTGACGGTCAGCAGCAGGCGGGCACCTCGCGTCCCCCACTGCAGCCCGACGTACCCGTCGAACTGAGCTTCGGGGTCGATCCGCGACTGGTGGTCGACTACCGTAGTCCGCCGGACGAGCGGGCGGGGCACGGCCTGATAGGCAAGTTCCAGCAGGTCGAACGGCACCGCGAAGTCACCGTGACCAGCCGCCACGCCGAGGACGTGCCGGTGACCGTGCTGATGCGGATGCCCACGGCCCTGGACGCCGATATCGTCGTCGAGCCGCTGGCCGACACCGACACGCCGGCCCAACGCGAGTTCGACGACCAGAAGGGCGTCTGGGCCTACGAGCGCGAGCTGGAGCCGGACGAGCCCTGGCGGATCGATTTCGGTTACCGGGTGCGCTGGCCGGAAGGCAAGCGGATCTCGCCGTTCTGACGAACCGGCGTGACCGGCCGGGCTGGACTCGACCCAGTGGCGTCGCGCGAATGAACCACCATCCACGGAAAAGGACCCACCACGACCATGCTTGATCTCGTTCTGGCCGGTGGCGGCATGATGCTGCCCATCATCATCGCCTCGGTGATCGCCATGGCGATCATCTTCGAGCGTCTCTACACCCTGCGTCGCGGGCGCGTCATGGGCGGCGACCCGGTCGAGACGGTCCGCTCCTGGCAGGGCCGCGGCGGGATCACGCCCCAAAGGCTCGATGAGCTGGCGCGGGTCTCGCCCCTGGGCCGCATTCTCGCCGCGGGGCTGACCGGCAGCCGTTCGGCCGAAAGCATGCGGGTGCGGATCGAGGATGCCGGCCGACACGTCGCCCACGAGATGGAGCGTTATCTGAACACGCTGGGGACCATCGCCCTGATCTCGCCGTTGCTCGGCCTGCTGGGCACGGTAATCGGCATCATCGACGTCTTCCAGGCGATCACCGCGCACAGCGGGGCCGGGGCGATCGCGCCCGAACTGCTCGCCGGCGGGATCGCCAAGGCCCTGATCACCACTGCGGCCGGGATCATGGTGGCGGTGCCGGCGTTCATCTTTCACCGCTACTTCCGGGGCCTGATCGACGAGCTGGTGATCGACATGGAGGCCGAGGCCATCCGGCTGGTCGACATGATCCACCCGGCCGGCCCGAGCGGGAGGCAGCCGGCATGAATTTCCGTCAGCGACCGCGCGAGCCGCTCGAGCTCAACCTGATCCCGCTGATCGACGTGGTCTTCATGCTGCTGATCTTCTTCATGCTGACCACGACCTTCGTGCATGACCGGGCCCTCAAGGTCGACCTGCCGGTGTCCGAGTCCGGCAGCAGCGAGCGTGCGGAACTGGAGAATCACGTGATCGAACTCGATGGTCGCGGCGAGATTGCCGTCGACGGCAGACGCGTCGCCGAGCAGGACCTGCCGGACGTGCTGGCCGAGATCGCCGACGACGGCCGCCCGGTGGTGCTATGGGCCGACGCCCGGGTGGTCAACCAGCGGGTGGTGACGGTGCTCGACCAGGCCCGCCGCGCGGGAATCGAGAAAATCGGGCTGGGGACCACGCCGCCACGATGAATCCCGAGTCACTCAAGCAACGCGCCCGGGCGGAGGCCGGCTGGGCCACCTACCGTCGCCTGCTCGACTACACCTGGCGTTACACGCGGGTGCTGGTGATCGCGATCGTCGGCATGGTGGTCGCGGGGCTGTCGGAGGTGGGCTTCGCCTCGTTGATGAAGCCGCTGCTCGACGGCAGCTTCGTCGACCGCGATCCCACCCTGATCACCTGGATGCCGCTGGCGCTGCTGGGGGTGTTCGTCTTCCGCGTGATCGGCGAGTTCGCCTCGAACTACGGCATGGCCTGGGTGGGGCGCTCGGTCATCCGCGACCTGCGCCACGACACCTTCGACCAGGTGCTGCACCTGCCGCCGCGCTACTTCGACCAGGTGCCGTCGACCGAGGTGCTCACCCGGCTGAACTACCAGAGCGAGCAGGTCTCCGAGGCCGCCTCCAAGGCGTTGACCATCCTGGTGCGCGACAGCGTCACGGTCATCGGCCTGCTGGCGTGGATGGTGTATCTCTCCTGGGAGCTGACGCTGTTCATCCTGGTGCTGGTGCCGCTTCTCGTCGGCATGGTGGCGGGCATCTCCCGCTCCTTCCGTCGCTACGCGCGGCGCATCCAGGAGTCGATGGGGCAGGTCTCGCACGTCGCCGAGGAGACCATCACCGGCCACCGCGTGGTCAAGCTCTACGGCGGCGAGGACTACGAGGGCGCGCGCTTCGACCGGCAGAACCAGTACAACTTCCGCGCCTTCATGAAGATGCAGCTGGTCCAGGCGGCGTCCTCGCCGCTGACGCAGTTCGTGCTCGCCATCGGCGTGGCCGGCGTGGTCTGGTTCGCCACCAGCGGCGACCGCATGGACGACATCACCGTCGGCACCTTCGTTTCGTTCATCACTGCCCTGTCCATGACGCTTGCCCCGGCCAAGCGGCTGATCAACCTCAACGCCATCATCCAGAAGGGCATCGCCGCCGGCGAGAGCCTGTTCGCGCTGCTCGACGAGCCGCGCGAGGACGAATCGGGCACCGGGACGGTCGACCGGGTCAGCGGGCGCATCGCGATGGACGATGTCTGGCTGAGCTACCGCCACCCGGCCCCCACGGAAAGCAGCGACCCCGACTGGGTGCTCAAGGGGGTGAGTCTCGAGATCGCCGCCGGCGAAACGGTCGCGTTCGTCGGCCAGTCGGGTGCGGGCAAGTCGAGCCTGATGGGCGCACTGCCGCGGTTCGTCGAGATCCAGCGCGGCGCGATCCGCCTCGACGAGCATCGCCACGACGACCTGCCGCTGGCGAATCTGCGCCGACAGTTTGCCTACGTTTCCCAGGAGACGGTGCTGTTCAACACCAGCGTCGCGGCGAATATCGGCTACGCCGACGGGGCGGATTTCGACATGGAGCGGGTCCGCGAGGCGGCGCGCGCGGCCTTCGCCGAGGAGTTCATCGAGCAGCTGGCCGATGGCTTCGACACCAGCATCGGCGAGAACGGCGTACTGCTTTCGGGCGGCCAGCGCCAGCGGATCGCGATCGCCCGGGCCCTGTACCGCGACGCACCGATCCTGTTGCTCGACGAGGCGACCTCGGCCCTGGATACGCGCTCGGAAGGCTTCATCCAGCGGGCGCTGGAGAATCTCACCCGCGGGCGGACCACCCTGGTGATCGCGCATCGCCTGTCGACCATCGAGCACGCCGATCGCATCGTGGTGATGGAGGGCGGCCGCGTGGTCGAACAGGGACGCCACGAGGACCTGCTGGCCGCTGACGGTGCCTACGCCGGTCTGTACCGCCTGCAGTTCGCCGAGCAGGGCGACTGATGCGCTACCCGGGCTTCTGGCAGCGACGCGGTCCGATCGCCCGCCTGCTCTGGCCGCTGGGGCGGCTGGTCTGCGCCGAGGCGGCCCGTCGCCGGCGGCGTGCGGCCGGGCGCGAGCCGGAGTGCCCCGTGATCGTGGTGGGCAACCTCACTGTCGGCGGCACCGGCAAGACGCCGGTGGTCATCGCGCTGGTCGAGGCGTTGCGCCGGGCCGGCCACACCCCGGGGGTGATCAGCCGCGGGTTCGGCGTGAAGGTGGGCATCGAGCCGGTGGACCTGGCCGAGGCGGTCGACCCCTCCAGTTGCGGCGATGAGCCCTGGCTGATCTACCAGCGAACCGGCGTGCCGGTGGTCGTCCACCCCTACCGGCGCGAGGCGGCCAAGCAGATACGGGCGCGTTACCCGGAGGTCGACGTGATCGTCAGCGACGACGGGCTGCAGCATCACCGGCTCGCGCGCAGCATCGAGTGGGTCGTCGTCGACGGTCAGCGCGGCCTGGGCAACGGCTGGTGTCTGCCGGCCGGGCCCCTGCGTGAGCCGCCCGCGGTGATCGACGAGGTCGACGCGGTGCTGGTCAACGGGGCGGAGCCCGCACGTCACGGCGCGGGAACGCGCGACGTGCCCGCCTGGCGGATCGACTTTCGACCCCAGGGACTGGTCGATCAGTTCGACCGGACCGAGCGGCCGATGACGGACCTCGCCGGGCGGGACGTCATCGCCCTGGCCGGCATCGGCAATCCCGGGCGCTTCTTCGCCATGCTCGAAGCCGAGGGAATCTCGATCGCCCCTCACCCGCTCGACGACCACGCCGCGCCCACCCCGGCCCAGGCGCAGGCCTGGCTGGCCGACGGTCGCCCGGTTGTCATGACCGAGAAGGATGCGGTCAAATGGCCCGAGCCGCCGTCCCGCCCCGGGCAGGTGCTGGTGGTGCGCGGCGGCATCGACCTGCCACCGGCGCTGCTCGAGGCCACGCTGGAACGACTGGAAAGATGACGCAATCGTCGCGACCGCCGCGGGTGGTTCGCGACGCTCGACTTGAGGTGCAACCGCCGATGGACAAGAAGCTGCTGGATATCCTCGTGTGCCCCGTGACCAAGGGGCCGCTGATCTACGACAAGGGCAATGACGAGCTGATCTCGCTGTCGGCGCACCTGGCCTATCCGATCCGGGACGGCATCCCGGTGATGCTGGAGGACGAGGCGCGCCGCCTTGACGACGAGGAATACCAGGCCTGGCGCAAGAAGCACCCGGCGGCGGAGACCGGCGCATGATGGCCGAGAGCGACTGGATCATCATCCCGGCACGCCACGATTCCAGCCGCCTGCCGGGCAAGCCGCTGGCGGAGATCGCCGGGCGACCCATGATCCACTGGGTCTATGAACGGGCCGTCGCGGCGGGCAGCGGGCACGTCGTGATCGCCACCGACGACGAGCGTATCCAGGAGAGCGCCGCCGAGATCGGCGCGCGTGCCGTGCTCACCAGCGAGGGGCACGAGTCGGGTACCGACCGGCTGGCCGAGGTGATCGACTTCCTTGAGCTCCCCGACGAGACGGTGGTGGTCAACCTTCAGGGCGACGAGCCGATGATGCCGCCGGTGCTGCTCGCCCAGGTGGCCAACCTGCTGCGCGCCAAGCCCGAGGCGGCGATGGCGACCCTGATGGTGCCGATCGCCGGGCGCGAGGAGTTTCTTTCGCCCGACGCGGTCAAGGTGATCGCCAACGAGCGCGCCGAGGCGCTGTATTTCTCGCGCGCGCCGATCCCGTTCCATCGCGACGGCCTGCCGGAATCGGGCGAGGCGGGGGTGTTCGGCTTTCGTCATCTGGGGCTGTACGCCTACCGGGCAGGCTTCCTGCGCCGCTTCGTCGCGGCGGGCAGCCCGGAAATCGAACGGCTGGAAAAGCTCGAGCAGCTGCGGGCGCTGTCGATGGGCGAGACCATCGCGATCGAGATCGCCGAGGTCACGCCGCCGCCCGGGGTGGATACCCAGGCGGACCTCGATCGGGTACGCGAGCTGATGGCCGAACAGGCGGCCGACTGAGTCAGTCCGGGCTGTCGTCGGTCTGCCTGTCCGCGGGCTTCTTGCGCTTGAGGTAGATGAAGCCGACCACGCCCCAGCCGACCAGGAAGAGCACGCCTGCCCCATGGCCGAGCCAGAGCGTGGCGGCAAGGATGCTTCCCACGACCAGGGTGAGAATCAGGAATTCGAAGGTGCTGCGCTGGATGACCATGTCGTTCAGGTGTCGCCGTCGCTGGTGTCGGGTGTGTCGAGGAATTCGGTATCCTCGTCGCGATAGGCCGGCTGGCAGACGCACAACAGCCGCAGCGGGACCTCGCTGCGCGCCTCGATCCGGTGCGGCTGGCCGGGTGCGATGCGGATGATATCACCCGGGACGACGGCCAGATGCTCCCCGTCGAGCTCCATCACGCCGGCGCCGTCGAGTATCTGGTAGACCTCCTCGGCCACCGGGTGGCGATGCAGGCGGGTCGATCGACCCGGCTCGACGGTCGCCTCGGCCACGCTCAGGCGCTCGATGGCGTGACGCGACGGGTGCAGCAGTTCGCGGACCGATGACCCGTCGGGCGCGACGATCGGCTCGACGCGGCTGCGGTGATTGAGGTAGCTCGAGCGGTCGGGTCCCGGGCGGCGTCGCTTCGCCATCGGCAGACTCTCCTCTCCGAATGCATTGAACAAGGGCAGATCATGACAGAAATCTCCTCCAATCTCCCCGAGACCGGCGCGGCGGCGCTCGACGACGAGACACTCTACGCCGAACTGGTCGGCCAGACCGCGCGGATCGAGTGGTCGGAACTCGAACGCTTCTTCGCCAAGGGGCAGATCCTCAAGATCGCCTCGGACCTCGACCTCGTCGACGTGGCCATGGCCATCGTCCGCGACCGGGCGGAGTCGGTCGCTGCCTGGCAAGAAGTCGGGCGGATCGATGCGCTCGATACCGACACCGCCCGTCGCTGGGCGGACGGCGAGGCGACCCTCTGGGCGGTGGTCACCCCGCCATGGATCCTGGTGCAGGAATCCGACGGCGCCCCCGTCAGGCACTGAGAAGCGGCAGGCCTCGGCACGCGAGTGGCAATCCCCCCTCTCGTGGTCTACAAGTTAGCCGGCTAAGGAAACTCTTCAGGCATGTCGCTCCGACTCGGCATTCGCCGAGGGTTTTCCCACAATCCGTTGCCGGCGCCGATGACACCTTTGGACGTGCCGGTACCGGCTTCAATCACGTTTCAGAGGTTCCATGAGTCAGGATTCCGTGCTGCTTACCCCGGTCGCCCTCGGCGATCTCTCCCTGCCCAACCGCGTCATCATGGCGCCGTTGACCCGTTGCAGGGCCACGGTGCCGGGCAACGTCCCCAACGAGATGATGTGCACCTACTACCGGCAACGTGCCGGCGCCGGTCTGATCATCAGCGAGGCGACCCAGGTGGTGCCGGAGGGGCAGGGCTACCCGGCCACCCCCGGCATCCACAGCGACGAGCAGCAGGCCGGCTGGGAGATGATCACCCGGGCGGTGCATGACGCCGGCGGCCGCATCGTGCTGCAACTCTGGCATGTCGGCCGCGTCTCGCATTCGGATTTCCAGCCGGGCGGCAAGTTGCCGGTCGCGCCGTCGGCAATTGCCATCGATGGCGAAGGTTACGTTCCCTCCGGGGAAAAGAAGCCCTTCGAGACGCCGCGGGCGCTGGAGACCGAGGAAATCCCCGAGCTGGTCGAGGCCTACGCCCGGGCCACCGAGCGCGCCCTGGCGGCCGGGTTCGACGGGGTCGAGGTGCACGCCGCCAACGGCTATCTCATCGACGAGTTCCTGCGTGACGGCACCAACAAGCGCAGCGATCGCTACGGCGGATCGCTGGAGAACCGTATGCGGCTGTTGCGCGAGGTGCTGGCGGCGGTCACCGGCGTGGCCGGGGCCGGGCGCACCGGGGTGCGGATCTCGCCTTTGCAGCCGTTCAACGGCATGCACGATAGCGATCCCTGGGGCACGTTCTCCTACGTGGTGCGAGAGCTCAACCCGTTCGGACTGGCCTACCTGCATATTGCCGGCATGGGCGAGGATGCGCCGGGGGAGGCCGGTCCCGCCTTCGACCTGGCCGACCTGGTGCCGCTGTTCGACGGCGCGGTGATCCGCAACTACCAGTACGACCAGGCCCGTGCCGAGCGCGATATCGAGCAGGGAACGGCCACGGCTGTCGCCTTCGGCGTGCCGTTCATCGCCAATCCCGATCTCGTCGAGCGTTTCCGTCGCGACGCGCCGCTCAATGAACCCGACACCTCGACCTTCTACGGTGGAGGGGAGAAGGGGTATATCGATTACCCTGAACTGGACCCGGCCTAGATCGGGCCTTGACCACCAGTGCGGGCACGAGCCCGCCGGAACGACAAGCAACTCAAGAGGGATTCCCATGCAATTCACCAAGAACGTGATTCGCCGCAGCATGCTCGCCGCCGGGCTGGTGTTCGCTGGCAGCGCCGCCATGGCGCAATCCGACCAGCCGGCAACGGTCAGTGTCGACCGCCTCTCGATGGAGATGGCGCTCAAGGCGGCCCAGGCGACCATCGAGGCCTGCCGTGACGAGGGCATCCAGGTGGGTGTCACGGTTGTCGATCGTGGCGGTCACGAGCAGGTGGTACTGCGCGACGTACTCGCCCCGGACCTGACCCTGCGTATCTCCAAGCTCAAGGCCTACACCGCCATGTCCTTCAACTCGGCCACATCGGCGATCGAGGATCGCGGCGAAGGCGGACTGGGTCACGTGCCGGGTCTGATGTTCGGCGCCGGTGGCGTGACCATCGAGGGAGGCGGCAAGACCTACGGGGCAATCGGCGTCTCCGGGGCGCCGTCCGGCGAGACCGACGAGATGTGCGCGCGCAAGGGCGCGGAAGCCGTCTCGGAAGAACTCGAGTTTCTCTAAGTCCCGGCAAGGCCCGCGTTCGCGGGCGACGTGACGTTCGCGGGACCCGGCATGGCCGGGTCCTTTCGTTTCTGCGGCCCCCGCTGCACCCGGGCATCGCGCTCACGGATCGGGCGATCCGCCGGGCCCGGTTTCAACGCCTTAGCCCGGCAGGCCGCTCATGGGCGCATTTTTCTGCTCGCGGGTGTTGACGCACCCGGGGTGGATCATTAATATGCCGCCCCACGTCAGCAGTGACGTATTCCCCGATAGCTCAGTTGGTAGAGCAAGTGACTGTTAATCACTGGGTCGCTGGTTCGAGTCCAGCTCGGGGAGCCAAAGCGCCCGTAGCTCAGTTGGATAGAGCGTCTGGCTACGAACCAGAAGGTCGGGAGTTCGAATCTTCCCGGGCGCGCCAATCAGGTCCCCATCGTCTAGAGGCCTAGGACACCGCCCTTTCACGGCGGTAACAGGGGTTCGAATCCCCTTGGGGACGCCATATACGGCAAAAAACCCGATGCATTCGTGCATCGGGTTTTTTGTTGTGGCCTCGCACCTAGGCTGAGCCAGGGATAGCGGTAACGGACGCCTCACGGCGGGCCGCGACATCGCTCCCGTCCGCCGGCGACGACGTTTCGGAAACCCCGTTACGGGGCTGGTTGCGGCAGGTGTCCACCGCGCTCGACAGCCAGCGCAAGGGGTGCGGCCTTCCTGTCTGTTCGGTTCAGATCACTCTTTTGCGGATCGCCGATGAGAGTTGCTCGAAGGCGACCACGACGACCAGGATCACGAGGATGATGGTCAGGGCCTCGTCGTAGTTGAACAGCCGCATGGCGGCCGCCAGTTCGACGCCGATGCCGCCGGCGCCGACCAGTCCGAGGGTCACCGCCGAGCGCAGCGCCTTCTCGACGCTGTAGAGGCTCGTGGCGGTCATCGAGGCCATGGTCTCGGGCATGATCGCCCCGCCGATCACCGACAGGCGACCGGCCCCGGTCGCGCTCAGGGCCTCCGAGGGGCCGGGGTGCACCTCCTCGATTCGCTCGGAGAAGAAGCGGGCGGCGAAGCCGATCGTGTCCATGACGATCGCCAGCACGCCGGCGAGGGGGCCGAGTCCCACCGCCACCACGAAGATCAGCGCCCAGATCAGGTCGGGTATGGTGCGCATCGTGGTGATCATCAGGCGCGTGACGAAGCGCAACCAGGGCCACGGGGAGGTGTTCCGAGCGGCGAGCAGGGCGAACGGCAGGCTCAACACCACCCCGATGACCACGCCCACGATAGCGATATAGAGTGTCTCGAGCATCGCCGAGGCGATGGTGTCGAGCCCACCGGTGTCGGGCGGAAAGGCCCGGCCGAGAAAGTGGACGAGGTTCTCCGCGCCCTTGACGAGTCGCTCGAGGGAAACTTCGGTTGCCGTCAGCCCTTGAACGAACAGCGCGAGAAAAAGCAGCGCCAGGCCCCAGGCGAGGGGCGACGGCCGCCGGAAGCGGGGCGGTATCTGGGGGTGCGGATCTTGGGTTTGTGACATGCTCGTCTCCTCGGTCAGACGGTTTCGATTCGGGAATCGGCCGAGTGCCCGGCGGGGGTGGCGTCGACTCGAACGTCGCCGCGATAGAGTGCCTCCAGGCTGTGAAGGTCGGCGTCATGGCGCGGCGTGTCGATGTGCATACGCCCCGCTTTCATGCCGACCACGCGGTCGCCGTATTCCGTCGCCAGTTCCAGTTGATGAAGCGAACAGAGCACCGTCATGCCGCGTTCGTTCACGATATTGACCAGCAGGTCCATGATTTCCCGCCCGGCCCGGGGGTCGAGACTGGCCACCGGTTCGTCGGCGATCAGGATTTCCGCGTCCTGCATCAGGGTGCGCGCGATGGCGACGCGCTGCTGTTGTCCCCCCGACAGCTGACGGACCTTGAACCCCGCCTTCTCGGCAAGTCCCACCTGCGCGAGGCTCTGCATGGCGCGTTCGCGCAACGACTCGCTGGCCAGACCCGACAGGGTCTGCCAGAGGCCGAAGGGCTGGCTTCCGAGTGCGCCGTGGAGGACGTTCTGGAACACGGAGACGTTCTGCACCAGGTTGAACTGCTGGAAAACCACGCCGACCCGTCGACGGAGTCGCCTCAGGCCGGCCTTGTTCAGCCGATCGAGTGACTGATCGAGGATCACCGCCTCGCCCTTGTCGTGGCTGGCGAGACCGTTGAGGCAGCGGATCAGCGTGGACTTGCCGCAGCCATTGGCCCCGAGCAGGATCACGCATTCGCCGCGCTCGATGGTGAGATCGATCCCGCGCAGCACGTGCAGATCGCCGTAATGCTTGTGCAGGTCGCGAACGTGAATGGCGCTCACGACGAAGCCTCCCGCCGCATGGTCGGGAGGCAGCAATTGACGTTGGTCATGGGGACACCTGACTTTGCGAAGGTGAAAGGAAAAAGATCGGCACCTCCCTGTGCCGAGGGGAATCGTCGGAGATGATTCCGGTCGGTTACAGGTCGATGCCGGCGGCGTCGTAGGCCTGACGGATGACCTCATAGTCGTCCGCGGTGCGCTCGAAGCCCATCGAGGAGTCGCGGTTGAGGAACTTGCCCTCGTTGCGCTCCGTGGCGATGAGTGCCTCCCAGAGCCGGTCGGCGTTCGCCTTCAGGGTGTCGCGCAGTCCGCTCTTGCACTCCGAGGGAAGCGACCCGCGCATGACCACCGGGTCGCCCGGCAGCACGTCGCTCTTCGCGATCACGCGATACTCGCCCTCGGGGTCCATGGCCTCGATTTCCTCGATGTCGCGGTTGCCCCCACCCATGGCATCGACGTCGCCGTTGACCAGGGCAGCGATACGCGCATCGCCTGCCATGACGACCTCCAGGTCCTTGTCGAGGTCCAGGCCGGCTTCCACCATCATCTGGCTGGGGAAGATGTGGCCACTGGTCGAGCCGGTGTCCTTGAGGGCGACCTTGTGCCCCTGGAGGTCGGCGAGCGACTCGATATCACTTTCCGCCGGCACGAAGAAGCTGCTGCCGTAGTGCGGCCGCTCGATCGCGAAGAGGATCTCGATGTCGCTCTCGCGCTCGAAGAGCACGAATTCCGAAGGCCCGGCGAAAACCAGGTCGACGTCGTCGTACTGCAGCGCGTTTCCCGCAGCGGTGCGGTTGCTGAGGCTGAACATCTCGAGTTCGAGCCCGGTGACTTCCTCGAAGGTCTCGGCGAAGGGACCGAAGGCCTCCTTGAGCGGCCCCATGCCCTCGATACCGGTGTCCGCCATGCGGATGGTGTCGGGGCAGGCCTGGCCGAGATCCTCGCTGGCCAGGGCCGCCTGAGCGCCCGTCATGGCCACGATGCCCGCCAGGGCCGACGTCAGGATTGCGTTACGCATGAGCAGTACCTCCTGCTTTGCCAAAAGCGTGGGTTTGGATTCAGAATTCGTAGATCGCACCGATTTCGAACTGGGAATCGATGTCGCCGACGGCGTCCGCGGTGCGGTCGTAGCTGCCGTATTCCGAGTAGACGCTCAGGTTGTCGACTACCTGGTAGTTGATGCCGGCGGCGAACTCGGTGCGGTTGTCGCCTTCGCTGGGATCGACCTGCTGCACGGCACCGTAGGCCGAGCCCATGCCGTAGTCGTAGCTGAGTGACGCGCCGTAGTAGGTGGTATCCCCACCGCTGACGTGATCCTCGACGCTCACGCGGGCCCCCAGGTCCAGCGAATCGGTCAGGCTCACCGCGGCGCCCACGCCGTAGACGGGGTCTTCGTTGGTCCACTCGCCGTTCACTTCGACTTCTTCCGCGCCGCGGTTGTCGAAGCCGGCGTGCAGCGAATAGCGGTCCGCGGTGTACTTGGCGACACCGGCGAAGCCGAATTCGTCGGATCCGGAGTCGCTTTCGCGATCACCGCGCAAACGGCTCTGGAGTTCGAAGCTGAATCCGTTGAAGTCCGGGCTGTAGTAGGCGATCAGGTTGTCCTCGGACATTACGCTCTCTTCGCCGAGACTGACGGTCTCGAACGGATCGATGAGATCGTAGAATGCCACGGTGTAGATACTGTCGAATCGCCCGGCACGGATGTCACCGAAATCACCGGCCAGTCCGGCGAATGCCACGTCGGTTTTCACGTCGCTACCCGAATCGTTCGCATTGTGCTCGAATTCGAATTCGACATAACCGGTCATGCCGTTGTCGAAATCGTGCTGGGCGCCGAAACCGATGGTCGAGCCGTTGTCCTCGTAGCCCGATGTGGTCTCCGTGGAGCCGTCGTCCTGAATCTCGTCGGCCCAGTTGTACTTGAGTTCGACGGTGCCGAACAGGGACAGGGTTGTTTTGTCGCTGACCTCGAAATCCGCTGCCTGAACGGAGGAGGCGGCTGCAACGGCCGAGGCCAGGGCGAGTTTTACGATGCCTTTCTTCATGATTTTCCCCGAATATCTGAAAAGGAACTTGGTCTGTCATCTCAAGCTATCGATGACGAGAATCTATTTGATTCCGGGGCGGCATGTTGTCAGTGGGGAATTACATTTCCGTTGTCCGTGTATTGCAAACCAATGAAGAAAAAATGATTATATGAAAGTGCCGAATACCAGCATTATGTTTCATGAGTATTAATTGGATCTTAGTGGTTATAAATAATTTTATGGATAGATATGAGCGGCGTGAATCATGGCCGGTGCCGAGCAAGGCGGACGGACTGCGGCTCGTCGTGGCGGGCGGGTGTATCGTCAGAGCGCCCGATTGGCGGGCCGGTTCGGGGGAGATTCGAGATCATGCCGAGAGGTGCTTGATCGGCTCGTTGGCTTCCGCTACTATTCGCGCTCGCTTTACGGCGGTCGGGCGGACACGCGCCCGGCGTCGGAAGACAGCGACCAGGTCCCCATCGTCTAGAGGCCTAGGACACCGCCCTTTCACGGCGGTAACAGGGGTTCGAATCCCCTTGGGGACGCCAGAGTCAAGTGGGCGCGCGCCAGTCGCGCCGTTCACGCAAAACGCCCTGCCGGATCATCGATCCGGCAGGGCGTTTTCGTTTCTTCCGTGGGTCCCTCAGGAAACTCTGCACGAATCGATGGCATCTCTGGCTCGCGGGTTTGTTCGCTTTTC
>CAYUAO010000012.1:0-28204 GCA_964442775.1 uncultured Halothiobacillus sp. | reverse complement strand
CAGGCGCAGGGTGGGAAAGCCGACGTGGGCGGTCATGCGCCGCACCTGGCGATTGCGCCCCTCGCGCAGGGTGATCTCGACCCAGCTGGTCGGCACGCGCTTGCGGTAACGCACCGGCGGGTGGCGCGGCCAGAGCCAGTCGGGCTCGTCGACCCGCTCGGCGCCGGCCGGTCGCGTCGGGCCGTCCTTGAGGGTCACGCCTTCGCGCAGCGTACTCAATGCCGCCTCGTCGATCTCGCCCTCGACCTGGGCGAGATACACCTTGGCGAGCTTGTGGCGGGGATCGGCCAGGCGGTTCTGCAGGCGCCCGTCGTCGGTGAGCAGCAGCAGTCCCTCGCTGTCGCGGTCGAGCCGGCCGGCGGGGTAGACACCGGGGCAGTCGATCCAGTCGGCCAGCGTCGCCGCCGGGCTGTTCGGTTCGGACGTGAACTGCGAGAGGCAATCGTAGGGCTTGTTGAAGGCGATCAGCATCAGGCCGTGCGGACCTGCGGGGCGTCCCAGGCCTCCCAGCGCTCGATCTGCGCCGGGTCGGCGCCGGCTTGTTCGAGCAGCCGCACCAGTGCGGGGCGATCGATGCCCCGCCAGGGCTGCGGGGTATGGGCGAGCGGCAGGTCGCAGACGATCTCGGTCAGCCGCCGCGACAGGCGCACCTGGGCCTCGTGCTCGGCGAGCAACTGCTGGGCGCGCGGCGCGCCGCGAAACTTCATGCCGTAGACGGCCGAGAGGTTGTCATAGATGCCGTCGATGCAGCCGTGCTTCCTGAGCAGGCGGGCAGCGGTACGTGGGCCGATGCCGGGTACGCCGGGGATGTTGTCGGCCACGTCGCCGGTCAGCGCGAGCCAGTCGGCGATCTGCGCCGGGCGCACGCCGAAGCGTCGCTCGACGTCGCCGTAGGCCATTACCGAGCCCCGCATCGGGTTGTACCAGCGGTCGTCCGGCCCCAGGAGCTGCGCGAGATCCTTGTCGCCGGTGACGATGGTCACCGCCCGTTCGCGGTTGCGCAACCGACCGACCAGCGTGCCGATGACGTCGTCGGCCTCGAAACCGGCGTGATCCAGCGCACCGAAACCGGCCGCGGCCGCCAGCTCGCGGCAGCGGGGAAACTGCTCGGTGAGATCGGCGGGATGCGGCGGGCGATGCCCCTTGTAGTCGGGATAGATTGCCTGGCGATGCCTGCGACCGCAGGGGGCGTCGAAGACCGCGGCGATGACTGGTGCCGGCTGGTCGGGCAACCAGGTCGACTCGATCAGCGCCAGCAGGTAGTCGGCGAAGCCCAATACGGCATTGACCGGGCGCCCGGACTGATCGGTTCGCCCCTTGTCATACACGTGCCACGCCCGCCAGATCTGGGCGTGGGCGTCGATCAACCAGGCGCGCGACTGGGTCATCCGGCCCCCGGCATCGGATGCGGGCGGTAGGCCGTGCGCGCCACGCCGTCGGCCTCGGCGGCCTTGGCCACCGCCGCCGGCAGCCGCTCGATCAGGCGCGGGTCGAACGGCTTGGGAAGGATGTACTCGGGGCCGAAGGTCATCGCCTCGAGATCGTAGGCCTTGAGCACCGACTCCGGCACGGCCTCGCGGGCCAACGCGGCCAGCGCCTCGACGCAGGCGATCTTCATGTTGGGCGTGATCCGCCGCGCCCGGCAGTCGAGCGCGCCGCGGAAGATGAACGGGAAGGCCAGCACGTTGTTGACCTGGTTGGGATAGTCGCTGCGCCCGGTGGCCATGATCAGGTCGTCTCGCACCTGGTGGGCAGTCTCGGGCAGGATCTCCGGGTCGGGGTTGGCCAGCGCGAACACCACCGGCTTGTCCGCCATGCTGGCGAGCATTTCCGCGCTGAGAAGATTGGGCGCCGACAGGCCGACGAAGGCATCGGCGCCCACCAGGGCGTCGGCGAGCGTGCGCGCCTCGGTGGTCGCGGCGAAGCGGCGGTGATGCTCGGGCAGGTCGTCGAGACCGTCGTGGAGCACGCCGACCCGGTCGACCACCAGCAGGTTTTCGCGCTTCAAGCCCATGTCGAGCAGGAGATTCAGGGTGGCCGTGCCGGCCGCCCCGGCGCCGACCAGCACCAGTTTCGCGTCCTCGAGGCGCTTGCCCTGCAGGCGCAGGGCGTTGGTCAGCCCGGCGGCGATGATGATCGCGGTGCCGTGCTGATCGTCGTGGAAGACCGGGATGTCCATCGCCTCGCTGAGTGCGGCCTCGATCTCGAAGCAGCGCGGCGCGCTGATGTCCTCGAGGTTGATGCCACCGAACGACGGCTCGAGCCGGCGCACCGTGTCGATGAAGGCCTGCGGGTTTTCCGCCTCGACCTCCAGATCGACCACGTCGATATCGGCGAAGCGCTTGAACAGCACGCCCTTGCCTTCCATCACCGGCTTGGAGGCCAGCGGGCCGAGATCGCCCAGCCCCAGGATCGCCGAGCCGTCGGAGATCACGGCGACGAGATTGCCGCGGGCGGTGTACTGCCAGGCGGCGTCCGGGTCGGCGGCAATGGCTCGCACCGGCTCGGCCACGCCCGGTGAGTAGGCCAGTGCCAGGTCGCGCGCGGTCTCGGTGGGCTTGGTGATCGCCGTGGCGATCTTCCCCGGCTGCGGGTGTGCGTGGTAGTCGAGCGCCTCGGCGCGCCGCTGGTCGGCATCGGAACGTTGGGTCATGGGGCCTGGACCGTGTTGTCTCGTCGCTGCAATGAAGGGCGCATCTTAGCAGCGCCCGCCAGGCGAGTCAGGACGATCCCTCCCCGGACCCATCGGCGCTATGCTTATCGCATGAACGCCCTGCCCGGCCTGTCGACCACCCGCCCGCTACGCGCCGCCATCGTGCTGGGCGCGGCACTGCTGTACGCCTGGTTGGCCTGGGGCGCGCCACCGTCGTCCGACGACGGCGCGCAGCGCTCGTTATGGCTGGGCGACGAGCGCTTCGAGGTGGAACTGGCCACCACGCCGGCAAGCCGCAAGCGGGGACTGATGCACCGCCCACCGCTGGCGGCGGACCGGGGCATGCTGTTCGTCTATCCCGACGAGGCGCCGCGCTCGTTCTGGATGAAGAACGTGTCCTTTGCCATCGACATCCTCTACCTGGACACCAACTGGCGGATCGTGGACCGGTACGACTCGGTTCCGCCCTGCCGACGCGACCCCTGCCCCGGCTACCCGAGCGCCGCGCCGACCCGCTATGTCCTCGAACTGCCCGCCGGGACGGCCCGACGCCTGGAGATCAAGACGGGCGATCACCTCGACCCGCCCGCCGACTCGATCGGGCGAATGAAAAAGGCCCCGGAGTGACCGGGGCCGTGCACGGGAACCTTGCCTGACGCCTATTCCTGTTTACGCGGCAGGATCAGGATCTCGACCCGCCGGTTCTGCGCGCGCCCCTCGGCGGTGTCGTTGGTCGCGATCGGGCGACTGAAGCCGTAGCCGACCGGCTGGAGGCGGCTGGACTCCACCCCGGAACGCGACAGGTAGCTGGTCACGCTCTCGGCCCGGTTGAGCGACAGGTTCTGGTTGTGGCTCGCCGAGCCGGTCGAGTCGGTGTGGCCCTCGACGCGCACCACGGTGTTCGGGTACTGCTGGATCGAGGCGGCCAGCTCGTCGAGCGTGCGACGGAACTGCGGCCTGATCTCGGCGCTGTCGGTGGCGAAGGTGATCGACTCCGGCGCCTGCAGGCGGATGGTGTCACCCTGGCGCTGCACGTCGACGCCCGTACCTTCCATGTCCTGACGCAGCTCGCGCTCCTGCTGGTCCATCTGGCGACCGACCAGGCCGCCGACCGACGCACCCACGGCGGCACCGATCAGGGTGCCTTTCGTGTCGCCGCCGATAAGCTGGCCGAGCGCGGCACCGGCGCCGGCGCCGACCGTCGCGCCGGTCGCGGTACGCTTGTGCTCGCCCGTGTAGGGATTCTGGGCACAGCCGGCGGCGACCAGCGCGCCGGCGGCAACGGCAATCAATGTCATGCGTTTCATGATTCGTCACTCCTCGAACGATGGCCGGAGGCACGTGGTCCTCGACCATTCGCGCTCCGACCGAATTTTGCCACGGGGCCGTTAACGGCGGTCTGGGGGCGCAGGGCGCCTGCCAGTCCCGTGGAGCCCGGATGGTTCTCCCGAATCGCTCGCGGAGAAACATGCGGTGTCTCAAGAGAGATTAGCGCATTCGGTCAGGGCGGACAGGATAGTTTCCAGGTCGGCCTGCCGGTGGGCGGCACTGAAGGTCACCCGCAGGCGCGAGCTGCCCGTCGGCACGGTGGGAGGGCGGATCGCCGGCACCAGCAGGCCGGCCGCCTCGAGGTGTTCGGCCATCGCCACGGCACGGCCGGCCTCGCCCACGACCAGTGGCTGGATCGGCGTGTTCGAGGGCATCGGCTCGATCCCGTCGACCGCAGCGATGCCGGCACGGAAACGGGCCACCAGGTCGGCCAGGTGGTCGCGACGCCAGCGCTCTTCGCGGACGATCGCCAGCGCTGCGCGCGACGCCTCGGCGACGGCCGGCGGCTGAGCGGTGGTGAACAGATAGGTGCGCGCCCGTTGCAGCAGCACGGCCAACGGCTCGGCGGCGCCGGCGACGAAGGCCCCGGCGGTGCCGAAGGCCTTGCCCAGCGTGCCCACGCGCAGCACCCGCTCGCCGGGGATCAGCCCCGCCGCCTCGAAGCTGCCCCGCCCCGCCTCGCCCAGCACGCCGAAGGCATGCGCCTCGTCGACCACCAGCCAGGCATCGAAGCGTTCGGCCAGTTCGACCAGTTCCGCCAGCGACGCGACGTCGCCGTCCATGGAAAAGACCCCGTCGGTGAGGATCATCCGCTCGCCGCGGGCGCGCTCCAGGCGGGCCTCGAGATCGGCCATGTCGTTGTGGCGATAGCGGGACAACGTCGCCCCGGACAACCGTACCGCGTCGACCAGCGAGGCGTGATTCAGCCGGTCGGCGACCACCGTGTCGCCCCGCCCCATCAGCGCGCCCACCACGCCCAGGTTCGCCATGTAACCGGTGGAGAACAGCCGCACCGCGTCGACGTCCAGCCAGTCGGCAAGCTCGGTCTCGAGGCGTTCGTGGGGTTCGAAATGGCCGTTGATCAGGTGCGCCGCGCCGGCACCCACGCCGTACCGCTCGATGCCGGCGTGCATCGCGGCGGCCAGGCGCGGGTCGGCGGCCAGCCCGAGATAGTCGTTGCTGCAGAAGACGAGCCGCTCGCGGCCGTCGATCCGCATGCGCGGCCCCTGCGGCGAGCCGGCGACCGTCAGTCGGCGGGCCAGCCCCGCCGCGGCGCGCTCGTCGAGCCACTGTGTCCAGTCATGCTTTGTGATAGCGTCACCCTCAACGTAATCCATGCCCCGGCCAACGTGCCGGGCGCATCCCGAGGCTCGCCCGCATGCGACTGCCGGTCAACATCTTCCTGTGGACATTCACCGCCACCCTGGTGCCGCTCGTGCTGCTGGTGTGGGGGGTGACCAGCTACAGCGAACAGCGTTTCCAGAAGGAAATCGGTCGCGAGATCGACGAGAACGTCGATTCGCTGATCGGCGAGATGAGCAACCGCATGCGCTACGAGCGCGAGGTGGTCGAGGGCATCGGCCAGTCGCAGGAAATCCAGACGATGCTCAATGCCCTGATGGCCTCGTCGCTGGGCATCCGCCACCCCGAGCTGACCTCGATGCGCATCAACGCCAACCGGTTCCTGGCCGGCCTGCAGCGCACGGTTCCGGGACTGGGGAGTATCCGCATCCTGGACGCGGCCGGCAACACGGTGATCAAGGTCACCCGGGGGCGGGTCGCCTCGCCGGCCTTCGAGAGCCTCGGGCAGGTCAACTACGTCGAGGAGGAGTTCGACAACGACCGCTTCATCGACCGCCTCGAGGCGCTGCCGTCCGACCAGATCAGTTTCATGACGCTGCCGCTCGCCTTCGGTGACGCCCTGCCCGACCGGGAACCGAGCACGCTTTACGCGGTGCGTCCCCTGCGCAACGTCGACGACCGCACCGCCGGCTACGTGGTGGTCAACACCTTCGGCGAGCAGCTCGACGCGATCCTCTCCTTCTCGCCCCGCCCGCGCGACGGCAAGGTGATGATCGTCGAACACAACCCGGGCACGCCCGCGCGCGACGGCATGATCCTGTTCGACGACGAGCGCGGCATCAGCTTCGTCAGCCCGTTCGAGAACGGCAGCGGCGCCGAGCAGCCCACCGTCCAGGAGATCGATGACGGCGCGTTCTGGGAGACCGCCGTGGCGCAGTCGAACGGTTCCTACCTGAGCGAGGACGGCGAGAGCCGCTACTACTACCAGGAGTACCATCCCTACCCGCACAGCCTCGCCTCGTGGTTCGTGGCGTTCAAGCTGCCGGCCGACATCACTACCGCACCGTTCCGCGACATCCGCCTGAGCCTGTACGGGTTCGGCCTGCTCGCCCTGCTGATGAGCCTGCTGTTCGCCGGCCTGGGCGCACGCTACTTCGCCCGCCCGATCATCCGGCTGTCCGAGAGCCTCAAGCGCTTCGCCGACGGCGACCGCGACCGCTCCATCCCGGCCGACTCGCGCACCACGGAGGTCCACGAACTGCAGACCTCGTTCCGCTACCTGACCACCCAGCTGGCCGAGGAGGCCCGCCGGCGCGATCGCGCGGAGAAAAAGGCCCTGCAGCAGGCCAAGCTCGCTTCGATCGGCGAGATGGCCGCCGGCATCGGTCACGAGATCAACAACCCGCTCAACAACATCCTCACGCTCACCCGCCTGATCGAGCGCCAGCTGCCGGCCGATTCTCCCGGGGTCCGCGACGACGTGACCGACCTGCGCGCCGAGGCGCTGCGCGCCAGTCGCATCGTGCGGGGCGTGATGAACTTCGCCCGCCAGCTGCCCCCGGAACACGAGACCGTCGCGGTGGCCGAGTGGCTCGAGGAGGTAATCGACCGCATGGAACCGGAAGCCATGGAGGCCGACGTGCATCTCGCCCTGCTCAGCGCCACCGCCCGCTGCCAGGCGGAGTTCGACCCGGGCCAGATGGAACAGGTGATCGCCAACCTGGTGCGCAACGCCATCCACGCCAGCCCCGTCGGCGGCCATATACTCATCCAGGCCGAATGCCTCGAGGAGACCATCCGCATCGACATCCGCGACGAGGGCGACGGCCTGCCCGCGGAGGTGATCGAGCAGATCTTCGACCCCTTCTTCACCACCAAGGCGGTCGACCGGGGCACCGGGCTGGGGCTCTCGATCAGCCTGGGGATCGTGCAGTACCACGGTGGCGAGCTGACGCTGGAAAACCGGCACGACGTCGACGAACCCGACGCCTCCGGCGTACTCGCGCGCGTCGTGCTGCCGCGCCACAAGGCACGACCGCGTATCATTCGACCCACGGACACACCCAGGCAACCGACCCCGACACCATGACGACACCCCGGTCCAGCAACAACCCGCCGGTCATCGCCTTCGTCGACGACGACGAACGCGCCTCGGACCTGTTCACGCGCTACGCCCGCACCGAGGGGCTGACCGTGCACGGCTTCCAGTCGGTCGAGGCCGCCCAGTCGTGGCTGGCCGACAATCCGGTCGACCTGGTGATCTCGGACCTCAAGATGCCGGGGATGAACGGCCTGGAATTCCTCGAATGGCTGCGCGGCGAATGGCCCGAGCTGCCCGTGATCCTGATCACCGGCTATTCGACCATCGACAACGCCATCCAGGCACTGCGGCTCGGAGCCAGCGATTTCGTCAAGAAGCCCTACGACCCGGAGGAACTGATCGAGCTGGTGCGCCGGCTGTTGCACGAGGGGCCGGCCGAACCGCCCGCGGCGGCGGTCACCGGCGAGCGCGCCATGCTGGGCCGGTCGAAGGCGATCGAGGCCATCTACCACATCATCGACAAGATCCGCGACGTGCGCATCAACGTGATGATCGAGGGCGAGTCCGGCTCGGGCAAGGAACTGGCCGCGCGCGCCACCCACGAACGCTCGGACTTCGCCGGCACGCCCTACATCGTGATCGACTGCGGCGCACTTACCGACACCCTGCTGGAGAACGAACTGTTCGGCCACGAGAAGGGCGCGTTCACCGGCGCGAATGCCGCCAAGCCGGGTCTGCTGGAGGTCGCCAGCGGCGGCACGGTCTTCCTCGACGAGATCGGCAACATCTCGGACGCCATGCAGGTGAAACTCTTGCGCGTGGTGCAGGAACAGGAGATCACCCGCGTCGGCGGGGTGCAGACCATCCCGATCGACGTGCGCTTCATCGTCGCGAGCAACCGCAATCTCGCCGAGATGGTGCGCGAGGGCACCTTCCGCCACGACCTCTATCACCGGCTGAATGTCGTGCGCCTGCAGATGCCGCCGCTGCGCCAGCGCCGCGAGGATATCCCGGTGCTCGCCCAGCATTTCATCGACGAGTTCGCCGGCCGGTTCCGCCGCCCCGCCAGGCGCCTGACCGAACGGGCCGAGCGCGCCATCCTCGACTACCCCTGGCCCGGCAACGTCCGCGAGCTGAAGAACGCCATCGAACGGGCCGTGGCCCTCTCCGACAGCGAGGAGATCGACCTCGAGCTGGTCGGCGAGGACACCGTCCCCGCCGGCGGGGACGGCGGGGCGAACGCCATCGACGCCGACCACCCCACGCTCGAGGAACTCGAGCGGCGCTACATCGAGAAGACCCTGGAATACGCGCAAGGCAACCGCGAGAAGACCGCCAACATCCTCGGCATCAACAAGTCGACCCTCTGGCGCAAGCTGCAGGCCTACGGCAAGAAGTGATTGCCACGTTGTCTCCCGGAATCATTGCAACGCCGGGCGCATCGAAATTGCAGATTGCAACTTGCAACGGGCGTGCATTTCCCACCATTACACTTTTGAAACAATAGGTTACAAATCTGGCACGGGCCATGCTTCAGTAGGGGCGTGGACACCCACACATTAACGAGGAGTTAAGATATGCAAACCAAGCGTCGCGTATTTCTGAAGGGCAGCATCGCTGCCAGTGCTGCTGGTCTGGCTGTCGGTGCCGGCCTGCTGTCCCCGCGTGCAGTTCTCGCTGCCGAGTGGCCGAAGGCCGCTTTCAAGGCCGAGAGCATGGACAACGCCCTGAACGAGCTGTTCGGCTCTTCTGACGTTTCCGACTCCGACGACATCAACGTCAAGGCCCCGGACATCGCCGAGAACGGCGCGGTCGTCCCGGTCACCATCGAGTCCAAGATCTCCGACTCCAAGGAAGTCGCGATCTTCGTTTCGAAGAACCCGAACCCGCTGGTCGCTTCCTTCGACCTGTCCGGCGCCAACCCGTTCGTCTCCACCCGTATCCGCATGGGCGAGACCGATAACGTCACCGGCGTGATCAACGCGGGCGGCAAGCTGTACAAGGCCGGCAAGGAAGTCAAGGTAACCATCGGTGGCTGCGGCGGCTAATCGGCCCCTGAACGCGAAGTCACTGATTCAAGACAGACAACCCAAGAGGTATAGATTATGTCTACTATCCGCATGCGCATCTCCCCGGCCGGCGACGTTCTGGACGTGAAGGCCCTGATCCGTCACCCGATGGAGACCGGTAACCGCGAAGACAAGTCCACCGGCGAGAAGATCCCGGCCGACTACATCGAGACCATGAGCGTCAAGGTCAACGGCGAAGAGGCCATGGCCGCCAACCTGTCCGCTGGTGTCTCCAAGAACCCGTACCTGAACATCAAGGTTCCGGGCAAGAAAGGTGACGAGGTTTCCATCTCCTGGAAGTCCAACACCGGCAAGTCCGACGAGGCGACCCAGGCTGCCTAAGGCAGACTGACCCTCCGAAAGACGGGGCCCGCCATTCGGCGGGCCTTTTTCGTGCCTGACGACTTTGCCCGACCGGCGCCGTCACCGGGATGATCGGTCAGGCCGCGCCTCCAGCCAGAAGGTCACCGGTCCGTCGTTGACCAGCTCGACCTGCATGTCGGCGCCGAAGCGCCCGGTCGCCACCCCCCCGCCGTGATGACGCTCGAGGGTCTCGACGAAGCGGTCGAACAGCGCCTCGGCCTCGCCGGGGTCGGCCGCCGGGGTGAAACTGGGCCGGTTGCCGCGGCGGGTATCCGCCGCCAGGGTGAACTGCGGCACGGCGAGAATTCCCCCGGCGATGTCGCCCACCGATCGGTTCATCCGCCCCTGCCCGTCGGGAAACACCCGGTAGTTCATCACCCGCTCGGCCAGCCGATCGGCCTGCGCGGCCCCGTCTCCGTCGCCCACGCCCACCAGGCAGACAAGCCCCTGACCGATCTCGCCGACCACCGCGTCGTCCACCCTCACGGCGCCCCGGGTGGCCCGCTGGATCAACGCGATCACGCGCGCGCCTCGTCGGCGAACCGGTCGGTCGCCCGCACCAGCGCATCGACGATGCCCGGTTCGCTTGCGGCATGGCCGGCCGCGTCGATCACCTCGAAACCGGCGCTCGGCCAGCGCTCGTGCAGGGCGAAGGCCTGGTCGACGGGGCAGACCATGTCGTAGCGACCGTGCACGATATGCCCCGGGATGTGGGCGATGCGGTCCATCCCCTCGAGCAGCGGCGTGTCGAGAAACGCATCGTGCATGAAGTAGTGATTCTCGATCCGGGCGATCGACAGGGCGTGGTGGGCGTCGGCGAAGTAGTCGACCACCTCGGCCTCGGGACGCAACGTGGCGCAGCGGCCTTCCCACACCGACCAGGCCTTTGCCGCATGGTACCGCGCGATCTCGTCCTCGCCGTCGAGCCGGCGATGGTAGGCGGCTAGCAGGTCGTCGCGCTCCTCGACCGGGATGGGTTCGAGGTAGTCCTGCCAGTGGTCGGGAAAGACGTGCGAGGCGCCGTCCTGGTAGAACCACCGGATGTCCTGCCGCCGGCAGAGGAACACGCCGCGCAGGACCAGCCCGCTGACACGCTCCGGGTGGGCCTGGGCATAGGCCAGCGCCAGGGTCGACCCCCAGGAGCCGCCGAAGACCAGCCAGCGGTCGATCTCCAGCGTCTCGCGCAGCAACTCCAGGTCCGCGATCAGGTGGGCGGTGGTGTTGGCCTCCAGGCTGGCGTGCGGCGTCGAGCGCCCGGCGCCGCGCTGGTCGGGCAGGATGATGCGGTAGCGATCGGGATCGAAGAAACGACGATGCATCGGGGTGCAGCCCGCGCCCGGACCGCCGTGCAGGAACAGCACCGGCAGGCCGGTCAGCCGCCCGCATTCCTCGACGTGCATGACGTGGCCGTCGCCCACCGGGAGACTGTGGTTGACCAGGGGCTCGATCGGGGGATACAGCGAACGCATCAGATGGACCTCGATGGACGGGATGGGATGTTCGACGGCGTCGGCGCCTGCCAGTGTAACGCCTCGCGACGGCTGCCTCCTCGACGGGCAGCGCCGGCCGGCCCTGCGCCCTGCCGGTGCAGGGGCCACCGGCAAGTCCGCGACCGGGCCGCGCCGGAACGCCGTTCGACCGATGGTGCGGATATTGCTGCAGGGCCTGCCACTGCGTCACCGGAGAAGCGCCATGTCACAACGCGAGCAGATGCAACGCCTGGTCGAACTCAAGCGCGCCCTGGAGAAGGACATGGGGATCACCGTCGACATGAGCCGCTACGGCGTCGAGGGGCGCCTGCGGCGACTCGCCCAGGCCAGCGAATCACCGGAGGTGCACGCCCTGGTCGCGGCGCTCGATCCCCCCTCCCCCGCGGCCGACCCCGGACCCGCCGGCCCGCGGATCCGCGGCTACTATCGCGGTCGCCCCATCTACGACGACTCGAGCCACGAGGACTGAAGCCCGACACGGCCCCACCGGGCGAGCAGGCACGGACATCCTGCGCCGGCCCCGCCGGCTGGTAAGATGTCGCGCACTCAAACGACTCTTCTTCCCGCCCCATGCCCGTCACCCTTCAGAACCATCCCATCGATACCGCAACCGGGCCACAGGCGCACTGGGCCACGCCGGGACGCGGCCTGCAGAAGCAGGTCGCCCGCGCCGTGATGCGCTACCGGATGCTGCACCACGGCGATCGCTTGCTGCTGGGCCTGTCGGGCGGCAAGGACTCGCTCTCCCTGCTGCACATCCTGCGCCACGTCCAGCGGCGCGCGCCGATCGACTTCGAGATCGCCGCGGTCACCGTCGACCCGCTGGTGCCCGGCTTCGACCCCGGCCCGCTCGGCGACTACCTCGCCAATCTCGGCGTACGCCACTACCGCGTCCAGGAGGACATCGTCGCGCTTGCCGACGATCACATGAGCGGCGACTCGTACTGCTCGTTCTGCTCCCGGCTCAAGCGCGGCCTGATCTACCGGCTGGCGCGCGAGGAGGGCTACAACGTGCTCGCGCTGGCGCAACACCTCGACGATCTCGCCGAGAGCTTCCTGATGAGCGCCTTCCACGGCGGCAAGCTCAACACCATGAAGGCGCACTACCTCAACGACGCCGGCGACGTGCGCATCATCCGCCCGCTGATCGACGTGCGCGAGTCGGCGCTGGTCGACTTCGCCCGCCGTCACCGACTGCCGGTGATCCACGACAACTGCCCCGCCTGCTTCGCCATGCCGACCCAGCGCGAGCACTTCAAGCAACTGCTCGCCGGCGAGGAGCAGGACAACGGCCAGCTGTTCCACTCGCTCAAGTCGGCCATCGCCCCGCTGGTGGCCGACGGCGCCGACCGGGCGATCGAGCACGCAAGGGCACGGGCCCGTCCCCTGTCGGGAGCATCGACGCGGTGAGCACGCCGAACTGGCGGCGGCGACTGAAGGGCCGGTTGCGGCGTGCAGCCGCCAGCCTGCTGCTGCGCGTCCTCGGCCGCCTGTCGCTGCGAGGCGCCCAGCGCCTGGGCCGGGTGGTGGGGCGCCTCTACTGGCTACGCAACGGCAAGACCCGGCGGGTGGTCGAGGACAACCTCGCCCGCTGCCTGCCGGAACTGGATACCGGGGCGAGGGAGCGGCTGGCGAGACGCACCCTGATCGAGACCGGCATGGGCGTGATCGAGACCGCCCCCGTCTGGACGTCGGACCGGGCGCGGATCCGGTCGATGGTCAGCGACATGCCGGGCTTCGAGGCCATCGAGACCGCCCTCGGATCGGGCCGTGGCGCGATCCTGCTCGCCCCGCACATCGGCAACTGGGAGCTGGGTGGACTGGCGACCGCCGCCCGCACGCAAACGACCGTGATGTATCGCCCGCCGCGCGAGCCGGCACTGGAAGCCCTCCTCAACGAGTCGCGCGCCCGCTTCGGCTCGCACATGGCGCCCGCCAATCTTCGCGGCGTCCGCCAGGCGCTCCGTGCGCTCAAGCGAGGCGAGCTGGTCGCCATCCTGCCCGACCAGGCCCCGCGTCAAGGCGAGGGCGTGATCGCCCCGTTCTTCGGCCACCCGGCGCTGACCATGACACTGATCCGCACCCTCACCCGGCGCACCGGCGCGGTCGCCTTCACCGGCTGGGCCGAGCGCCTGCCCGACGCCGGCGGCTTTCGCGTCCACTACGCCCCGGTGACCGAACCCATCGATCACGACGACCCGGAGCGGGCCGCCGCGGCCCTCAACCGCGAGGTCGAGCGGATCGTCCGCCAGTGCCCGGCGCAGTACCAGTGGACCTACCGGCGCTTTCGCCGCCAGGCCAGCGGGCGGGTCCGCCGCGAGGAGCGTTCGTCGCGAGCGGGGGCTCAGTCCCGGTAGCGGTCGGCCTCGCCCGGCGGGGTGGTCTTGAAGTACTTCAGCGACCACATCAGCTGGGCGGGGTCGTCGCGCACCAGTTCCTCGATCACGCGATTGATCGCGGTGGCCGCCTCGCGGTCGGTGCCGGCGGGCAGCTCGACCGGCTCGAGAAAGCGCAGCCGGTAGCGCCCGTTCGCCTCGTCGAGCTGGCCGATCACCGGGTAGACCGGCCGGCGGCTCGCCCGCGCGAGCTTGCCCGCCAGCGGCAGGGTGGCCTTTTCCACGCCGAAAAACGGCGCGAAGACGCTGTGCTCAACGCCCAGATCCTCGTCGGCGATGTAGAAGAAACTCCGCCCGGAACGCAGCGCCCGCAGGTGCGGCCCCATGCCCCGCTCGCGCGGCAGCGCCTCGGTGCCGTGCCGGGTGCGCATCCCGCCGAACCACCAGTCGATCAGCGGGTTGGCGGCAAACGGCTTGTAGATGGTCGAGCCCTCGACGGTCTCGGCCAGCATGGCCGCCGCCCACTCCAGCCCGACGCTGTGCACGGTCAGGATCAGGCCGGGCTCGGCACGCAGCCGGTCGAGCACCGCCTGCCCCGCAACGTCCGTCTGTCGGGTCAGCTCGCCGCGACGCGCGCGGCGAATCCGCCCGAGGTCCAGCAGGGCGAGCATGTGCCGTTCGAGGTAGGTTTTCCGCCACTGCTCGCGGGTCGCGGCGGTCTGATGCGGGAAGCACAGACGCAGGTTGGTGGCGACGATGCCTGCGCGGCGCGGGTTGAAGCGCCGATACAGGCCCGCCGCCAGGCGGGCGAGGCCTCGACGCAGCGGATGACCGCCGACAGCCAGCAGGTAGAGCAGGCCGATACCCAGCCAGGTCGGCCAGTAGCGCGGCGAAAGGAAGGCCGCCCGGAAGGGCGGCGGCCCGACGCTGGCGGACTCCCGGCTCATCGCCGCCAGAACATCGGCAACAGGATGGCCAGCACGGTGAAGATCTCGAGACGCCCCAGGATCATCGCCAGCATGCCGATCCAGAGCACGGCGGCGCTCTCGTCGGCAAAGTTGAAGCTCACCGAGCCGATGCCCGGGCCGAGGTTGGTCAGGGTGGCCAGCACCGCGCCGAGGGCGGACTCCAGGTCCATGCCGGCGAACAGCATGGCGAAGAACAGCATCACGAAGGTGAACATCCAGGCAGCGAAGAACGCCCATACCGCCGCGATGACGTCGAGCTCCAGCGGACGACCGCCCAGCCGGATCACGAAAGCGGCGTGGGGATGCACCAGCCGGCGCACCTCGTTGAGCCCCTGGCGGGCGAGCAGCATCACCCGCACCGACTTCATGCCGCCGGTGGTCGAGCCGGCGCAACCGCCGATGATCGCCGTGAACACCAGCAACAGCATCAGGAACGTGCCCCACTGCGTGTGGTCGGCGGCGGTGTAACCGGTGGTCGTGGCGAACGACACCAGGTTGAACAGCATGTGGCGCAGGTCCTCGATCCAGCTGTCCTTGGGCAGGTGGACAAGGAAGAACAGCACGGCCAGCGCCGCCACCCCGGCCATCCACATCAGGTAGAAGCGGAACTCGGCGCTGTCGAAATAGCCCCGCAGCGTGCCGCGGCGCAGGGCGACGAAGTGCAGCGCCATGGGCGTGGCGCCCAGGATCATGAAGATCATCGCGGTGACCTCCATGACCGGGTCGTCGAAATGACCGAAACTCGCGTCGTGGGTGGAGAAGCCCCCGGTGGCCACCGTGGTGAAGGCGTGGCTGACCGCATCGAACCAGCTCATGCCCTCGATCTTGTAGACCAGCGCGCAGAGCACGGTGATGCCGGTGTAGACCAGCCACAGTGCCTTGGCCGTCTCCGAGATGCGCCCGGACAGGCGCGAATCCTTGATCGGCCCGGTCATCTCGCCCTTGTAGAGCTGCATGCCGCCCACGCCCAGAAGCGGCAGGAAGGCGACCACCAGCACGATGATCCCCAGCCCCCCCAGCCATTGCAGCTGCTGGCGATAGAACAAGAGCGAGCGCGGCAACTCGTCGAGCCCGGTGATCACCGTCGCCCCGGTGGTGGTGATGCCGGAGACCGACTCGAACACCGACTGCGGGAAGCTCAGCCCCAGGGCGGGCTCCAGGTAGAACGGCGTCGACCCGATCAGCCCCAGCACCACCCAGAACGACACCACGATCAGCAATCCGTCGCGCAGCTTCATCTCTCGGCTGTAGTTGCGCGTCAGCCCCCAGAGGATGGCGCCGATGGTCACGCTGATGACGAAACTGAGCGTGAACGGCGTCAGGTCGGCATCGCCCATCATCCAGCCGACCAGCCACGGCGGGATGAAGGTCAGGCCGAAGACCATCAGCAGGATGCCGAGGATGCGGATGACGATCAGGAGTTGCATCGGATCTCGCGCCCGGCCCTAGAAGAAGCCGAAGCCGACCGAGAACAGCTGCTCGATCTCGTCGATTCGGCGCTTGTCGGTCAGGAACAGCACCACGTGGTCGTCGGACCGGATCACCGTGTCGTGGTGGGCGATCAGCAGCTCGTCGTCGCGCAGGATCGCGCCGATGGTGGTGCCGCGCGGCAGGTCGAGCGCGTCGATGCGCCGGCCGACCACCCGCGAGGTACTCTCGTCGCCGCGGGCGATCACCTCGATCGCCTCGGCCGCGCCGCGGCGCAGGGAATGCACGCTGACCACGTCACCCCGGCGCAGGTGGGCGAGCACCTCGCCGATGGTGATCTGGTGCGGCGAGAGGGCGATGTCGATCGCCCCCATCTCGATCAGGTCGACGTATTCGGTGCGGTTGACGATACACATGGCCCGCCGCGCGCCCAGGCGCTTGGCCAGCATCGAGGCGAGGATGTTGTCCTCGTCGTCGTTGGTCAGGGCGAGGAACACGTCCATGTCCTCGATGTTCTCTTCCTCGAGCAACTCCGTATCCGAGGCATTGCCCGCGAGCACGATGCTGCGGTCGAGGGACGCCGACAGCTCGCGCGCCCGGCGCAGATTGTGGCTGATCAGCTTGACCTGGTAGTCGTCCTCGAGCTTGCCCGCGAGCGCCCCGCCGATGTTGCCGCCGCCGGCGATCATGATGCGCTTGTAGGGCTTGTCCAGCGGACGCATCACGCTCATCACGCGGCGGATGTCGCTCTTCCTGGCGAGGAAGAACACCTCGTCGCCGGCGAGCAGGCGCGTGTCGCCCTCGGGAGGCACGGAGGTGTCGTGGCGGTAGATGGCCGCCACGCGCGTTTCCGTGTCGGGGAGCAGTTCGCGCAGCCGGTGGATCGGCTCGCCCACCATCGGCCCGCCGCGATCGACCTCCATGCCGATCAAGAGCAGCTTGCCGTCGCCGAACTCGCGCACCTGCAGGGCGTCGGGGTACTGGATCAGCCGGGCGATGTAGTCCTTGATCAGGCGCTCGGGGCTGATGATGAAATCCACCGGGATCGCCGCGTTGTCGAACAGCGCCGGGTGGTCCTGGTAGTCGGTCACGCGGATGCGGGCGATCTTGGTGGGGGTGTGGAACAGCGTCCAGGCGATCTGGCAGGCGAGCATGTTGGTTTCGTCGGAACTGGTGACCGCGATCAGGATGTCGGCATCCCCCGCACCGGCCTCCTGGAGCACGCTCGGGTGCGAGCCCAGCCCGGTCACGGTGCGGATGTCCAGCCGCTCCTGCAGCCAGTTGAGCGCTTCGGCGTCGGTGTCGACCACCGTGACCGAGTTGTCGGTCTCGGTCGCCAGCGCGGTGGCCACCGAGCTGCCTACCTGGCCGGCGCCCAGCACGATCACCTTCATGCGCTGGTCCCCGCGGAACGCTCGCCGCCGGTCTGGATGCCCAGCGACTTGAGCTTGCGATAGAGATTGGTGCGCTCCATGCCCGTGCGACGCGAGAGTTCCGTCATCGAACCGTCGACGTTCTTCAGCTGGGCCATCAGGTAGCGTCGCTCGAACTCGTCGCGGGCCTCGCGCAGCGGCAGGTCGAGGTTGAGCGAGACCAGCGCCGGGGCCTTGTCCTCGCCATCCCCGCTCTGGGGCGCGAAGCCCAGCGCCCGCTGGACCTCCTGCTCGTCGATCACCTCGCCGCTGCCCAGGATCAGCAGCCGCTGGACCAGGTTCTTCAACTCACGGACGTTGCCCGACCAGTGGTGGGCACGCAGCAGGTTGCGCGCGCCGATGGTCAGCTCGCGGCGCGGCAGCCCCTCGACCTTGTGCGCCATCTCGAGGTAGTGGGAGAGCAGCACCGGGACATCCTCGGGATGCTCGCGCAGCGGCTCGATGTGCACGGGGACCACCGAGAGGTGGTAATAGAGATCCTCGCGGAAGTTGCCGGCGCGCACCTCGGCCTCGAGGTCCTTGCGCGTCGCGGCGATCACGCGCACGTCGACGCGCACCGGCTCGTTGCCGCCCACCCGGAAGAACGACTGGCTCTCGAGCGCCGAGATCAGCTGCATCTGGGTCTGCTCGTCCATGTCGGCCGCCTCGGCGATGAACAGCGTCCCGCCGTTGGCCTGCTCGAGCAGCCCGTAGCGAATCCGGCCGTCCTCCTCGGCGCCGAACAGCTCCACCGCCGCGTTCTGCCGCCCTGAGACAGCACTGCCACCGGTGTCGACGAACGGAAAATGCCGCCGGGCCGAATGCCGGTGGATGTAGCGCGCCAGCGCCTGCTTGCCGGTGCCCGGCTCGCCGGAGATCAGCACCCAGGCATCGTGACCGGCGATCTTCTTCGCCTGCTCGCGCAGCTCCTGCATGTACGCGGAGTCGCCGATCAGGTCGAGCGGGTCGAGTTCGCCGCGCTTGAGCGCCGCGTTCTCCTGCGCCAGGCGGCGATTGTCCAGGGCGTGCTCGATCAGCAGCAGCAGCTTGTCGAGCGAGATGGGCTTCTCGATGAAGTCGAACGCGCCCAGCCGGGTCGCCTCGACGGCGGTCTCCACCGTGCCGTGGCCCGACATCATGATCACCGGCCAGACCAGCTGGTCGCGCTCGTGCCATTCGCGCAGCAGACCGATGCCGTCCGTCCCCGGCATCCAGATGTCGAGCAGGATCAGGTCGGGCCGCCGCACCGCGATCGAGCCGCGCGCCTCCACCGCATCGGCCGCGCTGCTCACCGTGAATCCTTCGTCCTCGAGCACGTCGGCCAGCAGGTTGCGGATCTCGCTCTCGTCGTCGACGACCAGGATGTGTCCAATACTCATCTGTCAGGAAGTTCCCGTTTCTCCGCGGCCGCCTTCATGGCGGCCCGTTTCGACCCGGGCGCCGTCGCGACGGCCCCGGCCGTTCGCCTCGCAGCGCTCCGATTCCAAGGGTAGGCGAATCGTAACGCGTGCACCGTGATTGGCAAGCCGCCGGCCCGCCTCGGTGTCGTCGTTGTCCGGCTGCTCGAAGGCGTTCCAGGCGTGCACGGCGCCGGAATGCTCCTCGACGATCTTCTTGACGATCGCCAGACCCAGCCCGGAACCCTTGGGCCGGGTGGTCGCGTAGGGCTCGAACAGCCGGTCGAGCATCTCGGGCGGGAAGCCCGGCCCGTTATCGGCCACCGTCAGCTCGGCCAGGCAGTGCCCCGCCTCGCCGATCACCCGCAGGTCGAGCCAGACGATCGGCTCGCCGGTCACCGCGCCGCGCTCGTCAAGCGCCTGACTGGCGTTGCGCACCAGGTTGTGCAGCAGCTGGCGCAGGCGGTTGGCATCGCCCTCGACCCAGACCGGCCCCTCCACCTCGGGCAGGTAACGCACCTTGACCGCGGTGTTGCCGCGGTAGAGCTCCACGGTCTGGCCGGCCAGCACCTGCAGGTCAAGCCGCTCCAGGCTCACCTGCGGGCTGCGCGCGTACTCGGCGAACTCGTTGACCATCTGCTTCATCGCGTCGACCTGGGCGATGATCGTCGCGGTCGCGCTATCGAGGATGGGCGCGTGTCCCTCGTCGAGCTGCGGCAGGATACGCCGGCGCAGGCGCTCGGCCGACAGACCGATCGGGGTCAGCGGGTTCTTGATCTCGTGGGCGAGCCGGCGGGCCACCTCCGACCAGGCCGCGTCGCGCTGGGCCTGGATCAGCGCCGTGACGTCCTCGAGGACCATCACGTAGCCGCCGGCATCGGCGTCGCTGTCCGGCGGCAGGGCCGCGAGACGGGCGAGCAGCACCTTGCGGCCGTTGCCGTTCATGATGCCCACCTGGGCCTCGACCGTCTCGCCCGGTGGCGGCCCGGCCGGCCCCAGCCGGTCGAGGAAGGCCTCGCACAGGGGCAGCAGTCCGCTGTGCGCCTGGCAGACCGCCTGCAACGAGCCCTCGAACAGCTCGTCGGCTTCCAGCCCGAGGATGTGCTGGGCGGCCGAGTTGCCGCTGATGATCCGCCCGTCGAGGGACAGCGTCAGCACGCCAGAGGAAAGGTGCTGGATGACCGTGTCGAGGTAGTCACGCTCCTTGTCCGCCAGTTCCTGGAGCTCGCGCATGACGTCATGCGCCCGTCGCACCCGCGCGGTCATGGTGTTGAACGACTGGACCAGCTGACCCAGGTCGTCGCGGCGGTCGACCGGCAACCGCAGGCTGTAATCACCCTCGGCCACCGCCTGGGTGCCCGCCGCCAACTCGCGGATCGGGCTCAGCAGCCGGCGCGCGGCGAGGAAGGCCAGCCAGACCGCGGTCAGCAGCGAGAGCAGCAGGGCCAGGGTCAATGCCAGGGTGAAGGTCTGCTTGAGGGAGGTGTGCAGGTAGACCAGCTCGCGGTAGTCGTTGAAGGCGTCCTGCACGCTCTTGGAGAGTTCGTTGGCCTCGTTCGGCACGTCGAACAGCGCCTGGAGCACCCGCTTGCCGCCCTCGCTGGTCAGCCCCGCCTCCATGGGCACGACCACCCGGATCTGCAGGTCGCCGTCGCCGCCGGGATCGAGACCGATGAAGTCCCGCCCGGAGCGGGCGTGCGCCAGCGCCGTCTCGTCGGCGCGCGCCGGGACGATGCTGGTGGAGTCCTCCGAGGAGGAGGCGACGATCAGGTTGCGCTGACCGAGGATGGTCATCTCCTCGGCGCCGGTGTTCCGCCGGACCTGCGAGAGCGCCAGGGCGATCAGTTCCGAGCCGCCGTCCTGCAGTTCATCGACCGCACGCCGGGTCTCCTCGAGCGCCTGGCGCATGCGCCCGTCGAAGGACATCTGGGAGAGCGACAGCGCGTCGGTCATCGCCTGCTCGACCTGGACGTCGAACCACGAGTCGATGCCGCGCTGGACGAAGGTGAGCGAGAAATAGAACACGATCGCCACCGGCACCACCGACAGCGCGACGAAGGTCACCACCAGCCGCGCGGTCAGCCGGGCACCGGGCGTGCCGCGGCGGTAGTCGCGAATCAGCCGGACGATGTTCCACAGCACCACCATGGCGAGGAAGAGCAGACCCACCGCGCTGACGCCCAGCAGCGCCAGGAACAGCCCCTCGGGCTGTTCGACCGCGCGCAGGGAGTCGGAGACGAGGTACAGGAGCACCAGCAGCAGCACGATCACCATCGCGCTGATCGGCGGGATCGCCCGGCCTACCCAGCGCTGGACTCGACGTCCGAGCCGTCTCATCGTCTCACCTCCGAGAGCCCCCACAGGAACCAGTCGCTGTCGAGATCCCACTTGTCGTCGAACAGCGCGGGTACCCGCAGGGGCAGGGGCAGCTTGTTGACGTCCAGTTTCACGCGGAGCTTGCCCAGCAGGCGCGGCTTGTCGGCCAGGGGCGACCAGTCACCCAGGCGCCAGGCGCGCACCCTCGAGAGCGAGTCGACCGCGTCGGCCAGCTGGGAGAAGGTGTGCGTTTCGCGGGCGTGAAGATCGGTGACCATCCAGGTGCGGGAGAGTGCGTGGTACTCCAGGCGCAGCCGGCGGCGGTCGCCCAGCAGGGGGCGGTCCCAGAGCCACTCGCGCGGCTCGGCGATCTCGGCCTCGACGATCAGGTTCAGGGCGATCGAGTTGCGCAGCGCATCGATCACATCGCTGCCCAGCGAGAGCTCGAGATCGGCGTCCAGGAACAGGCCGTCTTCGCGCACCTCGGCATGCACGTTGATTACCCGGGCGTCCGCCTGCAGCCCGCTGGTGCCGCCGAGACCCACGGCGACCAGCAGCGCCAGCCAGAAAGGGCGTGACAGGCGGGCCGCGATCATCCGTCGGCCACCGGCTTTTCCAGTACCGCGTAGTAGAAGCCGTCGTGGCCGTCGGCCTCGGGGAAGAGCTGCCGGCCGACCGCTTGCGGCTCGCCCCATTCGACGTCCATCGGCACGGCCACCGCGTCCGCGTGATCGCGCAGGAACGCCTCGACCTGCGCGGCGTTCTCGCGCTTTAGGATCGAGCAGGTCGCGTAGACCAGTCGACCGCCCGGGCGCAGCAGCGCCCAGAGGCGGTCGAGGATCTCGCGCTGGCGGCGCACCAGGGCGTCCACGTCCTCGGGGCGGCGCAGCCGCTTGATGTCCGGGTGGCGCCGGATCACGCCCGTGGCCGAACAGGGCACGTCGGCGAGAATGCGGTCGAAGCTCGCCGGCGGCTCGATCGACTGCGAGGTCAGGTCGGCGCAGACCAGCTCGGCGTAGCGGCCGGAGCGCTCGAGGTTGTCCTGGACCCGCGCCAGGCGGGTGACGTCGATATCCACCGCCGTCATCCGCACGTCCGGCTGGGAATCGAGCATGGCCAGCGTCTTCCCCCCCGGGGCGCAGCAGGCATCCAGCACGCGCTGCCCCGGGGACAGTGCCATCAGGTCGACCACCAGCTGGGCCGCCTCGTCCTGTACCGACACGTCGCCCTGGTGGAAGCCCGGCAGGCGCTCGACGTCCAGGGGCGAGGCCAGGGCCACGCCGTGGGAGGCGTGACGCGTCGCGGTTGCGTCGATCGACTGTTCCGCGAGGCGCTCGAGGTACGCGGAGACGCTCTGCTCGGCGGCGTTGACGCGCAGGGTCATGGGCGGATGCGTGGCCAGCCGCTCGCCCATATCGATGGCGCGCGCCTCGCCCCAGTCCTTCGCCAGCATGCCGAACAGCCAGTCCGGCAGCCGGGCGCGCACGGCGGGCGGGGCGGCGGCGAAGGGCGTCTCGTCGGCCTCGATCTGCCGGACGGCGCGGCGCAGCACGGCGTTGACCAGCCCCGTGGCCCAGTTGTGGTTGAGCTCCCGGGCGGCGTGCACCGCGGCGTTGACCACGCGCGAGGGCTCGCGCTTCGAACCGGTCAGGCGCTCGAGCCCGACCAGCAGCAGCATGCCCACCTCGGCGGCGCGCGGGTTGAGGGGACGATCCAGCAGCTGGTCCCGCCACCAGGCCAGCGGCTCGTACTGGCGCAGCACCTCGTAGCTCATCGCCTGCACCACGCTGCGGTGCGCCGCCTGCGCGCGGGCGCTCAGCGCGGGCAGCACGGCGTCGAGGGAACGCCCGTGTTCGACGACCTGCAGCAGCCCCTCGGCGACCAGGGCCTCGGGGGAGCGCGGCCGCCCCCCCTGTTCGGCGACGGCGGAGCGTCGGCGGGTGCGCGCCGGCTGGCCGCCCTGACGGCGCCGCGGCTGGCGACCGGCCTGTGGATCATCCGCCAAGCCGCACCCCCACCAGGTCACGGCCGCGGGCGAAGTCGCTGGCGGCCACCGGTCGTCCGCCGGCGCGCTGCACACGGGTCAGCTCCAGCCCCCCGTCCCCGGCCTGCACGACGAAGCCGTCGGGCGTCAACCCGATTACCTCGCCGGGCGCCGCCCCGTCACGTCCGTCGGCCGGGCGGGCGCCCCAGAGGCGCAACGGCTGGCCGTCGAGCGTGGTCTGGGCGACCGGCCAGGGGTTGAAGGCGCGCACGCGGCGTTCGATCAGGTCGGCGGATTCGCGCCAGTCGACTCGGCCCTCGGCCTTGGCAAGCTTGGCGGCGTAGCAGGCCTGCGCGTCGTCCTGCGGCTCGGGGACTCGCTCGCCGCGGACGATCTCGGGCAGCGACTCGACCAACGCCTCGGCGCCCAGCGGCGCGAGGCGGTCGTGGAGCGTCGCGGCGGTGTCGTCGGGATGAATCGGCTCGATGCGCTTGAACCACATCGGCCCGGTGTCCAGGCCCGCCTCCATCTGCATGATGGTGATGCCGGTCTCGGTGTCGCCCGCCTCGATGGCGCGGTTGATCGGCGCCGCCCCCCGCCAGCGCGGCAGCAGCGAGGCGTGGATATTGATCGCGCCCAGGCGCGGCATCTCCAGCACCGCCGGCGGCAGGATCAGGCCGTAGGCAGCAACGACCAGCAGGTCGGGTCGATACGCGGCGAGCGTGGCCTGCGCCGCCTCGTCGCGCAGGCTCACCGGCTGCTCGACCGGCAGGCCCAGATCGAGCGCGGCCTGCTTGACCGGCGACGCCGTGAGCTTCTTGCCGCGCCCGGCGGGGCGGTCGGGCTGGGTGTAGGCGGCGACCAGTTCGAGCCGCTCGCCGCCGATCTCGTCGAGGCGGGCCAGCGCCTCGAGGGCGGGCACGGCGAAGTCGGGGGTGCCGCAGTAGACGACGCGCAGGCTCATACGCGCTCCCGGCGAGCGGCCTTTTCCATCTTCTTGCGGATGCGCTGCTGCTTGAGCGGCGAAAGGTAATCGATGAACAGCCGCCCGTCGAGGTGATCGAGCTCGTGCTGGAAGCAGATGGCGAGCAGGCCGTCGAGCTCGCGCTCGAAGGCCTTGCCCTTCTCGTCGTGCGCGCGCACCAGGATCCGTTCGGCCCGAGAGATGGTCTCGTTGACCCCCGGGATCGACAGGCAGCCCTCCTCGGACTCCACCGCCCCGGCCTTCTCGATGATCTCCGGGTTGACGAAGGCCATCGCCCCGCTGCGGTCCTCGCTGACGTCGGCGACGAACAGCCGCCGGTGCTCGTCGACCTGGGTGGCGGCCAGGCCAATGCCGCGCTCGGCGTACATGGTCTCGAACATGTCGTCGACCAGCTCGCCCAGGGCGGGTTCGAAGGAATCGACCGGGCGGGCGATCTCGCGCAGGCGGTCGTCGGGATAGATGAGGATGTCTCGCAGGCTCATACGTCGGTCACTGGAATAATCGGTTGTTCGCCGCGGCGGGGGGCCGGCAAGCGAGCTCGTTCGCCCGCCGATCGACTGGACGATCGGGGCGAAATCTTTTACAACAAGCCGTATTTGGGGATACATTGTACGCCAGCACTCGGCAGAACCCAGATGAATGTCGACAATCACGGGGGAACAGCCCGCACGCGGACTGCTCTCGGCCGGACACCAAGGACGTTGTAACGATGAGATCGACCAAAGGATTTTCCCTGGCACTTGCCCCGGCAATCGCGCTCGCGGGCCTGGCCCCGCTGACCCTCGGCCTGGGCGGCTGCGCGCTGACCGAGGACGACGCGGTCAACCCGCGCGAGCCCAGGTCGGCCGACGCCCTGCCGCTGGGCGCCGAGCGCGGCCCGGTCAAGCGCGAGCTCTCCGCCGAGGAAACCCGCGACCAGTTCCGCGACCTGTCCGCCGAGGACTACGTGGTCGAGGAAGGCGACACCCTCTGGTCGATCGCCAACCACTTCCTGAAAGACCCCTACTACTGGCCCGAGATCTGGTACGGCAACCCCGAGATCGACAACCCGCACCGCATCTACCCGGGCGACCGCATCCAGATCGTCTTCGTCGGCGACCGTCCGAGGCTGGCCGTCGGCCTGCGCCCGCACATCCGCTACGAGGAGCTGCCGCCGGCTGTCGCCGCGGTGCCGCTCGACCTGATCCGCCCCTTCCTCAGCCACGACCAGGTCATGGACGAGGAGGACTTCGAGTCCGCCCCCTATATCCTCGCCAACCGCGAGGGCTCGATCCATTCCAGCAGCGGCGACACGGCCTACGTCCGCCCGGCGCTCGACGGCTCGAAGCAGCGCTTCGCCGTGGTCGAGAAGGGCAAGGCGCTGATCGACGGACGCACCGGCGAGCACCTCGGCTACCGCGCGGTGTTCAAGGGCGAGGCCGACGTGGTCGAGACCGGCGACCCCACCACCATCGAGCTCGAGGACACCGTGCGCGAGGTCGACGAGGGCGATCGCCTGGTGGACATGACCGAACAGGCCTTCGATCGCGACGTCACCCCGCAGATCCCGGCCTTCCCGATCGATGCGAGCATCATCCTGCTGCCGGACGCCATCACCCAGGTGGGCAACCGGCAGGTGGTCGTGATCGACCGCGGCGCCGAGTCGGGCGTCACCGCCGGCGACCTGCTGCAGATCAACAAGCGCGGCCGCGTGGTCGAGGACCGGTTCGCCCCGCGCGACACCGACGAGGAGGGCCGCGAAGTGGCCCGCGGCCCGGCCGTCCTGCTGCCGGACCACCCGATCGGCACCGCCATGGTCTTCCGCGTCTACGACCGCGTCAGCTACGCGCTGGTCATCAAGGCCACCCAGCCGATCCACGAGGGCGACCTCGCCCAGACCCCGATCCAGGGAAGCTCCCTCTGATTGGTGCCTGACGCACCGCTCACCCCGACTGCCCGGGCAACCGCCCCGGGCAGCGACCACACCACGGCACTGATCGAGCTGCTGGCGACCCCGGGCATGGGGCCCAGGCGGCTCGCGCTGCTGCTGGACCACTTCCCCGACCCGCGCGCCGCCCTCGATGCGCCACGCCGCGAATGGCGTGACGTCGGCCTGCCCGGCAGCGTCATCCAGTCCCGCCCCGACGCCGACAAGCTCGAGGCGATCACCGACTGGCTGGCCGCCGACGCCGGCCATCACCTGGTCGCCCGCGGCGAGCCGCGCTTTCCCTCCGCCCTCGAGGACCTGCCCGACGCCCCCGCCGCGCTGTTCGCCCGCGGGCGGGTCGAGGTACTCAGCGAGCCGCAGATCGCCATGGTCGGCTCGCGCACGCCGACCACCGGCGGCCGCCAGAACGCGCGCGCCTTCGCCCGCCACCTCGCCGCTCAGGGGCTGGTAATCACCAGCGGACTGGCCCTCGGCGTCGACGGCGAAGCGCATCGCGGCGCGCTGGACGCCGGCGGGATCACCATCGCCGTGCTCGGCTCGGGGATCGACCGCCTCTACCCGCCCGAGCACGCCTCGCTGGCCGAGGAGATCGTCGCCGGCGGCGGGGTGATCCTCTCCGAGTGGCTGCCGGGCACCGAGCCGCGCCGCGGGCACTTCCCGCGGCGCAACCGGCTGATCAGCGGACTGGCCAGCGGCGTGCTGGTGGTCGAGGCCTCGGTCAAGAGCGGCTCGCTGATCACCGCGCGACTGGCCGGCGAGCAGGGCCGTGACGTGTTCGCCATTCCCGGCTCGATCCACAACCCGCTCGCCCGCGGCTGCCACCACCTGATCCGCGAGGGCGCCAAGCTCGTCGAGACCGGCCAGGACGTCCTCGAGGAACTGGCGCCGCTGTTGCGCGGCCAGTTGGCCGCCGCGGCGACGAGACCCCCGCAACCCGACGCGCCCACCACGCCTGCCCCGGACCGCGATCCGGAGCAGCAGCGCATCCTCGACCTGCTCGGTCACGACCCGCAGCCGGCCGACACCCTGATCGAGGCCAGCGGATTGACCGCCGGTGAGGTTTCCTCCATCCTCCTCATGCTTGAACTGGCGGGAGACGTCTCCACCTTGCCCGGTGGGTTGTACGTTCGCACGAGTTAGCGATTGCGTCCCACCCGCCCCGGATACCAGCCGGCAAGAGCAACCTGCCGACCGCCCCTGCCGCCGCCCCAATGTCGTCCCGATCGCGTGCGCAGGCTCAAGCCATCATGCCCCGGTGAGCCGATGAAAGAGACCGTTCTCGACCTGTTGATGTTCCTCTTCGAGAATTACATGGAAGACGAAGACCGCTTCCCTCCACAGAACGAACGAGCCGGCCTGCAGATGAAGCTGCTCGAGGCCGGTTTCGACCACGACGAGATCGAGAACGCCTTCGCCTGGCTGGAAGGAGTACTCGAACAGGGCGGCGAGTCCGGCCCCGAGCGCGAGCAGGCCTTCCGGGTCTACAGTGACGAGGAGCAGATGATGCTCGACGTCGACGCCCGCGGCTTCCTGATGCAGCTCGAGCAGATCGGCGTGCTCTCGGCCTCGGCCCGCGAGACGGTGATCGAGCGCGCCATGGCCCTCGGCGAGGACGACATCGACGTCGAGCGCCTCAAGTGGATCGTCCTGCTGGTCCTGTTCGCCAAGCCCGGCGAGGAACAGGCCTTCGCCTGGATGGAAGACCTCGTCTTCGACGACGCCGCCATCCTGCACTGAATTCAAAACAAAGATATTCCATGAGCGAAAATCTCGTCATCGTCGAGTCGCCGGCAAAGGCCAAGACCATCAAGAAATACCTCGGCCCCGGCTACGAGGTACTGGCCTCCTACGGCCACGTGCGCGACCTGGTGCCCAAGAACGGCGCGGTCGACCCCGAGCACGATTTTGCGATGAACTACACGGTCATCGACAAGAACAAGAAGCACGTCGACGCCATCAAGAAGGCGCTGAAGAAGGCCGACACCCTGCTGCTGGCCACTGACCCCGACCGCGAGGGGGAGGCCATTTCCTGGCACCTCCACGAGTTGCTCAAGGACAGCGGCCTGCTCGACGACAAGGAGGCCAAGCGCGTGGTGTTCTACGAGATCACCAAGCGCGCCGTGCAGGAGGCCATCGCCCACCCGCGCGGGCTGGCCCAGGAGCTGATCGACGCCCAGCAGGCCCGGCGCGCGCTCGACTACCTG
>CAYUAO010000011.1:1498-28340 GCA_964442775.1 uncultured Halothiobacillus sp. | reverse complement strand
GCCAGCGGCAGGTTGGCACCCGGCAGGGCGTTGACCTGGCCGTTGGGGCCGAACTTGCCCTTGCGCGGGCCGAGCAGCAGGACACCCGCCAGCGCGGCGACCGCACCGGTGAAGTGGACGATGCCCGAGCCGGCGTAGTCGGAGTAGCCGAGATCGCTCAGGATGCCGCCACCCCAGCTCCAGTAGCCCTGGATCGGGTAGATCAGGCCGGTCAGGACCACGGTGAAGGCGAGGAACGCCCACAGCTTCATCCGCTCGGCGACCACGCCGGAGACGATCGACATGGCGGTGGCCACGAACACCACCTGGAAGAAGAAGTCGGCCATGTTCGAGTAGTAGATGTCGCCACCACTCGCCGCGACCTCGGCCGCCGTGTTGTCGCCGCCGATGAAGAACGACAGTCCCGGAATCAGGCTCGAGATACCGTCGCCGTACATGATGTTGTAGCCCACCACCATGTACATGATCGAGGCGACCGAGAACAGCGCGATGTTCTTGGTCAGGATCTCGACGGTACTCTTGGTGCGGACCAAGCCCGCCTCGAGCATGGTGAAACCTGCCGCCATCCACATGACGAAGGCACCGGCGATCAGGAAGTAGAACGTATCGAGGGCGTAGCCCAGTTCGATGACTTGAGTTTCCACGGTGAAATCCTCCGCTTAAAGGGCGTCCGAGCCGGTCTCGCCGGTCCGGATGCGAATGGCTTCCTCGATCGGCGAGACGAAGATCTTGCCGTCGCCGATCTTGCCGGTACTCGCCGCGTTGGTGATCACCTCGATCACCTGCTCGGCCAGGTTGTCGTCGACGACCATTTCCAGCTTGACCTTGGGCAGGAAGTCGACCACGTATTCCGCGCCCCGGTAGAGCTCGGTGTGGCCCTTCTGCCGACCGAAGCCCTTGACCTCGGTCATGGTGATGCCCTTCACGCCCACCGTGCCGAGTGCCTCGCGGACGTCGTCAAGCTTGAAGGGCTTGATGATTGCCGTAATCAGTTTCATGGGTCTCTCCTTGGTGACGGGCCGGTCAGTGGCCGGCCCGCTAGCCAGTGGTTAGAGGAATGCTTTAGAAGCTCTTGGACCAGCCGACCCAGACCTGCAGGTCATCGGTAGTGGTCACGTCGCTATCGCCATCAGTCATTTCGAAGTTCATGTTGAACGAACCGAAATCGCCGGCATCCTTCGCGATCGATGCTGTCCAGTGGCCGTAGTCCAGCTCTTCGGTCGAACTGTCGGCATCGAAGGTGTAGTAGCCGTAGTAGAGGCTGCCGCTGAAACCACTATCACCGAACGGCACGTCGGCGCCGGCATAGTAGTAGAGGTCTCCGGCATCAAAGGGACTGCCATCGCTGACCTGCGAGTTCACCGTGTAGGCGAGACCGGCAGTGACGTAGCTGTAGGTCAGTGAGCCGTACAGCTCACCGAAGTCAGAGTCGTCAGCGTCCGGATACGCGTAGTAGACATAACCGACATCGTAGCCGAGATCTCCGATGCTGCCGCCGTAGCCGGCGTAGGCATCCAGCTCGTAGTTGGGCCCGAAATCAACATTCGACGCCCAGGTACCCGCGTAAAAGCCGGACTCGTGCTCGTAGTCGAGACCACCTTGGACAGCCGCGCTGTCGTCGGTCTGGGTGACACCACGGAACAGATAGTTGGAAACCACACCGATGTTGGCCGAAACCTCGGCCGCGGCCACGGAAGGCAGGGTGAGGGCCGACAGGCTGACGGCGGAGGCAATGCTGGTTGCGATGAGTGTCTTTTTCATGTCTGTGCTCCATTAGGTGAACGTTCGGGTTCACCCAGACCACTGCACCGCCCGTGCCAGTTGTGGTTTTCCTTTTATTCTAGTGACTTATATTCACCTTCGCCGAAATCATTCTGGCCGCTCACCGCGTCGTCTCCCCAATTTGGGGACGGGAACTTTTGCTCCTGCCTCTTTATGGTGCGCTCATGCTGCGCATCACCGACAATCGGGGCGGGCCCGGCTACTGGTCGGACGATCATTCCGGGTCGAACTGCCTTGCATCTGTTCGGGGTATCCCCAACAATCCCGAGGGAAGGTCAGCACGAATGCCGGAGCGCTCCGCGCGTCCTGATCACGAACCGCTCGTCGGACCAGAGTGGCACGGCATTCGTGCTGACCTTCCCCAGCTCGTCGACGACGAACCACCCCGAGGTACCGAGATGTCCATCAGCCACACGATCGAAGAGATCTCCCAGCGCATCGAGCAGGCCATGCCCGAGGGCCTGCGCGAGGGCAAGCAGGAGTTCGAGAAGGCCGTCCGCCAGGCCGTCAGCAACGGCTTTTCCCGCATGGACCTGGTGACGCGCGAGGAATTCGACGTTCAAACCCAGGTACTTGCCCGTACCCGGGCCAAGCTCGAGGCGCTCGAGCAGCGCGTCGCCGAGATGGAGAGAAAACGCAACGATCGGCCACAGGATGAGGAAGGCGACCTGGCCAGCTGATCGCTGATACTGATCCGACCATCCGCCCGGCCGACGATTCGTCCGGCCGGCGGTTCCCGGGCAGAAAGCTCGGGCGAGCCGCGGCGCGCGACGCCGAACGCACGACGCCGATGACCGACACGAGGCATACGGACATGCCCATTGCCAAGATCCACAGCCGGGCGCTGCTCGGCATCCACGCCCCGCAAGTGACCGTCGAGGCGCACGTCGCGCCCGGTTTGCCTGCCTTCACCCTGGTCGGCCTGCCCGAGACCGCGGTCCGCGAGTCGCGAGACCGGGTGCGTGCCGCGATCCTCTCCTCGGGCTTCGAGTTCCCGCCGCGCCGCCTGACGGTCAACCTCGCTCCGGCCGACCTGCCCAAGGAAAGCGCCCGCTTCGATCTCGCCATCGCCCTGGCCATTCTCGCCGCCACCGGCCAGCTGCCCGCCGCCGCACGCGAACGACTCGCCGGAATCGAGTGCCTGGGTGAGCTGTCCCTGGACGGCAGCCTGCGCAACGTGCGCGGCAACCTCTCGGCGGCACGAGCGACGCGCGATGCCGGACGCGAACTGCTGCTGCCGGCCGAGGGAAAGGCGGAGGCGGAGCTGATCCCCGGCGTGGCCGGTCGCTGCCTGCATCACCTCGCCGATCTGGTGGCCTACCTGGCCGGGGAAGCCGAGCCCGCGACGCTCGCGCACCGTCCGCCCCCGCCGGTCGACCCGGCCATCAACGGCGACCTGGCCGATGTGCGCGGCCAGCCGCGTGCCAAGCGCGCCCTGGCGATCGCCGCGGCGGGCAAACACAACCTCTTGCTGATCGGGCCGCCGGGTGCCGGCAAGAGCATGCTCGCCCAGCGGTTGGCCGGCATTCTCCCGCCGATGACCGAGGAGGAGGCCCTGGCCGCCGCCGAGGTCGCCACGGTCACGCCCGGCGGCTTCGACCCGGCGCGTTTCGGTGAACGCCCGTTTCGTGCCCCGCACCATTCCGCCTCGGCGGTCGCCCTGATCGGCGGCGGCTCGCACCCCGCACCGGGCGAGATCTCGCTCGCCCACCACGGCACGCTGTTCCTCGACGAGTTGCCCGAATTCGACCGGCGCGTACTGGAAGCACTGCGCGAACCGCTGGAAGCCGGCTCGGTGATGATCTCGCGGGCAGCACGCCAGGCCCGCTTCCCGGCCGACTTTCAACTGGTCGCGGCAATGAATCCCTCGCCCCAGGGCAGCGAGATCCACTCGCGGGCGGCGCAGCGCTATCGGGCCAAGGTCTCCGGTCCGCTGCTCGACCGGATCGACATTCACCTCGAGGTGCCGCGCGTGCCGGCCACCGACCTGGACCAGTCGCAGCCGGACGGCGAGGACAGCCAAGCCGTGCGCAAGCGGGTCATTGCCGCGCGAGAGCGCATGCGAGCTCGACAGGGGGTGGTCAACGCGCGGCTGGACGCCGCCGGGGTGGCCGAACACATCGTGCTGGCCAAACCTGAACGCAAGATGCTCAACCGGGCGATCGAGCAGCTGAACCTCTCGGGCCGGGCGCGCGAACGGATACTCAAGCTCGCCCGCAGCATCGCCGACTACGAGAACCGCGAGGCGATCGATTCGACCGCCCTGGCCGAGGCGATCGGCTACCGCAACCTCGATCGACTGTTCAACGGCGAACGCTGAGGCAAGGCTACGGACGCCGGGCGGTGATGATCGCTCGGCGGGGTGCGGGCAGCCCTTCTCGGGTCCGGGAGGGATCATCGGGGTCGAGGAAGTCGATCAGTGACTGGCGATCGCCGAACCAGTCGGTGCGATGCTGTTCCTCGGGGGTGGTCACGCTCACGTCGACCAGGGCCGGGTCGACGAAGCCCATGCGCTCGAGCCAGCCGATCACGGCGGTCGGGCTGGGCAGGAACCAGACGTTGCGCATGCCGGCGTAGCGGTCGGCCGGGGTGAGGATGGTGGTGGCGTCTCCTTCGACCACCAGGGTCTCGAGCACCAGTTCGCCCCCCGGGCGCAGGCAGGCCTTGAGTTCGCCCAGGTGCGTGAACGGGTCGCGGCGGTGATAGAGCACGCCCATCGAGAAGACCGTGTCGAAACGGGGGCGGTGCGGAAAGCGTTCCAGCGTGGTCGGGACGATGCCGGCGCGGGTCTCGCCCAGCAGGTGGGCGACGGCATGGAACTGGGCGACGAACACCCAGGTCGGATCGACGCCCAGGGCGAAGTCCGCGCCGGCGCCGAGCATCCGCCAGAGGTGATAGCCGTTGCCGCTGCCGACGTCGAGCACCCGGCGACCGGCGAGCGGTTGGATGTGATCGACCAGGCGGTCCCACTTGAGATCCGAACGCCATTCGGTGTCGATCCTCACGCCGAACAGGTCGAACGGACCCTTTCGCCAGGGGATCAGGTCGCGCAGGTCATCCTCGAGGCCGGGCAGGACGGGATCGTCCGCGACCGCCGTGACGGCAGGACGGTCGAGGTGATTGACCGCGCCGGCGGGCCGCTCGGGCAAGTCGCCGACCGCCGCGAGCCAGCGCGGCCAGTCGCCGTGGTTCACCGATGTCCAGTCGAACGCCCGCCAGTCGGCCAGCGGCAACCGCGGCATGTGGGCCAGCGCGGCGCGGGTCTGTGCGGCAATGCGTTCGGCCCCGCGCGCGAACGCCGCCTGGCTGATCGTCTGCCTCACGCGTCGATCAGAACCGGTAGCCCAGCCCGACGCCCAACAGGCCGGTCTGCTCGTCGTAGAAACGGATGTCCGATTCGCGCTCGGACCAGACGCCATAGGCATTCACCGACCAGTTGGACCAGCCGAACGGTTCGACGTAGCGCACCCCGGCCACGACCCCCATCTCCTCGCCGTCGCGGTACTCGTCGTAGATCGGCTGCCGGGCGTCGTAACGGTCCACTCCGAAGTAACCGGTCATCGAGACCGACCAGCGATCGATGTCGTAGCGGGCGGAAACCTGCGGACGCAGCAGCCAGCCGCGATTCGCCGCTCCGTCCGCCTCCAGGCGCCGGTACTGCAGACCCGGAGTAAGACTCAGTCGGTCGGTCACGGCGAGACGATAGTTGAGGTCGAACCGATGCTCGGTGCCCTCACGAGCCAGAAGTCGGCGGTCGGCGGTCGACAGGCCCAGTGCCTGACCGGAGCGCTCCCGGTCGACATCCCGGCGGTAGAGGCGGTAGTCGACCGACAGGCCCGTACCGGCGATGCCCGCCAATCCCAGGCGCAGACCGCGCCGGTCGACGTCGGTGGCGTCCCGACGGGTCCCGGCGACGAACGGGTCCGACCAGGCCTCGCCGTCGTTGACCGTGACCGGGATCACGCCGGCGGTCAGCAGGCCGACCCGGTCAACCAGGTAACGTGCCCCGAGTTCGACGGCAATCTCGCCGTCGGCCAGTGACGAGCGCGGGGTGCCGGCGTAGAGCGCCAGCTCCCGTGGCACCACGGTGTAGTCGATGCGTCCGAGCGCGCCACCCACGGCACGCGTCTCGCGCGAGGAGAGACTGTAGAGGGAGTCGATACGCTTCTGGTCGCTGGACACGGCAAGGTTCGAGCGGCTGGAGATGACTCCCACCAGCGGCTGGACTTCGCCGGACAGGCCCGTCTCGTCGGCAATCGGCGCGGCATGAACGGCCGGCGTGACCAGCAGGGTCAGCGGCATCACGGTCCGGGCAAGGACCCGGACGACGCTGCGGACAAGGGTTCGCTCAGAGGGATTCATCGGCTCCGTTCCTGTTGTTCGTATGCCACTCGTGCCCGGAGGGCGGACATGGACCGCACAGCATAAGAGGTATGTCCCCTCCCGCCATGAGCGGATCCCCGCAGCGGGCCACTCAATCGGCATCCCCTGTTGTTTTTCTGCATCGACGCGCCAACCACAGGCAGAACCCGTAGTGCCGCGAGAGCATCACCACCTCCTCGAAACCCACCCGGCGCAGGCGGTCCTCGTGGTCGGTAGCTGTCTCCGTGCGCAGCACGTTCTCCAGCGCCTGGCGTTTGCCGGCGATCTCCAGCTCGGAATAGCCGTTGGCCCGCTTGAAATCATGGTGAAGCTCGGTCATCAGGGCCTCGGCGCCGGGGTCCGGCTCGTGGACCTTTTCCGCCAGTACCAGCACGCCGCCCGGCAACAGGCCATCGTGGATACGGGCGATCACCTCGTCGCGGTTCGCCGGCTCGACGAACTGGAGGGTGTAGCCGAGCACCACCATCGAGGCCCGTTCGGGCGCCACCGAGACGAGATCGGCACACAGCAGATCGGTGCGATAGGGCGAGTGGAAGGCGGCCAGCTGGGCGCGGGCACGCTCGAGCATGGCCTCGGAGTTGTCCACGCCGATCAACTCGACCCCCGTCGGCGGGGCCGGCATGCCCGCCAGCGCCGAACGGATCGAGAGCGTCATCGCGCCCAGCGAACAACCCAGGTCGTAGACGCGGGAATGGTCCTGCACGTGGCGACGGGCAATCGCCGCGACCAGCTCGAGATTGAAGCGGTACCCCGGCACCGAGCGCGAGATCATGTCCGGGAATACCGCCGCCACCGCGGCATCGAAACGGAACGCCGCGGGCGGCTGCGGGTCGCGAAACAGGTTGTCGCGATCGCCGGATTGGGGCTGTGGGCTTGATTCGGTCATCTGGTCGACTGACGTTCCCGGGGGCGGAAAGTCTAGCGCGGGGAGGGCCGGGCGACCAGGTCGGGTCAGGCAGCCGATCGTGGACGAAGCCCGCGAGAGGTCAGTTCCTCGGCGACGGCGTCCGGCGGTCCGCTGAAGACGATCCGGTCGCGCTTGCCCGCCAACTGGTAGTCGTACATCGGGTCGTAGTAATCGACCAACATCACGCGGATGAGCTCGCGCAGGCCCTCGACGTCGTCCTGTTCGTACCAGGCGTCCAGGGCCTCGACCGCCAGACCGCGCACCTTGCCATGCCGCACGCCGCCGAGCCGCTTGGCGACCCGGTCGATCGCGCCCAGGATGTGCTCGCGCACCCGCTCGCTGGCCCCGTCCGCGTCCGTGGCCAGCACGCGCCGGTAGCCCGCCTCCAGGTCGATGATGTAATCCTTGAGGCTCTGCTCGACCCGCTCCTCGAGCGGCCGCTCGATCACCACCAGCGGCGAGGTACGCATGCGCTCGAACAGGGTTGGCGGCACCTGGCGCGCCCCGACCATCTTGCCCTCGTCCTCCACCAGGATGGGCTCGTCGGGGGCACGGTGCCGCAGGTGCAGCAGGTCGATGGCGACCTGGTTCTCGAAGTCGATCGGCGTGGGCTGCGGCTCGGGCTCGCGGCCGAAGGCCGAGCCCTTGTGACGGGCGCGTCCCTCGAGATCCAGGTAGCGATCGAAGCGATAGAGAAAGGGCGTCTTGCCGACCCCGGTGCGCCCGCCGAGCATGACCAGCGGGGCGTCGACAGCGCGGGTCTCGAGCGTGTCGAGCAGGAACCGGCGCATCGCCTTGTAACCGCCGGCGACGCGCGGGTACGCCACCCCGGTCTCCTCGTGCAGCATCCGCTGGGTCAGCCGCGAGCGCAGCCCGCCGCGAAAACAGTAGAGCAGACCCTCGGGATGGGCCTCGGCGAACGCCTGCCACCCGGCCACGCGCCGCGCCTTCTCCTCGGCATCGACCAGCTCGTAGCCAAGTGCAATGGCCGCGTCCTGGCCGGCTTCCTTGTATCGGATTCCGACCTGGTGCCGTTCCTCGTCGGTCAGCAGCGGTCGGTTCTCGGTGCCGGGAAACGCGCCCTGCGCGAATTCCACCGGCGCCCGGACATCCATCAGCGGCCGCCCGTCGAGAAAGATCGAGGCGATATCGGTGACGACCGGCAGATCGATAGATCCGCTCAAGCCCACTCGTCCCCGTGGAAACTCACGCGCGGGCCGTCGTCGTGCTCGTGGAGACGGCCGATGGATTCCGCATGAAGACCGGCGGCCTCGAGTCGGCCCGCGACCATGTCGACGGCCTCGGGACGTACCGCGACCAGCAGCCCACCGGAGGTCTGCGGATCACAGACGATCGCACGCGCGAACTCGCTCATCGCCCCGAGATCGGCTCCGTAGCTGGCGAAGTTGCGCCCGGTTCCGCCGGGCATCTGGCCAGCAGCGACGTAATCGGCCACCGCCTCGATCAACGGCAGGCGGGCTACGTCGATCTCGGCGCGCAACCCGCTGCCGCGCACCAGTTCGAGCAGGTGCCCGCCCAGGCCGAAGCCGGTGACATCGGTCATGGCCGTCACCGCGTCGATCTCGGCGAGTTCCCGGCCGATACGGTTCAGGCGCGTCATGCTCCGCGGGGCGAGATCGGCATGGGCGGCGTCGAGCACACCGTTCTTCTGCGCGGTGGTCAACACGCCGACACCGATCGGCTTGGTGAGGAACAGGTGGTCACCGGCCTGCGCGGTGTCGTTGCGCTTGAGCCGGTCGAGCTCGACCCGGCCGGTAACGGCCAGGCCGAAGATCGGCTCGGGGGCGTCGATCGAATGCCCGCCGGCGAGCGTGATGCCCGCCTCGCGACAGGCGCTGCGCCCGCCGTCGATCACGGCCGCGGCGACCTCGGGTCCGAGCTTGTCGATCGGCCAGCCGAGGATGGCGATGGCCATCAGCGGCTGGCCACCCATGGCGTAGATGTCGCTGATGGCGTTGGTCGCCGCGATCCGGCCGAAGGTGAACGGGTCGTCGACGATCGGCATGAAGAAATCGGTGGTCGAGATCACGGCGGTGCCGTCGCCGAGGTCGAAGACCGCTGCGTCGTCGCGGGAGTCGTTGCCGACGATCAGGCGGGCGTCGGGATCGATCGGGGCGAGGCTCGAGGCAAGCATGTCGTCGAGCAGGGCGGGCGCGATCTTGCAGCCACAGCCTGCGCCGTGACTGTACTGGGTCAGGCGGATGTCACTCACGTTTTCCGGGTACTTTTGTGGGTTCATGTTGGTCTTCTGCAGACGGTTCGATGGCCGGTGCCCGGCCTGGAAGGGCGCGGTCCGGCAGGAGGGGTCAGGGCATCTCGGGCACCGGCAGCGTCTCGAAACCGGGCCTGGCGAACCAGTATCCCTGAAAGCGATTGAGCCCGAGCGAACGCAAGGTCTCGTATTCCTCGCGGGTCTCCACGCCTTCGGCGATCAGCCCGATACCCATCTCCTCGCACATCGTCGCCGTCGAGCGGATCACCGCCTGCTTGCTGCGGTGATCGTCGACCCCGCGCACCAGGTTCAGATCGATCTTGACCAGGTCCGGTTCAAGCTCGATCAGATGATTCAGGCCGGCGAATCCCTCGCCGTAGTCGTCGATCGCACGCATCAGGCCGCGCTCGCGATACTCGTCGAAGATGGCGCGCAGGTGCCCCCTGTCCAGAATCTGCTCCGCCTCGGTCACCTCGAAGATCAGTCGCTGCGGGTCGAAGCCGTAGATCGCCGCTGCCTCCATGGTGGCGCGGATACAGGCTGCCGGCTTATAGACGGCATTGGGCATGAAGTTGATGCTCAGGTGCGCCTCGATACCCAGTTCGGTCGCCAGACGAATCGCGGTCACGCGCGCGGCCTGGTCGAAGTAGTAGCGATTGTGGTCATTCACCTGCGCAAGCACGCTACCGGCCGATTCGCCCCTGGGGCCGCGCACCAGGGCCTCGTAGGCGAAGACCTCGTGGCGGTCGATGTCGACGATGGGTTGGAACGCCATGGAAAAGGAAAACCCCAGCCGCTCTACCGCTTCACCCAGACAGTCACGGCAGGTTACCTGTCGCACCCCGTCGGGAAACACCTGCAGATCGTTGAGTTCGGTCGTTTGCGGCATCGATTACCTCCCCGGGCGCGCTTGCCATGCGTGGCCCACGAAGACGCGAGACCAGTGGGTCAGTCTAGCAAAACCGCGAGAATTCCCGTTCGGCACATGAGGAAGTCGTCCATGACGAACCCGCCGCCGATGGGACGACAATCGGTGCCCGTGATGACGAAGCCCGCTCGCCGATAGGCTCTAATCGCCGGTCGGTTGAACCGGTTTACCCGCAGATGGACCTGGTCGATCCCCTCCCGGGCCATTTGCCGACAAGCGGCATCGATCAGCCACCGACCGAGACCGTGACCGTGATACCCCGGGTGCAGGTAGAGCTTGTCGAGGAAAGCCCCGTCACCTTCATGTCGCCAGGCACAGAAGCCGATCGAACGACCCGCGAGCCGCATCAGCGAAAAACGGGTGCCCTGGTGTTGCGCCTCGCGCAGGGCCGGCAGCGAGTAACCCCGTCCCAGCATGTAATGCACCTGGGCACAGCCGATGACGGGCGGGTAACAACGCCACCAGATGAAGTCGGCAAGGCCGGCGATGCGGGGCAGCTCGTCGATGCCGACCTCGTCGAGCGACAGGCCGTGGGGTGATGCGGGTGCCGGCAGCGGCATGGGCATGCCTGGTCGGGGCGCGGACTCAGGCTCGGGAGGAGAGCACCATCTGCGGCAGGCTGTCGTAGCCATGACGGCGAACGAACCGATCCATCACCTCGATGGCCGGCGCGAACCGGCGGTCGTCGTCGTGCCCGCTACGCTCCTCGGCGGACCGCATGTCGGCAAACAGTTTCTCCCATTCAGGCACCAGATCGGCGCGCGGGAGGAACCGGGCGGAGGTGTAACCGACCGTTTCGCCGTTGCGTACGATCGGCGCGACCCGGGTCAGGACCCAGTAGTGGTCCCCGTTCTTGCAGCGATTCTTGACGATACCGAAAAACTCGTCGCCAGCCTGAATGGTATTCCACATCAGGTAGTAGACGGTGTCCGGCATATCCGGATGACGCAGGATGTTGTGCGGCTGGCCGATGAGTTCGTCGACCGAGAAGCCGGAAATCTCGGCGAGCGAGCGGCTCGCCTGGGTAATGAAGCCTTCGCAGTCGGTCTTCGACTGCAAGGCGCGATGGCTGCCCAATCCGACCACTTGTCCGGTGACCTGTCGGATGTCGATCGGCGGCTGATATTCCATCGACAGCATGGGGCGCTCCTTTGAACCATGGGGAGTCGAGGAAGCCCCGACATCCCAAGAAAAATCGATCGGGTATTAAACCTTGTCCGATGACGGCCCTTCAACCAAGCAAGACACTTGGAATAGTACCGATCACTTGCCGATGCAGAAACTGCCGAAGATCTCGCCCAGCAGATCGTCGGCGGTATAGCGGCCGGTGATCGCCTCCAGTGCCGTCTGCGCCCGCCGCAATGACTCGGCGGCCAGTTCTCCCGCCCCCAGGTCCAGCGAATCGGCCGCCTCGGTCAGGCTGTCCCGGGCGCGCTCGAGGGCCTCGAGGTGTCGCCGCCGGGCGATGAACGGGTCCTCGGTACGATCGGCCAGGCCGGCCAGCCGTCGCAATTCATCGCGCAACGCGTCCACGCCCGCGCCGGTGCGCGCACTGAGATGCAGCGTACCGTCATCGACGGCCTTCGAGGGCAACCGGTCGGTCAGATCGATCTTGTTGATCACGGTGAGTATCGGTTTGTCCGGCAGTCGCGAGAGGGTCGCCTCGTCCTCGGCCGACCGACCGCGCACCCCGTCGATCAGGTGCAGGATCAGGTCGGCGCGCTCGATCTCCTCCCAGGCCCGGCGGATGCCTTCCCGCTCGATCGGGTCATCGCTTTCGCGCAGCCCCGCGGTATCGATGACGTGCAGGGGCAGTCCGTCGAGCATGATCTCGGCACGCAACACGTCACGGGTGGTGCCGGCGATCTCGGTGACGATGGCGCGCGACTCGCCCGCCAGCTGGTTGAGCAGGCTCGACTTGCCGGCATTGGGCTGGCCGACGATCACCAGATGCAATCCTTCCCGCAGGCGCACCCCTTCCCCGGTGCGGGCCAGCAGGTCGGCGAGCTCCTGGCGTAGGGCGGTCAACCGGTCGTGCAACCGCGTGTCCGACAGAAAGTCGATTTCCTCCTCGGGGAAATCGAGGGCCGCCTCGATGTACATGCGCAGTTCGATCAGGTGCTCGACGAAGGCGTCCACGCGGCGCGAGAACGCCCCGGTCAGCGAGCGGCGGGCGGCGGTGGCCGCCTGCGTGGAACCGGCTTCGATCAGGTCGGCGACCGCCTCGGCCTGCGCGAGATCCATCCGCCCGTTGAGGAAGGCGCGCTCGGTGAACTCGCCGGGCCGGGCCAGCCGCGCGCCACGGGCGGTCATCGCCTCGACCGCGGCATCCAGGAGCACCGGGTTGCCATGACCCTGCCACTCGACGACGTCCTCGCCGGTGTAGGAATGCGGCCCGGGAAAATACAGCAGGATGCCGTCGTCGATCACCTCGTCGCCATTGGGGCGCTTCAAGGTGACGTAGTGGGCATGGCGCGGGCGAGGCTCGACCCCGCTCAGCGCCCGGATGATCTCCAGGGATTGCGGCCCGGACAAACGCACCACGCCAACCCCGGCACGACCGGCGGCGGTAGCCACCGCGCAGATGGTTTCGACCGGCTCGATGCTCACGTCACGACCCGAACGACAGTGTCCGACCGAGAGCGTTTCACGGGAAACAGCGCGCCGGTCAGCTGGTCCCCTTGCGGGCCGCCATCTGCTTCTCCACCCGTCGGGTGATGATCGACTGCTGGACGATCGAGAGCAGGTTGTTGACGAACCAGTACAGCACCAGACCCGCCGGGAAGAAAGCGAAGAAGACCGTGAAGATCACCGGCAGCCACTGGAAGATCTTCTTCTGCATCGGGTCGACCGGCGCCGGGTTGAGCTTCTGCTGCAGGAACATCGAGGCACCCATCAGCAGCGGCAGGATGAAGTACGGGTCCTTCTGCGTGAGATCCTCGATCCACAGGATCCACGGCGCCTGGCGCAACTCGACCGACTCGACCAGCACCCAGTACAGGGCGATGAATACCGGGATCTGGATCAGGATCGGCAGGCAGCCGCCGAGCGGATTGATCTTCTCCTTCTGGTAGAGCTTCATCATCTCTTGGGAGAGGCGCTGCTTGTCGTCGCCGAAACGCTCCTTCAACGCCTGCATCTTGGGCGTCACTGCCCGCATCCGGGCCATCGAACGGTAGCTGACCGCCGACGGCCACAGGAACAGGAGCTTGATCACCAGCGTGACCATCACGATCGCCCAGCCCCAGTTGCCGACCCAGTCGTGGAACTGCTCGAGCAGCCAGAAAATCGGCTCGGAGATGAAGGTCAGAATGCCGAAGTCGACCGCGAGATGGAGCCCCGTGGCCAGCGGATCGAGGTTCGACTGGATCTTCGGGCCGACGTAGAGGATCGACTCGAAAGTCTCGGTGGACTGTGGCGCGACCGCCGCGACCGGGGACATCAGCCCCAGGCTGTATACGGTAAAGCCGTCCTTCTGGCTCTTCAGGCTGTAGTACTGGTTGACCTGCTCGGGATTCGACGGCACCCAGGCGCTCATGAAGTAATGCTGGATGATGGCCGCCCAGCCATCTTCCAGGTCCTTCTGCAGCTTGACCTTGCCCATCTCCTCGAAATCGATCTTCTCGTAGTTGAGTCGATCGCCGCCGCCGGGAGGCGTGCCGGCGTAGACGCCGCCGGTATAGGTGTACATCAGCTGCATGCCGGGGGTGGAGCCCGACCGGGTGAGTTGCCGGTACTGCTGGCCGCGCCATTCGGCGTCGGTGGTGTTCTCCACCTCGTAGCGCAGGTCGACCGCGTAGGAACCGCGCTTGAAGAGATAGGTCTTCGTGACCCGGATGCCGTCCTTTTCCCAGGTCATCGGCACCTCGAGCACGGACTCGCCCTCGGCGAGACGGTACTCGGGCTCCTCGACGGAAAAATCGGCGTGATGGTCGGGTGCCGGGGCGTTCTTCGCGCCGATCAGCCCCGACTGGGCCACGTAGGTGAATCCGCTGCTGTCCTGCAGCAACCGCACCGACTCGTCGGGCCGATCGAGTTCGACCGGGTAGTCGAGCAGGTCGGCCTGGCGGATCACGCCCCCCCTGGGGTCGATCTCGAGCGAGAGGACATCCGTCTCGACACGAACCCGGTCCGCCGCCGAGGAATCGTCATCGCCCTCGCGGCCCGCGGCCGACGGCATGTCATCTCCAGAGGACGGCCCCCCGGAGGTGGGGAGGTCGTCGGCTTTCCGCTCGCCGCCGTCCGCCGCCTGTTCGGTCGTCTGACCGGCGTTGCTGCGATCACCCGCGGGCTGACTGTCTTCCAGCCAGGCCTGCCAGAGCAGGATCAGGACGAAACCCAGGGCGATGATCAGAATCAGGCGGCGTTGTTCCATGGGAGTCTTTCAGTCTCGCGATTGAACGGCATGGGGCCCCTCGGGGCCATCGGCTCGGGGGTCGGAGGGCTCGGCGTCACAGGTTCGACAGCCCGAGGCTCGACAACCCGTTTGGCTGTCGGTCCCGGGCACCGGATCGACGCCCCCGGCACAGAAGGGGTGACAGCGTCCCAGCCGACGCAGCGTCAACCAGCCGCCCTTGATCGCGCCGTGCCGGGACAGGGCCTCGACCGCGTACTCGGAACACGTCGGGTAGAAACGGCACGACGGCGGCAGCATCGGACTGACGAAAAGGCGATAACCCTTGACCAGTCCGATCAAGAGGCGGCGCATTTCCGGCTCGCCTTGTCGAGTGCCTGGCGCATCTGGCGGTGCAGCTCCGGCAGGGAAAGGGTATCGGCGCCCGGTTTCGCCAGCACGACGACATCCATGCCCGGCAATTCGAAACGCTCGAGGCGAAAGTGCTCGCGGGCGACGCGCTTGATCCGGTTGCGCTCGTGGGCAAGACGCACCCGCTTGCGACTGACGGCGAGGCCGAGGCGCGGCTCTCCTTCCGGATTGACGCGCAACGCCAGCATCAGATTGGCGGTATGCACGCGTTTGCCACCACGCATCACTCGCTGGTAATCACGCCCGGAGAGCAGCCGCGCCGAACGTGGGAACCGGCCGCCACGAACGACAGCCGGTTCCCTGCGCTCGGCCCCGGGGGATAGGACCTCGGGCATTGCCGGGGTCATCCGCCTCAGGCGGAAAGCCGCTTGCGGCCCTTGGCGCGACGGGCGTTGATGATGGCGCGACCACCACGGGTCTTCATGCGGGCACGAAAACCGTGGGTCCGCTTGCGGCGCAGGTTGCTCGGCTGGAATGTTCTTTTCATGACGATCTACCGGATAGTTTTCAGATGACAACGGCTAAGCCGACACGGCCATGCAGCGATGCCCGTATCCGCTTGAAAAAGGGGCCGAATACTCTGACAGACCGGGGGCTGCTGTCAAGAGCGACGTCGCCAACAGGCGCCGGGCCGGGCCCGGATGCCGCTCCGGCAACCCCGCTCCCGCCTGCCGGACCACGTCCCGGCGCACCCTCGGCGACCGGTTCGCATGTTGTGGATAAGATGTCGATCGACCGGGGCTGGATGTTATCATGCGCAGCTTCCCGAACCGGTGGAGAACGACCGTCGCCATGCAGCAATTCCCGATGTGGCAACAATGCATCGATCGTCTGGCCCAGGAGTTGCCGAACGATCAGCTGACCATGTGGATATTCCCGTTGCAGGCCGAATCGGTCAGCGACGACCAGTGGCTGCTGTGGGCGCCCAATCGCTTCGCCTTCGACTGGATCAATCAGAAACTGCTCGAGCGGATACGGCTCCATGCGCGCGAGATTTCCGGTCGGCCCGAACTCGACGTGTCGTTGCGTATCGGCGAAGCCGGACGCGAACGAGTCAGGCAAACGGCTCCTTCCGGCGCGCCCCGCGGCGACAACCCGGCTCCCGCCTCGGCCCGGCGACCAGCACCCCGACCGATCGAACCCGAACCGGTCGAGCCGGGCGACACCGCGGACGACGGATTTTCCCACAACCTCAACCGCGGTTTCACCTTCGAGACCTTCGTCCAGGGCAAGTCCAACCAGCTGGCCTGCGCGGCCTCCCAACAAGTCGCCGCCAACGCCGGGGCCAGCTACAACCCGCTACTGATCTACGGCGGCGTGGGCCTGGGCAAGACCCACCTGATGCACGCCGTCGGCAACCAGATCATCGAGCAGCAAGGTGACAAGCGCGTGATCTACCTGCACAGCGAGCGCTACGTGCAGGAAATGATCACCGCGATCCGCAACAACAACACCGAGCAGTTCAAGAACTTCTACCGCGGCATCGACGCGCTGCTGATCGACGACATCCAGTTCTTCGCCACCAAGCCGCGCAGCCAGGAGGAGTTCTTCCACACCTTCAACGCGCTGATCGAGCAGGGCAAGCAGATCGTGATGACCTGCGACCGCTACCCGAAGGAGATCGAAGGGCTAGAGGAACGCTTGAAATCGCGCTTCGGCTGGGGGCTGACCGTCGCGGTCGAACCGCCCGACATGGAAACCCGCGTGGCAATCCTGCACAGCAAGGCCGAGCAATCCGGCATCGATCTCGACTCCGACGTGGCGTTCTTCATCGCCCGCCGCATCCAGGCCAACATCCGCGAGCTCGAGGGCGCGCTGCGCCGAGTGATCGTGACCACGCAGTTCTCAAAGCGGCCGATCACCATCGAGTCGACCAAGGACGCGCTCAAGGACATGATCTCGGCGCACGCCAAGATGATCACGCTCGACAACATCCAGCGCACGGTCGCCAAGTACTACAACATCAAGATCCAGGACCTGACCGGGGCGCGGCGGACCCGCTCGATCGCCCGACCGCGGCAACTGGCCATGGCCCTGGCCAAGGAGTTGACCAACCATTCGTTGCCCGAGATCGGCGAGTCCTTCGGTGGCCGGGACCACACCACCGTGCTGCATGCGGTGCGCAAGATCGAGGAACTCCGCGAGACCGACGGCAAGATAAACGACGACTACAACCTGCTGCGGCATACCCTCAATGTATGAATACTGCTGCCTGGGGACAAGCGGGGCACGAAGACAGGACAGGTGCTGCGAAAGGTGTGGATGAATCGGCGCAAAACGAGTTTTCCACAAATCGTCCCAATCCATTCACAGGGCGTCCCACGGAATCGAGCCAACCTGTAAAGTACGATAAGCAGGTGATAAAAGTGAATTTTCAACACTTATCCAAAGAAAATCGAACACATCACATTCATCATCATCAACAGAACAAAAACATCTGTTATTGATTAGAGGGATCGCCAGCCATGCAACTGACCGTCAGCCGACCGGACCTCCTCGACGCCATCAACCGGGTAATCGGTGGCGTGGAAAAACGCCAGACCATGCCCATTCTCGGAAACCTGTTGCTCGAGGCCGAGGACGAACGGCTCGGGCTAACCGGCACCGATCTCGAGATACAGCTGGAAAGCGAATGCCTGGCGGATATCGCCCAACCGGGTCGCACGACGGTCAACGCTCGCAAGCTGCACGACATCATTCGCGCCATTCCCGCCGAATCGCAGATCGGTATCCGCCAGGAAGACGGCTTCGTCATCGTCCAGGCCGGTCACAGCGTGTTCCGGCTCGGTTGCCTGCCTGCCGACGAATACCCGCGCATGGAGGCGACCACCGAAGAACATCGGCTTGTGCTGGCCCAGGATCGCCTGCGGGCGATGCTGGAGAAAACCCAGTTCTCCATGGCCCAGCAGGACGTGCGATACTTTCTCAACGGCCTGTTGTTCGAGGTGAGCTCGGAACGTATCCGCTGCGTGGCGACCGACGGTCACCGACTGGCACTCGCCGAGACCGACAGCGAACAGTCGATCGCCGAAACACTGCGCATCATCGTGCCGCGCAAGATGGTGATGGAGTTGATGCGAGCACTCGACCGCGATGACGATTCGCCGGTGGAACTGCTGGTGAGCACGCAGCAGATCGAACTCAAGCTCCCCCGGCAGCGCATGGTCAGCAAGCTGATCGACGGTCGCTTTCCCGACTACGAGCGCGTCATCCCGAAGAACAACAGCAAGCAGGTCCACGTCGATCGGGAAACCCTCAAGCAGGTGTTGCAACGCGCAGCGGTGCTGAACACCGACCGGTTCGCCGGTGCCCACTACCATCTGCAGTCCGACCGACTCGCCATCGAAGCAATCAACAGCGACCAGGAATCCTCTCGCGAGGAAATCCCGGTGCACTACCAGGGCGATGACCTGAAAATCGCCTTCAATATCAGTTATATGCTCGCCATCCTCTCGCACGTCGACGACATGCAGGTGCGTATGGACTTCGAGACACCGGAATCCAGCGCACTGATCCTGCCGACCGACGAGGACGCCATCCGGACCCGCTACGTCCTCATGCCGATGAAGATCTAAGCGGGTTCACGTGACGCGACTGGCAACACTGCACGTCGAGCGATTCCGCAACCTCGAACTCGTCGATCTCGAACCGGCTACCGGCATCAACTTGATCCACGGGGTCAATGGCGCCGGCAAGACCAGCCTGCTCGAAGCGATTCACACCTTGAGCCTTGGTCGGTCGTTTCGAGGTAACAACGCCAATGAACTCATATGCCACGGCGTCGACGACCTCCTCTTGCGTGCCGATGTCCAGGCCCGGTCCGGTCGTCATCGACTGGCCCTGCAACGTGATCGGCGCAGTATGCTGCTGCGTGTCGACCAGGAGAATGTCCCGCGGCTGAGCGAGTTGGCTCGGTTGCTGCCAGTACTCGCGCTGCATCCGCAATCCGACGATCTCGTTCTTGGTTCGCCCGATCATCGCCGTCGTTTTCTCGACCGGGTCGGTTTCTACGCCCAGTCCGACTTTCACGACCAGCACCGCGCGTTCCAGCGCGCACTCAAGCAGCGCAATGCCCTGTTGCGACGGGGAAGACGCGAATCAGCCTGGGAGCGTCTCTACCTCGATACCGCGGAACGGCTGGAGGCAAGTCGGCGCGCGATCCTCGGGGAACTCAATCGGCGCGTCTCCTCGCTGCTCGAGCGCATGCTCCCCGGCCACAACCTGTCGCTTCGCTATTTGCCGGGTTACCGCCAGGACCTCGATCTCGAAGAGGCCATCCACCAGGGCGGCGAGCGGGAGCGCGATCAGCAGGCCAGCCTTTTCGGTCCCCATCGCGCGGATTTGAAGATTTCCCTCGACGACCACGAGGCGCGCCAGGTGGCTTCTCGTGGGCAGATCAAGATGCTGGTGGTCCTCTTGCACCTGGCGGTGCTCGATCTCTGGGCCGAGGTGCGCGGCGAACCGGCCGTGGTGCTTTTCGACGATCTGGCTTCGGAACTGGACGCGGACAATCGCCGTCGGGTACTCGACTACCTGGGCCAGAGTGGTCACCAGGCGTTCGTCAGCGTGATTGCCGCCGACGCGATCGACGGCGAGGGCGAGATCCAGGCCCGCTTTGCCGTTGCGGACGGGCGGGTGCGGGAAATGGTATGATCACAAGGTTTTGAAACACCGTCGGAACAACCGGGGTGGATTTGCCGGCCGGCCGATCTCCCGGTGGACCGGTCCACTTCGGCAAGCGCCGCCGACGGGACCGCTGCGACAGGAAGGGACAAGAGCTACATGAGCGCCGACAATATTTACGATTCCAGCAGCATCAAGGTCCTCAAGGGGCTCGACGCGGTACGCAAGCGCCCCGGCATGTACATCGGCGACACCGACGACGGCACCGGCCTGCACCACATGGTGTTCGAGGTGGTCGATAACGCGGTGGACGAATCGCTCGCGGGTCACTGCTCGAAGATCGAGGTGGTCATCCACGCCGATGGTTCGGTGTCGGTCACCGACGACGGCCGCGGCATCCCCACGGAGTTGCACGAGGAGGAGGGGCGATCGGCCGCCGAGGTCATCATGACCGTGCTGCACGCCGGCGGTAAGTTCGACCAGAACAGCTACAAGGTCTCCGGCGGCCTGCACGGCGTGGGCGTCTCGGTGGTAAACGCGCTCTCCGACCGGCTGGACCTGACCATCTGGCGCGGCGGGCGACGCTGGGTGCAGGAATACCACCTGGGCGAGCCGCAGTACCCGCTCAAGGACGCCGGCCCGACCGAGCGTTCCGGCACCCAGATCCGTTTCCTGCCCAGCCAGACGATCTTCACCGACGTCACTTTCCACTACGACATCCTGGCCAAGCGGCTGCGTGAGCTGTCCTTCCTCAACTCCGGCGTGTACATCTCGCTCTCCGAGGAGCAGAGCGGCCGCTCGGACACGTTCTACTACGAGGGCGGCATCCGCGCGTTCGTCGAGCACCTGAACAAGGACAAGACGCCGATCCACAAGAACGTGATCTATCTCTCGGGCGATCGCGACGAGGTGGGCATCGAGCTCGCCCTGCAGTGGAACGACGCTTACCAGGAAAACCTGTTCTGCTACACGAACAACATCCCGCAGCGTGACGGCGGCACCCACCTGACCGGCTTTCGCACCGCGTTGACGCGCACACTCAACGATTACATGGATCGCAACGGGATCCTCAAGAAGGCCAAGGTCAGCACCACCGGCGAGGACTGGCGCGAGGGCCTGGTGGCGGTGATCTCGGTCAAGGTGCCCGATCCGAAGTTCTCCTCGCAGACCAAGGAAAAGCTTGTCTCCTCCGAGGTCAAGACCGCCGTCGAGTCGATGACCGCCGAGCACCTGGCCGATTTCCTCGAGGAAAACCCGGCCGATGCCGAGGCGATCACCTCGAAAATCATCGAGGCGGCCCGCGCCCGCGAGGCCGCCCGCCGCGCCCGCGAGATGACCCGCCGCAAGGGGGCGCTCGACATTGCCGGGCTGCCCGGCAAGCTGGCCGACTGCCAGGAAAAGGACCCGGCGCTCTCCGAGCTGTATCTGGTGGAGGGCGACTCCGCGGGCGGTTCGGCCAAGCAGGGCCGCGACCGGCGCACGCAGGCGATCCTGCCGCTGAAAGGCAAGATCCTCAACGTGGAGAAGGCGCGCTTCGACAAGATGCTGTCGTCCGCCGAGGTGGGTACCCTGATCACGGCGCTGGGTTGCGGCATCGGCCGGGAGGACTTCAACCCGGACAAGCTGCGCTACCACCGCATCATCATCATGACCGATGCGGACGTCGACGGCAGTCACATCCGCACGTTGCTGCTGACGTTCTTCTACCGCCAGATGCGCGAGCTGGTCGAGCGCGGCCACGTCTACATCGCCCAGCCGCCGCTGTACAAGGTCAAGAAGGGCAAGCAGGAGCAATACCTCAAGGACGACCTGGCCCTGAACCAGTACCTCCTGCAGCAGGCGGTTGACGGGGCGCGCCTTGAGCTGGGCGAGAATACGCCGCCGATCACCGGCCCGGGTCTCGAGTCGCTGGCTCGCGAATACCTCTCCGCGCAGGCGATGATCGAGCGCATGGCCAACCGCTTTGACATCAATGCCCTCAAGGCGTTGATGCAGATCGGTCGCCTCGATCCGTCGATGATGGACGACGAGTCACGCCTGGCCGGCTGGCTGGGGCACTTCAACGGCATGCTCAACGCGATCGCCGATGCCGGCGTGGAGTACGGCGTGGCCATGGAGGAAGGCGAGCACGGTCATGTCTTCCGCATCGAGCGCAGCCAGCATGGTGTTTCACATGAAACGACCATCCCGGCGGCCTTCTTCAGTGGCAACGAGTATCGCCTGCTGGGTGATCTCGGCGAACGGCTCGACGGGTTGATCAGCGAGGGCGCCGAGGTGGTCCGTGGCGAGCGTCGCCAGGCGATCGAGCGCTTCGAGCAGGCGATCGACTGGCTGATGGCCGAGGGGCGACGCGGGCTCGCGGTGCAGCGCTACAAGGGCCTGGGTGAAATGAATCCCGACCAGCTGTGGGAAACCACCATGAATCCGGATACCCGTCGCCTGCTGCAGGTACGGATCGAGGATGCCGTGGCCGCCGACTCGGTGTTTACCGTCCTGATGGGCGACCTGGTCGAGCCGCGCCGCGATTTTATCGAGAAATTCGCGCTGTCGGCGTCCAATATTGACGTGTAGACGTCACGACACCAGTCAATAAGCCCCGTTGCGTCGGGGAAGCCACGGAGGCGTTCGAACCATGGGCATCGCGCTGTCGATCATCGTGTTCCTGCTGGTGCTGATCCTGATCTGGGGGATCATCATCTACAACGGCCTGGTACGCCTGAAGCATAACGTCTCGCAGTCCTGGTCGAACATCGATGTACTGCTGCGTCAACGCCACGACGAGCTGCCCAAGCTGGTCGAGACCGCCCGGCAGTACATGCACTACGAGCGCGATACCCTCGAGCGGGTCATGGAGGCGCGCGCGGCGGTCAACGACGCGCAGCAGCGAGGGGACGTCGCCGCGCTGGGGGGTGCCGAGCAGAGCTTGCGTCTCGGGCTTGGCAACCTCTTCGCGGTGGCCGAGGCCTACCCCGAACTCAAGGCCAACGAGACCTTCCAGCATCTCCAGCAGCGGATCAGCGGCCTGGAGAACGAGATCGCCGACCGGCGCGAGTTCTACAACGCCGCGGTGAACACCAACAATATCCGCATCGAGCAGTTTCCGGACGTCCTGGTGGCCCAGCTGTTCGGCTTCCGCGCCTTCCGACTGCTCGAGTTCGACCGCAAGACCACCGAAGACGTCGACGTGAAGGCCCTGTTCGACTGATTCCGCCGGTCCGATGCCGGATTTCTTCGCCGACTGGGTGTCCGGGCTCGATCCGGGGTTCTACTTCCTGGTCTGGGCCGGGTTGCCGTTGGTGATTTCCGTCTGCCTGTTTCTCGGGTTTCGCACGCTCGCCGTGGCGCGCGTCATCGCGCAGACGCCCACCGCCCGATTGCGTTCGGCGGCACAGGGATTCAACGAGATCGAGGGCGTCGGTCGGGCGATCGAGGAGCAACCGCTCTATTCGCCACTGACCTTCACCCCCTGCCTGTGGTTCGACATGAAGATCGAGCGACTCGAATCGAGTGGCAAGAACCGGACGTGGGTCACCGTCGAACGACGCAAGAGCGACGCCCTGTTCCGGCTCGACGACGATACCGGCGAGGCGTTCGTCGATCCGGGCGACGCCCGGGTGATCCCGCATTGCCATCGACGCTGGCGTGAGCGCGGTTCCCGTCACGACTGGCCAGGCGGTTCGAGCCTCGGTCTGTTCGACAGGCCCTATCGCTATACCGAGCGCCTGCTTCTGCCCGAGCAGCACATCTACGTGCTCGGCTGGCTGGAAACCCGCGGGCATCGGAACGCGGGGGCGTCGGCGCACGCGGCGGTCGAGCATCGCCGCCAGGCACTCCTGCGGGAGTGGAAGCGTGACGACGAGGCCATGGCCCGGTTCGATCTCGATGGTGACGGCGAGATCTCGCCTCGCGAGTGGGACTGGGCCATGCGCCTGGCCCGGGCGCAGGCGCGAAAGGAGGTCAGCGAGGCCGAGCGCGAGCTCGCGACGGGCAGCAATACCGTGCATCTCCTGCACCGTCCCGGAAACGGCGAGCCCTTCATCATTTCCGGTGTCCCGCAGGAGACCCTGGTGCGGCGCAAGACCTTCCGGGCGGGGGGCTTCACGGCCGCGGCCCTGGTCCTGTTCGCGATCTGGCTGCTCGCGATCGATATCCGGGCGCCGTTCTAGCGAAAAACCCGCCTCGATCGAATACGACCTCATGCTGTAGGGTTCTTGCGCACCCGGACCGGCCGCGGTTCGACCGCGTTTTTTGCGAAAATGACCAGTCCCCTTCGCTCGAGGCAGATCTCATGAATATCGCCAGCTGGAACGTCAATTCCCTCAAGGTTCGTCAGCCGCAGGTCCTCCAGTGGCTTGCCGAACAACCCGCCACCCTGCTCGGCCTGCAGGAACTCAAGCAACTCGACGAGGCGATCGATCGCGACAGCATCGAGGCGGCCGGCTATCGGGTGATCGCCAACGGTCAGAAGACATACAACGGCGTGGCCTGGCTCTATCCCTCCCATTGGCCCGAACCGACCGATATCGTCAGCGACATTCCCGGATTCGAGGATCCGCAGCGGCGCGTGATCGCCGCGACCTTCGGCGAAATGCGGGTGATCAACCTGTATGTGGTCAACGGCGAGGCGGTCGGCTCGGAAAAGTACGCCTACAAGCTCTCCTGGCTGGAGGCATTGACCAGGTGGCTGGCCGAAGAGGCCGGACGTTACGACAAGCGCGTGGTGGTGGGTGATTTCAATATCGCGCCGAGCGATGCCGATGTGCACGACCCCGAGGCCTGGAAGGAGCGTATTCTCTGCTCCACGCCCGAACGCGATGCCCTGGACCGGATTCTGGAAACGGGGCTGATCGATGCCTTTCGCCTGTTCGACCAGCCGGAGATGACCTTTTCCTGGTGGGATTATCGCCAGGCGAACTTCCGCCGCAACCGCGGGCTGCGGATCGACCTGATACTGGTCAGCGAGGCCCTGCGAGAACGGGTGCGTGCCTGCTGCATCGACGTCGAACCACGCCGCTGGGAACGCCCTTCCGACCACGCGCCGGTGGTCCTGGAACTTGACTACGGTGCGCCGCGAAGTTGATGCCCCCGGGTCCGGTGATCAAAGGCGCGCAGAGCGGAATGGCAATCGTGCAGGAATCACACCTGCTCGCCGTCCGCGCCGGGAGGCAGACAGCCGACAAGGGCGCGCCACTGCTCGATGACCACCTGGCGTTCGTTCCTGATCTCATGGGCTTCTACCACGGAACGGCTGCCCATCAGGGCCTGGCGGTGTCCGGCGTCGCGCAGGGTACGGTAGGCCTGGATCAGGGCCTCGCAGGCCTCGGCGTCGATCACGCTGGCACGCCTGAGTGACTCGAGCTGCCGTATGTTGTCCGTGAACTCGAGTACCTTGGGATGCTCGGCGGCGTGGCGCAGCAACAGGTACTGCACCAGGAATTCGATGTCGGTGATGCCGCCCACGTCGCGCTTGAGGTGGAACAGCCCCTCCGGGGTCCGGGGCTGGTTCGAGCGCATCTTCTCGCGCATGCCGACGACCGCCTCGCGCAACTCGTCGGGGTCCCGCGGCTTGGTCAGCGTGCGCTGGCGAATCTCGGCAAAGGTCTCGCCTACCGAGGAGATGCCCGCGACATAGCGCGCGCGGCACATCGCCTGGATCTCCCAGACCCAGGCGTGCTCGGCCTGGTACTGGGCGAAGGCGTTCACCGAGGAGACCAGCAGCCCGCCGACGCCGTCCGGGCGCAGGCGCGTGTCGACCTCGTAGAGCACGCCGGCGGGCGTGCGAATGCTCAGCGTGTGGGTGATCTTCTGCGCCAGGCGGGCGAAGTAGAGACTGTTGTCGATCGATTTCTCGCCGTCGGTCACCGCCTCGCGGTCGGTGGAATCGTGCAGGAATACCAGGTCCAGATCCGAGCCGTAACCGAGTTCGATTCCGCCGAGCTTGCCGTAACCGATGATCGCCAGGCCGGGGGTGAAGGTCTCTCCGGCGTCGTTAACGGCCCGCGGTTCGCCGTGACGCGCTTGAAGCTGGTTCCGTGCGCGATCATGAACCGCTTCCAGGATGACTTCGGCGATCCAGGTGAGCTGATCGGAGACCCGCATGACCGGCAGAGCGCCGACCACGTCGGCGGCGGCCACCCGCAGAGTCGCGAGCTGCTTGAAGCGTCGCAGCTCGTCGAGACTGCGTTCCTCGTCGTCCGGACACTTGCCGAGCAGCTCGCCGAGTTCCCGGGCCAGCTCGGTCTTGTCCGGCGGGGCGTACAGGGTTTCGGGGTCGATGAGCTCGTCGAGCAGGATCGGGTGCTGGGTCAACAGCGAGGCGATCCACGGGCTGCCGTGAACCAGCCGGACAAGTTGGCGGCGGGCCTGCGGTTGCTCGATCAGCAGCGCTACGTAGACCGACCGGCCCAGGATGGCGGCGAGCAGATCGAGCATCCGGTCGAGGATGGCGACCTGGCCCTGGTATGTGCTGATGTCGCGCAACAGGTCGGGCATCAGCTCGTCGAGTCGCTGGGCGACGGTGCCGCTGATCGCCGGACCCTGGGTATCGCGCCACGACGAGAGATGGCGTTCCAGGGTCGAAGCCTCCTCGAAACCGAGCCGTTCGAGTATTGCGACCCGGTCGGCCACGTCCCCCAGTCCGTTCCAGACCCGGTCGAGCGGATCCTCGCTCTCCTCTCCGTCGCTGGGAAGGCGCAGGGTTTCCGAGAAATGCTCGTGGATGCGGTCACGATGCTGGTCGAGCGCGTACAGGAACGCCCCCCAGTCGTCGAAGCCCATCGCGATCGCCAGCCGCAACTGGTCGAACTTGTTGTCCGGCAGGGTCTGGGTCTGGTGGTCGTAGAGCATCTGCAGGCGGTTCTCGGTCCGCCGGAGGAAATCGTAGCCGGCGGTCAGGTCGGCGACGGTGTCGTGATCGAGCTCGCCCATGCCCTCGAGGATCGTGAGCACCGGAATCAGCCGTCGGCCCTGCAGAGCCGGTTCGCGCCCGCCGCGCAGCAGCTGGAACAACTGGCCGATGAACTCGATCTCGCGGATCCCGCCGGGACCGAGCTTGATGTTGTTGTGCATGGCCGCGTCGGTCATCTCGCGCTCGATCATGCGCTTCATCTCGCGCAGCTGACTGAACGCGCCGAAGTCGAGGTAGCGACGGAAGACGAACGGACGGAGCATGTCCATCAGTTCGCGTCCGGCCTGCTGGTCGCCGGCGATCACGCGGGCCTT
>CAYUAO010000011.1:0-1488 GCA_964442775.1 uncultured Halothiobacillus sp. | reverse complement strand
CCGCGTGGCGTAGTAGATCTCCAGGCCGTCGAAGCTCATCGCCAGGGGACCCTCGTCGCCATTGGGACGCAGACGCATGTCGACCCGGAAGACGAAGCCGTGGCCGGTCTTCTCGTCGAGCGAGCGGATCAGGCGCTGGCCGAGCCGGATGAAGTACTCGGCGTTGCTGATGGTCTTGCCGCCATCGGTTTCGCCCTCCTCGGCGTAGGCGAAGATGAGGTCGATGTCGGAGGAATAGTTGAGTTCCTCGCCGCCGAGCTTGCCCATGCCGATGACCACCAGGCCGACCGCCTCCCCGCCCGGGCCGCGCGGTATGCCGAAGCGGGCCTGGAGGTGGTGCTCGTGGTAGGTCAGGGCCTCGGCGACGCAGAAGTCGGCGAGATTCGACAGGGACCGCAGCGTCGCATCGGTGTCGTCGATGCCGTTGAGATCGCGCCAGGCGATCAGGATCATCTCGCGACGGCGCAGCCGACGCAGTTCCCGACCGAAGGCTGTGGGTTCCAACGCAAGGCGTTCGTCGGGCGTGCCGCTGAGCCTGTCGAAGCGTTCGGCGAGCCCGTCGGCGACAACGGCATCCGCGCAGCCGGCGAGCACGTACTCGAGGATGTCCGGTTCGGCGGCGAGGCTTTGCTGGATGAAGGGGCTGCAGCGCAATACGTGCTCGAGCTGGCTGCGCCGGGCATCGGTCACGGTGGCGTGACGGCCGAGCTGATCGAGCAGGGCCTGATCGGGCGAGATTTCGTCGAGGTCGGACACGGGGAGCGGCCTGTCGGTAAATGGGAAGACAGGCCGATCATACGCCCTGTGACGGCACCGTGCAGGGTGGGCGGTGCTGGACCGTTGCCATCGATGGTCCGCTGGCCGCCGTGCCTCGGGCCTTCAGGGGCGAACGAGCACGTAACCGGCGTCCACGAGATCGAGGATGCGGGCGATACCGGCTTCGACCGGTTCGGCCGCCGGATTCATTTTCGGCTCACGCTCGAGCTTTTTCGTCGCGTTTGCGAGGGAGTTCTCGCAGGCGGAGAAGCGCACGCCCGACTGGGCCATGGACTCGATGCGCTGGGCGTGCACGTTGTCGGCGAACAGCATGCTGATGCCCGGACCGAAGGCGACCACCTCGACGTCGATCTGGTCCGGTCCGCCGCGGGCCTTCATGACGTTGCTGGCCACGTTCAGCACCAGGTTCTGACGCTGTAGATCGCTTTCCGTGATCTGCAGCACGAGGTGTTCCTCGGCCAGCGTGTTGCCGCCTACCCTTTCGATCTTGTCGGAGTCCGCGGCCTGCACGGGGGCGGCGAGGGACAGCGCAGCCAACAGCGGCAGCCAGGCGGCCGGGACGAATGAACGGATTTTCATGGTGATTCCTCGGGTGGTTCATGGGTAACCCGGCACGATTCGATGGCATCTCTGGCTCGCGGGTTTGTTCGCTTCTCCCGGCGCCGGACCGAAGGCGGGCTCGTTGCCCGTCGAGGGACGGCTTTGCTGCGT
>CAYUAO010000010.1:0-30144 GCA_964442775.1 uncultured Halothiobacillus sp. | reverse complement strand
TTCGTGCAGACCTTCCCTGGTGTCATGCCACTCGTTCGTGCAGACCTTTTCTTAACGTGGCGAGCGTCGGTGTAGCCGGTATCATCCCGCGGCCCGGCCGTGGATCCGAGCTTTGCGGATCGGGCACGATTGGATTGCAACCGGGGGAGGGCGACATGCGACTGGCGATGGGGATTGAGTACGACGGCGGGCGCTATCACGGCTGGCAGCGCCAGTCGCACAGCGACTCGGTCCAGGAGCGCGTCGAGCGGGCGATCGGCCGCGTCGCCGACGGTCCGGTCGAGGTGGTTTGTGCCGGGCGTACCGACCGGGGGGTGCACGCCACCGGCCAGGTGATTCACTTCGACGTGGATGTCGAGCGCCCCCTCTACGGCTGGCAGATGGGCACCATGCAGCATCTGCCGCGCGACATCACGACCCTGTGGGTGTGCGAGGTCGACGAGGGCTTCCATGCCCGTTTTTCGGCGACGGCGCGCGAATACCGCTATTGTCTGGTCAATCGCTCCACCCGACCGGCGATCGCCGCGGGACGATTGAGCTGGTGGTACCGCCCCCTCGACGAGGCGCTCATGCAGTATGCCGCCGACCGGCTGCTTGGCGAGCATGACTTCTCCAGCTTCCGTGGCAAGGATTGCCAGGCGCATTCGCCCGTGCGCCGGGTCGAGCGTATCGAGATCACTCGTAGCGGCGACTACCTGTTCATCGACGTGCGGGCGAATGCCTTCCTGCACCACATGGTGCGCAACATCGTCGGCAGCCTGTTCGCCGTCGGGGCGGGGGAGCAACCGGTGGGCTGGATCGACGAGGCCCTGGCCGCCTGCCGGCGCGAGGCGGCGGGAATTACCGCGCCGGCCGATGGTCTGTATCTGACGGGCGTGGAATATCCGGCCGAGTTCGGTCTGCCCACCGCACCGCGCCGGCCGCTGTTCGAGCAGTCCGACTGATCGCGCGCAAGGGAGGGGCTGGAGTCGAGCGGGCGGGGGAATCCTGCTAGAATCCGCGGCCCTGCATCATTTCCCGCGTCATCACTTCTCGAGAGGATCGCCACAGCGGTGAACACCAGTCGTACACGGGTCAAGATCTGCGGAATCACCCGCCTGGCCGACATTGAGACCGCCGTGGCCGCCGGGGCCGACGCGCTGGGGTTCATCTTCGTGCCTGCCAGCCGGCGTTTCATCCGGATCGAGGCCGCCAGAGACCTGGTCGCCCGGGTGCCCGCGTTCGTTCAGACAGTGGCCCTGTTCGCCGACCCGACGGTGGACTGGGTCGAGACGGTGATCGACCAGGTCGGCCCCGACCTACTGCAGTTCCACGGCAGCGAAACGGGCCGGTTCTGCCGGCAATTCGGACGGCCCTACATCAAGGCGGTCAGCGCCGATCTGGACGACGAATCCCGGCGGCGCCTCATGCAGGAACACCACACGGCGCGTGGATTCCTGATCGACAGCCATTCGGTGAGCGGGCTCGGCGGAACGGGGCACACCTTCGACTGGAGTCGGTGGCCGCATGACAACGGTCGCGACCGCCGTCCCTGGATACTGGCGGGCGGTCTGTCACCGGATAACGTCGTCGAGGCGGTGGAGACGCTTTCACCTTATGCCGTGGACGTTTCCAGCGGGGTCGAGGAGGCGCCGGGCATCAAGTCGGCCGACAAAATTCATGCATTCATCCGAGGGGTAGGGCATGCCCGAAACCAGCACTAAGGCCACCGTCGAGTCGATCGGCGCCGCGGTGGATTACGCGAGCTTCCCGGACAAGCGCGGGCGCTTCGGCGATTACGGTGGCCGTTACGTCGCCGAGACGCTGATGGAGCCGATCGAGGAGCTCACCGCCGCCTACGAGAAATACCGCAACGACCCCGGCTTCGTCGAGGAGTTCGAGTCGGACCTGCGCGACTACGTCGGTCGCCCCACCGCGCTCTATCACGCCAAGCGGCTCTCCGAGCTCTACGGGGCGGAGATCTGGCTCAAGCGCGAGGATCTCAACCACACCGGCGCGCACAAGATCAACAACGCGCTGGGTCAGGCGCTGCTCGCCAAGCGCATGGGCAAGACCCGCATCATCGCCGAGACTGGCGCCGGCCAGCACGGCGTGGCCACGGCCACCGTCGCCGCCCGCCTGGGCATCGAGTGCGTGGTCTACATGGGCGCCGACGACATCCAGCGCCAGGCGCCGAACGTCTTTCGCATGCGCCTTCTGGGCGCGAAGGTCGTGCCGGTGGATTCCGGCACCCGCACGCTCAAGGACGCGCTGAATGAAGCGATGCGCGACTGGGTGACCAACGTCGACGACACCTTCTACATCATCGGAACGGTGGCCGGCCCGCACCCGTACCCGCTGATGGTGCGCGACTTCCAGTCGGTGATCGGCCGCGAGGCGCGCGCCCAGATGCTGGAGAAGACCGGCGAGCTTCCCGACCAGGTGGTCGCCTGCGTTGGTGGCGGCTCGAATGCCATAGGCATCTTCCACCCGTTCCTGGCGGACGAGTCCGTCGAACTGCACGGGTCGGAGGCCGGGGGTGAAGGCGTCGAGACGGGGCGGCACGCCGCGCCGCTGACCGCCGGCCGACCCGGCGTGCTCCACGGAAACCGTACCTACCTGATGGAAGACGAGAACGGCCAGATCATCGGCACGCACTCGATCTCCGCCGGGCTCGACTACCCGGGCGTGGGTCCGGAGCATTCCTGGCTCAAGGACATCGGGCGCGTGAACTACGCGGCGATCACCGACGAGCAGGCCATGGCCGCGTTCCACGACACGATGCGCTGCGAGGGCATCATCCCGGCGATCGAATCGGCCCATGCCGTCGCGCATGCCCGCCTGCTGGCCGAGGCGCGGGGCGGTCAGCGCATCCTGGTCAACCTGTCGGGGCGTGGCGACAAGGACATCAACACCGTGGCCAAGCTCGAGGGGATCGAACTGTGAGCGAAACGATCAAGCAATCCGGCAGCCGCCTGGCCTCGCTGTTCGAGCGCCTCGACGGCGAGAACCGCGCCGCGCTGATTCCCTACATCACCGCCGGCGACCCCGACGCCGAGGCGACCGTCGCCCTGATGCATGCCATGGTCGAGGGTGGGGCGGACGCGATCGAGGTCGGCGTGCCGTTCTCCGATCCGATGGCCGATGGCCCGGTGATCCAGGCTGCCCACGAGCGGGCCCTGAAATCGGGCCTGGGCCTGCGCGGCGTGATGGACCTGGTAGCGGAGTTCCGCCGTCGTGACAACGACACACCCGTGGTCCTGATGGGCTACCAGAACCCGATCGAGGCGATGGGTGTGGCCTCCTTCGTCGACAGGGCGGCCTCCGCCGGCGTGGACGGGGTGTTGACCGTCGACCTGCCGCCGGAAGAGGCCGACGACCTGGCCGCGGCGATGGACGAGCGGGGCATGGACCCGATCTTCCTGCTCGCGCCGACCACCAGCGCCGGGCGCACCCGCGAGGTGGCCAGCAAGGGCTCGGGGTTCGTCTACTACGTCTCGCTCAAGGGCGTGACCGGTGCGGCCAACCTGGACACCGACGCGCTGGCATCCCAGGTCGAGCGCGTCCGCGAGGCCTGCGCCCTGCCGGTGGGTGTCGGTTTCGGCATCCGTGACGCGGCGACGGCCGGCCGGGTCGGCCGGGTGGCCGACGCCGTGATCGTCGGCAGCGCGATCGTCCGCCTGATCCACGAGCAGGTCAGTGCGGCGGGCGGGGTGGACGCCGCGGTGCTGGAGACCGTGCGCGGTTTTCTCGCCGAGCTGCGTAGCGCCGTCGAAACGGCGCGCACTGGAGACTGACACGAGATTCACGAGGACGGGGGCGCATCCAGACCGAGGGCGCGCCAGGTTCACGACAATTTCCGAGAGATTTAGAGCATGAGCTGGCTGGACAAACTGATTCCATCACGCATCCGGACGGAGAGCACCGGCAAGCGCGGTGTGCCGGAGGGCCTGTGGGTCAAGTGCGACGGCTGTGACGCCGTGCTCTACCGCGAGGAGCTGCGCCGCAACCTCGAGGTCTGCCCGAAGTGCGGTCACCACATGCGCATCGGCGTACGCGAGCGGCTGGACGCCTTCCTTGACGAGAGCGGGCGCGAGGAGCTGTTCACCGAGATCGCGCCGGTGGACATGCTCAAGTTCCGCGACCAGAAGAAGTACCGCGACCGGATCAGCGCCAGCCAGAAGAAGACCGGCGAGCGCGACGCGCTGGTAGTCATGCGTGGGCGCACTGACGGCGTCCCGGTGGTCGCCGCGGCGTTCAACTTCGCCTTCATGGGCGGGTCAATGGGCTCGGTGGTGGGCGAGAAGTTCGTTCGCGCCATCGAGGCGGCCATCCAGAACCGCTGCGCGCTGGTGGTGTTCACCGCCTCGGGCGGCGCGCGCATGCAGGAAGCCCTGTTCTCCCTGATGCAGATGGCCAAGACCTCGGCGGCGCTGACGCGCCTGTCGAAGAAGCGCCTGCCGTTCATCGTGGTGCTGACCGATCCCACCATGGGCGGCGTATCGGCCTCGCTGGCCATGCTCGGCGACGTGCAGATCGCCGAGCCGAACGCCCTGATCGGCTTCGCCGGCCCGCGAGTGATCGAGCAGACCGTGCGCGAGACCTTGCCCGAGGGATTCCAGCGCAGCGAGTTCCTGCTCGAGCACGGGGCGATCGACATGATCGTGCCGCGCGAGGAACTGCCGCGAACGGTGGCCCTGCTGGTCGCCAACCTGCAGAAGAAGGACCTGCCCCGCGAGACGGCACAAGACGCGTCGTGACGAGGCGGACCCTGTCGGTTCCGGGCCATGGCCGCGCCGTTCGAGGCTGATGGCTTGAGCCGCTCGATCGACGATTGGCTTTCGGCCTTGTTGCAGCGCGACCCCGACCGGATCGAGCCCGGGGTCGAGCGTTGCCGACGCATTACTCGGGATCTGCTGGGTGAGCGGCCCTCGGCCTGCGTGATCACGGTGGCCGGTACCAACGGCAAGGGCTCGAGCGTGATGATGGCCAGCGCGATCTGTCGCGCCGCCGGTTACCGGGTGGGCGCCTACACGTCGCCTCACCTGGTCAACGTCCGCGAGCGCTTCCTGATCGACGGCGAGATGGTCGAGCCGGCGGCGCTGATTCGCGCCTTCGAACGCATAGAGGCGCATCCGGACAGTGGCGCGCTGACGTATTTCGAATGGCTGACGGTAGCGGGGTTTCTCGTCTTCGCCGAATCGGGCGTGGACGTCTGGGTGCTCGAGGTGGGGCTCGGCGGGCGTCTCGACGCGGTCAACGCATTGGACGCCGACCTGGCGCTGATCACCGCGATCGGGCTCGATCACCAGGACTGGCTGGGTGAGGGGCGTGAGGCGATCGGTGCCGAGAAGGCCGGTATCCTGCGCGCGGGACAGCCCGCCGTGTACGTCGACCCCGAGCCGGTCGAGTCGGTCCGTCGGAAGGCCCGCCAACTGGAGGCGCCGTTGCTGTGTCTGGGCGAGGACTTCACGGTGACGTCGTCCTGCCCGGTCCCGGAAGGCATGACAGCTCCGGTGTTCGGGCTGCTGCGCGAGGGGCGCTGCCTCTGTCTGCCGCAACCGGCGCTGGCGGGGCAGCATCAATGGCACAACGCCGCCGGGGTCGTTGTGTTGCTACAACACCCGAGCAGTCCGCTCCGGATCCCGGATCCGGCGGTTCGTGAAGGGCTGGCGGCCGTGCGGCTGGCCGGGAGGCTGGAGCGATTCTCCGACCGGGGCCGGACGGTGATCCTGGATGTGGCGCATAATGTCGAGGCCGCAGGCACTCTCGCCGCGGCGTTGGGCGAGAAGCCGGCGGGCCGCCGGGTGGCGGTATTTTCCGCGCTGGGCGACAAGCCGGTCGAGGCCGTCGCGCGGTTGCTGGCCGGCCGTTTCGACGCCTGGTGGATCGCCCCGCTCGCCGAACCGCGCGCGGCGGACATCGGCCGGATCGAGTCCGCCCTGCTGGAGGCGGGCGCTTGCCGTGTCAACCGTGTAGCCGACATCTCCACGGCGTATAATGCGGCGCTCGCCTGGACCACGGAAGGAGACGAGATCGTGGTGTTCGGCTCGTTCCATGTCGTCGGTCCGTTGCGGGAGCGACTGAATACGCGCGAGAATGTGGGACAGTGACACCGAGCGGTAACACCGCCCCCGTTGCATAGAGGACGCCGTGGCAGAGCAAACCGAATCAAGCTGGACCGAATCGCGCTTTCGCCAGCGCCTGGTGGGTGCCTCCGTGGTGGTCGCGTTGGCCGTGCTGCTCCTGCCGCTCTGGCTGGACGGTAGCGGCATCGACAGCCTGAAGGTGCAGACAGCGCCGGAGAAGCCGGCCGTGGAAGGCGCCGAAGGCATCGAGATACCCGGGCCGCCGGGCGATTCGGGCAAGCCGCTCGAGGAGCCCCCGCAGTCGCTGTTCCCCGATCAGACCCAGCCCGAACCCGCTGAAGAGGAGGTCTCCCGAGCGGAGTCGGGCGGCGCCGACGCACCCTCGGTCGAGGAAAGCGAGGTCGAGGCCGGGTCGATTCCCGAGGAACTGGGCGTGAGTCCGGATCGGGCGAGTCCGTCCGAGGACGTTGCCGAAAGCGAACCCGCTGCGTCGGCGGCGGATGAATCGTCCGAACCAAAACCGGAATCGGACGATTCCGGGAGCGGGGAGGAATCGAACGCCCAAGAATCGAGCGCCCAAGCCGATGAGGACCGTGACTCCGCGGAGGCGGAAACGAAGACCGAACCGAAATCGTCCGACGCGGCAGGCGATCTCCCGGAAATCTCGGAGAGTGGCGAGTACGTGGTCCAGCTGGGCAGTTTCTCGGACGAGCAGAACGCCCGGGCGCTCGCCAGCTCGGTGAAATCCTCGGGGTTCGACGTGTCGGTCACACCGCTATTCTCCGAGCAGGGAACGGTCTGGCGGGTGCGGGTCGGCCCCTACGCCACCCGGGAGCATGCCGGCGAGGCCACCGAGCGGTTGCGCCAACGCATCGGCCGGGACGGCCTGGTGATGTCCAAGTGATCGTCACCGGCAACCGTGAGGAGCGGCTGGCAGGGAGGCAGCCATGACAATGGTCGACTGGATACTGCTGGCGATCGTGCTCGTTTCCACGGCGATCGCCCTGGTGCGCGGTTTCGTCAAGGAAGTGATCTCGCTGTTCACCTGGTTGGCCGCGTTCGGCGTAGCCCTGGCGTTCTCCCAGACCGCGTCGGTACTGGTCCCCGAGGCGGTGGATATACCCTCGGCTCGCGTGGCGATCGCCTTCGTCGCGCTGTTCGTGGTGGTGCTGATCCTCGGCGGAATCATCAACTGGGCCATATCACGGCTCGTCGAGACCACCGGACTGTCGGGTACGGATCGCTCGGTGGGCATGGTCTTCGGCCTGTTGCGGGGAGTGCTGATCGTCGCGGGACTCCTGCTCCTGGGCGGGTTCACGGCCCTGCCGAACGAGGAGTGGTGGCAGGCCTCGATGCTGATACCTCACTTCCAGGTGGTGTCCGAGTGGCTGCTGGCGGTGTTGCCGGCGGATGTCGCCCGCAACGTGCAGTGGTGACAATGCGATCGATGACCTGGCGACCGGCCGGATGCCTGTCGCCTTCGGGGACGCCCCGAACTGCGCCGGAACGGTCGACAGACCGCTCCGGCGCCGCCGTTTCGGCCCCGGGCGGGATGGCCCGGGCCGAGGCCCCTTGATTTTTTTTGCACGGTTACGTACCGAGGTGGTTTGACGCATGTGCGGCATTATTGGGATGGTGGCGAAATCGCCGGTCAATCAGGCGCTGTATGACGGGCTGACCGTCCTTCAGCACCGCGGTCAGGATGCGGCCGGCATCCTGACCGCCGACGAGGAACGGCTTTTTCTCCGCAAGGAAAACGGTCTGGTCAAGGACGTCTTCCACACCCGCCACATGCGCCAGTTGATGGGCAACATGGGCATCGGGCACGTTCGTTACCCGACGGCGGGCTGCGATTCCTCGGCCGAGGCGCAGCCGTTCTACGTCAATGCGCCGTTCGGTATTGCCATGGGGCACAACGGCAACCTGACGAACGTCGACGAACTGCGCGCTGCCGTGGTGGCCGAGGACCGTCGCCACCTGAACACCAATTCCGATTCCGAGGTGCTCCTCAACGTCTTCGCCCACGAGCTCGCGGCGATCGCCGGGGCGCAGGCGACGGCCGACGACGTGTTCGCGGCGATCGCCAACGTGCATCGGCGGGCGCGCGGCGCCTACGCCGTGATCGGTTTGATCGCCGGTACCGGCGTGTTCGCCTTCCGCGATCCGCACGGCATTCGTCCGGTCTGCTACGGCAAGCGCGAAACGGAAAACGGCACGGAATACATGATCGCCTCGGAGTCCGTTGCCATCGAGGCCGGAGAATTCGAGCTGGTGCGCGATCTCGCGCCCGGCGAGGCGATCTTCATCTCGCGCGAGGGCGAGGTGACCTTGCGCCAGTGTGCCGACGAGCCACAGTACGCCAACTGCATCTTCGAATACGTCTATCTCGCCCGCCCCGACTCGATCATCGACGATGTCTCGGTCTACCGGGCGCGCATGCGCATGGGCGAGATGCTGGCCGAGAAGATCCAGCGAGAGTGGGCCCATCACGACATCGACGTGGTCATCCCCATTCCCGACACCAGCCGCACGGCGGCGCTCGAGATCGCCGTCAACCTCAACCTCAAGTACCGCGAAGGCTTCGTCAAGAACCGCTATATCGCGCGGACCTTCATCATGCCGGGGCAGGCCAAGCGCAAGCGCTCGGTACGGCAAAAGCTCAACGCCATCGACCTGGAGTTCCGCGGCAAGAACGTGCTGCTGGTCGACGACTCGATCGTGCGCGGCACCACCTCCAGCGAGATCATCCGCATGGCCCGTGAGGCCGGCGCGAAGAAGGTGTTCATGGCCTCGGCTGCACCGCCGGTGCGCTACCCCAACGTCTACGGAATCGACATGCCGGCATCGAACGAGTTCGTCGCACATAATCGCGACGTCGAGGCGATCCGCGATGCCATCGGCGCCGACGACCTGATCTACCAGGATCTCGAGGACCTCAAGGAAGCCGTCCGCCTGGGCAACCCGACGCTCAACGAGTTCGACTGTTCCTGCTTCACGGGCGACTACGTCACCAACGACATCGACGGCGCCTATCTCGACAATCTGGCATCCAACCGGGCGGACAGTGCTCGAGACCGGGAAAACGGGGCGGCCGGGGCGTCACGGCGCTCGCGCGATATCGTGTCCGTCGGTCTTTACAATGACCAGTGAGCGGCCGGGGCTGGCGTGGATTGTCGCCTTGTCGCTGGGCCTGCTTATCGGGCCCTGGGGTATGTCACTGGCCGCCGAGAGAGCCGCTGCAACGGGTGATTCGCACACGATGGCGCAGCCGAACTCCAGCGTGCCCGATCGCGTGAGCCGTTCGGCCGCCGAGATGACCGAGCGTTTGGCGGCAAGTCCGGATTCCGGCGAACAAGCCCTGGTGGTGGATGTCTCCACTCAGCGACTCTACCTGTACGAGGCCGGTGAACCGGTTGGCTCATTTCCGGTATCCACGGCCGAGCGGGGCACCGGCAATCGCGAAGGCAGCCTGAAGACGCCGCTTGGGTTGCACCGGGTGGACGAGAAGATTGGTGTCGACGCGCCGAGTGGCATGATCTTTCGCGGCCGCCGGCCCACCGGCGAGCTGGCCGAGATACTGACCGGGCCGGACGAGCGCGCCGCCCGGGACGACGTCACCACCCGGATCCTGTGGCTCGAGGGCCTCGAGCCAGGCGTGAACCAGGGCGGCGACGTCGATTCCAAGCAGCGTTACATCTACATCCACGGCACCCCGGAGGAGGGGCGTATCGGCCGGCCCGCCTCGCACGGTTGCGTGCGCATGACCAATGCCGACGTGATCACGCTGTTCGACCGCGTCCGGGAAGGCGCGCTGGTCGACATCATCGAGTAACCATCAACCCAGTGACGGCCGCGAAGCCGTCCGTGATACCCGTTCGTTCCGGAGAATCCATCCATGCCCGACTATCGTTCCAAGACCACCACCCACGGACGCAACATGGCCGGTGCACGCGCCCTGTGGCGCGCCACGGGCGTGAAGGACGACGATTTCGGCAAGCCGATCATCGCGATCGCCAATTCCTTCACCCAGTTCGTGCCGGGCCACGTCCATCTCAAGGACATGGGGCAACTGGTCGCGCGCGAGGTGGAGAAAGCCGGCGGCATCGCCAAGGAATTCAACACCATCGCCGTGGACGACGGCATCGCCATGGGTCACGGCGGCATGCTCTACTCGCTTCCCAGCCGCGACATCATCGCCGACTCGGTCGAGTACATGGTCAACGCCCACTGCGCCGACGCGCTGGTGTGCATCTCCAACTGCGACAAGATCACCCCGGGCATGCTCAATGCCGCCATGCGCCTGAACATCCCGGTGGTGTTCGTTTCCGGTGGGCCGATGGAGGCGGGCAAGACGCGCCTGGCCGGGGAGTCCGGCGAGGTGATCAAGCTCGATCTGGTCGACGCGATGGTGCAGGCCGCCGACGATTCCGTCTCCGACGAGGTGCTCGCCCAGGTCGAGCGTTCGGCCTGCCCGACCTGCGGCTCGTGCTCGGGGATGTTCACGGCCAACTCGATGAACTGCCTGACCGAGGCGCTGGGCCTGTCGCTGCCGGGCAACGGCTCGCTGCTGGCCACGCACGCCGACCGCCGTGAGCTGTTCCTCGAGGCCGGCCGCCAGATCGTCCGCCTGGCCAAGGACTACTACGAGAACGACGACGCGTCCGTGCTGCCGCGCTCGATCGCGACGCGCGAAGCCTTCGAGAACGCCATGGCGCTGGACATCGCCATGGGGGGCTCGACCAACACCGTGCTGCACCTGCTGGCCGCGGCGCGCGAGGGCGAGGTCGAGTTCGACATGACCGACATCGACCGCATGAGTCGCAAGATCCCGCACCTGTGCAAGGTCGCGCCCAGCACGGCCCAGTACCACATGGAGGACGTGCACCGCGCCGGCGGCGTGATGGCGATCCTGGGCGAGCTGGATCGCGCCGGTCTCCTGCACACGAACGCCCACACCGTGCATGCCCCGACCATGGCCGAGGCGCTGGACCGCTGGGACATCGCCCGCGACACGGCCTGCGAGGAGGCAAAAAGCCGTTATCTGGCCGGTCCGGCCGGCATCCCCACGCAGACGGCATTCTCGCAGGATACCCGCTGGCCGAGCCTGGACATCGACCGGGCCAAGGGTTGCATCCGTGACTACAAGCACGCCTTTTCGAAGGACGGCGGGCTGGCCGTGCTGTTCGGCAACATCGCCCGTGACGGCTGCATCGTCAAGACCGCCGGCGTGGACGAGTCGATCCTCAAGTTCACCGGTCGGGCGCGCATTTTCGAGTCGCAGGATGCGGCGGTCGAGGCGATCCTCGGCGACCGGATCGTCCCCGGCGACGTGGTGGTGATCCAGTACGAAGGCCCCAAGGGCGGCCCGGGCATGCAGGAAATGCTCTACCCGACCAGCTACCTGAAATCCAAGGGGCTGGGCAAGGACTGCGCGCTGCTGACCGACGGACGCTTCTCCGGCGGTACCTCGGGGCTCTCCATCGGCCATGCCTCGCCGGAGGCGGCGGCCGGCGGCGAGATCGCGCTGGTCGAGGAGGGCGACACCATCGTCATCGACATCCCCGAGCGCACGATCCACCTCGACATCGACGATGCCACCATGGCTCACCGGCGCGAGAAGATGGTCGAGCGCGGCGACTCCGCCTACAAGCCGGTCAACCGCGAACGCTACGTCAGCCAGGCGCTCAAGGCCTACGCGGCCCTGACGACCTCCGCGGCGCTGGGCGCGGTACGTGACCTCTCGCAGATCGGCGTGAAGTGACGCATGGCGGACGGGACCTACATCCCGCCGCATTTCCGCCAGGACGACCCCGAGATCCTGGCGGAAACCGTGTCGCGGCACCCGTTCGGCGCGCTCACGTTATGTGACGGGGAAGGGCGGATGCTGGCCGTGCATCTGCCTTTCCTGCGTTTCGGGGATCCGCGTGATCCGGCCGGCTGGCGTTTCGAGTCCCACCTGGCGCGCGCCAACCCGGTGGCCGAGGCACTCGCCGACGGGGCGGAGGCACCGGCCATCCTGATCTTCACCGGCCCGGACGCCTACGTGAACCCGCGCTGGTACCGGGATGCCCGCGAGACCAGCGTGCCCACCTGGAACTACCAGGCCGTGCACGTGCGCGGCACCGTCCGGCTGGCCGGCGAGGGAGAACGCGGCTGGCTCGACCGGCACCTGCATGATCTCATCGACACCCACCAGGCCCGTATCGATGCCGATCCCTTCGACTGGAACCACCTGCCCGAAGCGCAGATCGAACGCATGCAGGCAGCAATCGTCGGCATCGAACTGCTGCCCGAGCGGGTCGACGGCATCGAGAAGCTGGGGCAGAACAAGAGCCCGAACGATATCGACGGCGTGATCCGGGGTCTGCGCTTGCGGGAGGATGCCGAGGCTGGCGCGATGGCCAAGTTGATGGAGCGCCTCGACAGGGACTGAGGCGACACCACAGGCTCGCTCCTTGATGGGGCATTCATCGTCTGAGGATGCCCTGCATGGTTCGATGGTATGGCTGGATTGCGGGGTTGGTGACAATCAAGCCGCCGGACCGAAGGCCGGTTCACGTTCAGCAACTCGGGCCGTCGAGCGGACGGCAGCGCCGAGCGTGGGCAACCCTGCCAGTCCGGCCCGGGCGGGCCTTAAAAGGCTGAAACGCCGCAGATGGACCCTTGGAGGTTCCGCTTCAGACGCCATCGAACCGTGCAGGGCTTCGCTGGGGCATTGGTATCCCGTGTTATCCCTTTCCCGTTTCCCCCCAGTGTCCCTGCCACATTCGTCCGGGGAGCCGACGGATGAGACCCCCGAGTAGTCGCAGGTGCATCCAGATCAGCAGCCGGTTGTCACGACCGTAGCGGAAGTGGGATACGCCCTGGTCCGCAGCGTCGAAGTATTGTACCGGGGCATCGCGATTGACCGGGGGCAAGCCGGCCCAGGTCAGCCGCACCGCCGCCTCGGGGTCGAAGTCGAAGCGGCGCATCCAGCGTGTACGTTCCATCACCGCAAGCAGTGGATTGACCGGATAGACGCGAAAGCCGAACAGGGAGTCGCCAATACCCGCCCAGAGCGTCTCCAGATTGGCCCAGAAGTTGGAAACCTTGCGTCCCTGCACTCGCAGGGCCGGGGCGTCGTCGTCGAATACCGGGCGGCCGAGGATCAGCGCCTCGGGCTGCCGGCGCGCGGTGTCGAGGAAGCCGGGGATGGCGGCCGCCGGATGCTGGCCGTCGGCGTCCATTGTCAGGGCGTGGGTGAACCCTTCCTCGCGGGCCGCTCGCAGGCCGGTGAGTACCGCTGCTCCCTTGCCACGATTGTGCTCGTGACGGAGCACACGGACCGTCTCGCGGTTGCCGGCGAGCTGAGCGAGCCGCTCTCGTGTCGCCGGGTCGCTGCCATCGTCCACGATCCAGACGGGGCATTCGGCCTGGGCGACCGCGTCGCGTACGGTGGACTCGATACGCGCGCCCGGGTTGTAGCAGGGAATCAGTATCAGCGGTCGGAACGGCGAGTCGGTGGTGGTCATGGCGTGGTAGTAAGCTCCGGGGGATGAATCGCACGGGCATAAAGGGCCCGCCAGGCGTCGGCCAGCTCGCGGGGCTCGGTCGCCATGTGTTCCGGCAGTGGCTCGATGGGGATGACGGTCAGCCGGATCGGCAGGGCCGGCAGGTAAGAGCCCGGCTGGTCCTTGGCAAGGAAGGGGCGCTCATAGCGGAACAGCCAGGGGTGGAGTGGGGCGCCGGTCCGTCGGACGAGCATGAAGGGTGCCGGGTGGAACGGACGCAGAGGTGGGGCGGCAGCAAGCGGACTGCGTGACCCTTCCGGGAACAGCAGCACATGAGAGCCGTCGCGGATCGCCTGCCGCGCGCCCAGCATCATCTCCACCGCGTCGTCGTTGGGCAGGTAGCCGGCCAGCCGAGCGGGCAGGGCGAAGAATGGATTGCGCAGGATGCCGGCTCGCATCACGCAGACGACCTCGGGGACGTGGGAGAGAACGACCAGCGCGTCGAGCAATGAGGGGTGGTTGGCGATTATCACCCCCGGCGGGGCGTCGCGCAGGGCATCCAGTGAGCGGGTCTCGAAATGCAGGGCGCCGATCCATCTTAGCCAGTGGCGATAGGCGCGCATGGCGTGATGGATGAGCCGGCGCATCGTGCGTTGCCGCCGCTCGCGCGGCAGGGGCAGCAGCACGAGGACTAGCGGCAGCCAAATGATCAGGATCACCGCCAGCCCGCCGTGCCCGAGCAGCAGGGCGAGCGGGCGGTGCACCGCGCGCAGGAGTCGGCGTGCCGAGGCATTCACAGCTCGGGCCACAGCCGCTCGTCGTCGTTGCCGTTGTCCTCGGTGCCGCGGGGCTGACGCAGAGTCGCCTCGATCTCGACGAGCAGGTCCTCGCGGCAGATATCGGCCTGCAGGAATACCCGCCTGGTCAGCGAGGCGAGCCGCCGGTCGAGACGCGCGCGCACCGTCGCGAGGTCCTCCGGGTGGCGCAAGTAGACGCGCAGGTGGGTGGTCGGTTCCCAGTCGAAAGCGCGGCAGCCGGACGGGCGGCAAGCATTGGCTTCATCGAGCACGGCCTGCAGGTTGCTCAGCGTCTCTTCCGTCTGTGCGCGTACGTCGCCGTGATGGCGGGTTGCGTGGCCGGTAATCGAGGCGGTGCCGGAGATGAACAGCCAGTCATGCCGTCGGCCCCGGGCGATGGACGCTCTGGCGAACAGCGGGCTCTTGCGCCCGTACTGGCGGGGGTAGTTCCACGCGCTGACCTGACGCGGATTCTCGATGCCGATCGCCGGGCTGTCCGAAGCGAGAAAGACCAGCCGGGCGGTGGCGTCCGTCGGGCTGCCGAGCGCGCAGGCGGCGGGCGCTGATGGCCCCGCTGGACGATCGGCGGCACCGAAGGCGGCGGCGCGCCCTTGGTTGAATAACCGATAGCGCTCGATGCCAGTGTCCGGATCGGTCGCGTTGATCGCCGGCAGGTAGTGCCAGACGCGCCACAGGTGTGGTGTGCCCAAGCGCTCGCAACGTGCGAGCAGTTCCGCGTAGGCTGCCTCGGCGCCGGGGGCCAGACCGCGGGACTCATCAATGGGCAGCTGGCCGAATGTCCAGTGGTCAGACGTGACCGTGCAACCGGGGACGTCGTGGGACGTGACGGGGCCCGAGCGGTTCTCCGCGGGGGTGAGGAAGGCTTCCAGGGCGTGTTCGGGATCGCCTTCCAGCACCGGTAGCGGTAGTGGCGCCACGCAGCCGTCCCGGGCTTCCAGACGAGCGCCAGGCGTGACCAGCGCCCCGAGCAGTCGCGCCGGGGCTTCGATGATGGGGTTCGGGCGGGCGGCCATCGGCGTCATCGCTCGAGGTCGGATTCCGGGGTCAGCGGACGCACCTTGCGCCGGTGGGCGCGCCAGTCGGCGAACGCCTGCCGCCATTGTCCCAGCGACGAGAGATAGTAGATGCCCTTGAGGATGCGGATCGATCGCCAGATGGGCGTGCCGCGGTAGATGTCCGCCGCGAGCAGGGAGATCAGCGCTTCCTGCACACGGAAGATGTTGCGAGGCCCCATGAACAGGTTGCGCATCACCGGCTTGGTGATGCGGTAGATGAACCAGGAGAATTCCCTCGGTCCGTGGCGCACCTGACGGTCATAGCGCTTGAGCGCCTGTTTGGCCTGCGCCGGTTCGCGCAGCACCGTGTCGATGGCCTCCGCGCCGAACACGCCGCTCTGCATGGCGAGCATCACGCCGCTGGAGAATACCGGGTCGATGAAGGCGAAGGCGTCGCCGACGAGGATGAAGCGCTCGCCGTGGCTCCGGTCGGCGGAGTAGGAGAAGTTGCCGGTCGCCTGCACCTCCCGAACCAGCGAGGCGTCGGCCAGCCGCCGCGCGAGTTCCGGGACCGTCTCGATGTTGTCGAACAGGAACTGCTCGAGCGAGCGGCCCTTGCGGGACTTCATGTGGTAGGGCCAGGTCACCATGCCCACGCTGGTCACGCCGTTCTTCAGCGGGATGAACCAGAACCAGCCGTGGTCGAACCAGAACAGGGTAATGTTGCCCTCGGTCTTGCCGGGGTTGCGCTTGGCATTCCGGAAATGGCCGAAGACCGCGGCGCTGTTGTGCTTCGGGTTGCGCCGCTTCCAGCCGTGGCGTTGGGCGAGAAAGGTGTCGCGACCGGTGGCGTCCGCCACGAAGGCCGTGTGCCAGTCGACACGCTGGCCGTGCTCGTCCTCGGTGGTCACCGTGGCGTGATACGGCCGATCGTCGGCATCGAGGCGTTCCCGGTCATGGAACTCGATGTCCACCACGCGGGTGCCCTCGAAGGTGCGCGCCCCGTTGCGCTCGGCGTTGCGGAACAGGATGCGGTCGAATTCCGCCCGCTCGACCTCGTAGGCCTTGGGCATTGACTTGTCCCAGGCCTCGGCGAAGTTGTACGGCTGGACGTGGTCGTGGTGCGGCGAGACGAACTCCGCGCCCCACTTGTCGATACCGATCTCGGCGATCTCCTCGGCCACGCCCAAGGTGTCGAACAGCTCGAGGTTGGCCGGCAGCAGGGATTCGCCAATGTGGAAGCGCGGGTGGTGCTCCTTCTCGACCATGACCACGTCGTGGCCCTTTTGCGCCAGCAACGTGGAAAGGGTCGATCCCCCGGGCCCACCGCCGACGACGAACACGTCGCAGTAGCGTGAGCTGGTGGTGTCGATGGGCTTTTCCGGGGTGGCGTGGGGTAGGGAGCTGTCCTGTCTCTGCATCGGGTTCGGTCTCGGCTCGTCAGTTCGGTTGACGGTAGCGGCTTTACGGGAGGTCACCGAGCCGAACGACCGGCCGCGCATACCCTCCCTGGAAGTCGCGTCGGAGCGTAATGATCGGGATCGAAGCGCGTTGCGTCAATATGGTTGGGCAGACAAACGATGTCGGCTCGTTCGGCGGTTTGCGACTTGATCGTGCCGAGAAGTACATGCGATAGTCCTGCGCTTTCGAGTTGGAACTAGAGGGAGCTAGACGTTGGGGACGGGCGGCGAACAGATGGATCTTCAGCCGGGAAATACGCACGGATTTCGATACGAACTGAGGCGTCGTCTGGGCTGTTGCTGGCTGCTCAAGGCGTTGGGAACCACCACGATGATGTCCCTGTTTTTCGTGGCCTACTTTCACTTGCTGAACCATCCCGGCGGCCAACCCTACGTGATGGGCGCGACCTGGGTGGACGAACTGGTGCCCTTCGAGCCCGCTTTCTTCTACCTGTATGCCTCGCTTTGGTTCTACGTCTCGCTGGTGCCGGCGCTGATCGGCGACCGGGATACGCTGGTACGATACGGCTTGGCCATCGGCGGGCTATGCCTGGCCGGACTGGCCATCTTCCTCGCTTTCCCGACGAGTATCGAACGTGATCCGGCCCTCTGGGCGGACGCGCCCGAGTTCGCCTGGCTGGCCGACATCGATAGTGCTGGCAACGCCTTTCCCTCCCTGCACGTGGCCACGGCCCTGTTCAGCGCCTTCTGGATGGACCGGCTGATCCTCGCCATGCGCCTGTCGGCGGTCTGGCGATTGTTCTCGCTGGGCTGGGCGCTGGGGATCGTCTATTCCACGCTGGCCATCGCCCAGCACGTGTTCTGGGATGTGCTCGGCGGGACGCTTTTGGCGGGGCTGGGCGTCCTTGCGACCACCGCGTGGATCCAGCGGGTCGCGACCGCTGTGCCCTCGGAGGTTTCGCCCGGGCCTTCGATCGCGAGGAGAGGCTGAGCGCATGACCGGACGGAACGGATCGCTGCCCCAACTGGCCCTGCGCGCCTGGACCGTAACCACGGCGGCCGGTGCGGGCCGGCAGGCGCTGCTCGACCACCTGCGTGCCGGCCGGAGTGCGCTGGCGCCCTGCGAGTTTCTCGATGTCGAACTCGACACCTGGATCGGCCGGGTGCCGGAGGTCGAGGAGGTGCGATTGTCGGCCGCACAGGCCGATTACGATTGCCGCAACAATCGCCTCGCGGAGCTGGCGCTGCAGCAGGACGGGTTTGTCGAGGCCGTGTCCGCCGCGGTCCGTCGTCACGGTGCCGGGCGGATCGGCGTGGTCGTCGGCACCAGCACCTCGGGCATCCTGCATACCGAACTGGCCTTTCGCGAGCGCGACCCCGATACCGGGGCCCTGCCCACACCGTTGCACTACGCCACGACCCACGAACTGTCTTCCGCACCCCGTTACCTGCGCGACCGGCTTGGGCTGGGCGGCCCGATGTACGCCATCTCCACCGCCTGTTCATCGAGCGGCAAGGTCTTCGCCAGCGCGCAGCGACTGATTGCCGCCGGGCTATGCGACGCGGTGGTCGTGGGCGGAGTGGACAGCCTCTGCCTGACCACGCTCTACGGTTTCGCCTCGCTGGAGCTGACAGCGCCGGGCCCCTGTCGGCCGGGGGACGTGGCGCGCGACGGCATCTCTATCGGCGAGGGTGCCGGTTTCGCCCTGGTCGAGGCCATACATGGCGACCGGAGCGCCGGGGACGATTCGACCATCCGGGTGATGGGCATCGGTGAGAGCGTCGACGCCCATCACATGTCCTCGCCGCATCCGGACGGCGTCGGGGCCGAGCTGGCCATGCGCCGTGCGCTGGCCGCCGCCGACTTGCGTGCCGGGTCGGTGGATTACGTCAACCTGCATGGCACGGCCAGCCGGGTGAACGATGCCGCCGAGGACCGCGCGCTAACGGCCGTCTTCGGTCCGGGACAAGCCTGCTCGTCGACCAAGGGACTCACCGGCCACACGCTGGGCGCCGCGGGCATCATCGGGCTGGCCGTGGGTGTTCTCGCCATCGAACACGGCTTTCTGCCCGGAACGCTCAACACCCGGGATATCGACCCGGCGTTCCGCGCCGACCAACTGCTGAAGAATCGCTCGGCGCCGGTTCGACGGGTGCTGGCCAATTCCTTCGGCTTCGGCGGCAACAACTGCAGCCTCCTGTTCGGGCGTATGGAGGATGAGGCATGAAACTGTCGATCCGAGGCGTGGGCTTCGTCGGCGCCGGCCTGTCCGACTGGTCCGAGGCACGGGCGGCGCTCCGCGACGGTCAGCCGCCCGGGCATGTGTCGCTCGAGGAACTCGGGCGTGCGCTCAAATCCGACCGGCTACCGCGCACCGAGCGGCGTCGGGCGGGCAAGAGCAGCCGGCTGGCGATGACGGCCTGCTGGCAGGCGGTCGAGGATGCCGGTGTCGATCCGGCGACGTTGCCGATGGTGTTCGCCTCGTCGACGGGCGATACCGAGGTGCTCACCCACAGCTGTGCCGCGCTGGCCGAGCCGGAGCGCGCCATCTCGCCGATCCGCTTCCACAATTCCGTGCACAACGCGCCGTCCGGCTACTGGTCGATCGCAGTGGGTTCCCGCGAGCCGGCCACCGCCGTCGCCGCTCATCGGGAGACGGCGGCGGTCGGGCTGCTCGAGGCGGCCATGCAGGCGGTGCTCGACGATCGCCCCGTGCTCTTCGTCGTCCACGACCTGCCGTTCCCCGAACCGCTCTGCCAGGTCGAGGCGATCCCGGAGGCAATGGCCATCGCCCTGGTGCTCGCCCCGGGCGGATCACCGGGTGATGATCAACTTGAAATTGGAGTGTCAAGTGATTGTGATAGAGAGGAAAAGCCAATGGATTGCGACTGGGAGCGCCTGCGCGCATCCGTGCCGGCCGCCCGAGTGCTGCCGTTGCTGAAGGCCATGGCGTGGGGTGAGCCAGGTTCCCTTTTCCTGCGGCTGGATACTGCCGCCGGCCTCGAGCTGACCTATGCAACCGGAGGTTTGATGCATGCCTGAATCGACGGACCGTTCCGCCCGACTGGCGCTGGTGACCGGAGCGAGCGGCGGCATCGGCGCGGCTATCGCCCGTCGTCTGGCGGCCGACGGCTTCGACCTGCTCGTGCACGCCAATCGAAATGCCCCGCGGGTGGAAGCATTGGCCGAGGAACTGCTGGCGGCGGGCCACGCTGCCAGTCCGATCGTCTTCGACGTCACCGACCCGGTCGCCGTGGAAGAGGCTCTTGCGCCGGTCCTCGCTAACCGACCCGTGCAGGTACTGGTGAACAACGCCGGCATGCACGACGACGGTCCGCTGGCGGGCATGTCGGCGGCACGCTGGCGGACGGTGGTCGACGTGAGCCTCAACGGGTTTCACCACGTCACCCAGCCGGTGCTCCTGCCGATGATCCGCACGCGCTGGGGACGGATCATCAACATCGCCTCGGTGAGCGGGGTGATCGGCAACCGCGGCCAGAGCAACTATGCCGCGGCCAAGGCGGGGCTGATCGGGGCCACGCGCGCGCTCTCCCGCGAGGTGGCGTCCCGGGGAGTGCTGGTCAACGCCGTAGCCCCGGGGCTGATCGAGACCTCGATGAGCGAGGATTCCGTGGCGGCTGACAGGGTCAAGGCCCACGTGCCCATGGGAAGGGCCGGCCGGCCCGAGGAAGTGGCCGAGGTGGTCGGCTTTCTCGCCGGGGACAGGGCAAGCTACCTCAGTGGACAGGTGATCGCCGTCGACGGTGGTATGACCTGATCCATGACGAGTCCTGTCGCGCCGGCATCCCGTCGCCCGGTCATGCTCAGCTTCGATGATGGACCACGCCCCGGGACCACTGATCGGGTGCTCGACGTGCTGGCGGCCCGCGGGGGACCGGGTGGGCGGCCCTTGCGCGCCGCCTTCTTCACCCTGGCCGAGAATCCGGCCGGCTGGTTCGCGCGGCGGCGGCTGTTCGCACCCTACGAGATCTGGACCGACAAGGGCAGCATGGCGGCGTATCCCGGACTTGCCCGGCGCATCGTCGCCGACGGCCATTGCCTGGGAAACCACGGTGGCCGGCATTTCTGGCCGCGCTGGCCGTGGTTTCGCCGTGCGGAGCGGGTGATGGCGCTATTGCGGGAGTGGGAGCGGACCGTCGAGCATGTTGTCCCGGCCATGGCCAGCGATGTGGCTCCGGAAGACGCGTACGACAAGCCCATTGCCCGCGCGCCCTACCTGTTGCGCACGTCCGCCTGGCGTGAGGCCGTCAGGCGTGCCGGCTACCGGGACGTTGCCGGGATCACTTCGGGTGACGCCGACCCGCGTGCCGATGGCGACCGGGTGCGCGAGACACTCCTTGAGCGGCTGTCACTGGCGGGAGAGGGCGAGCATGATCCCGCTCGTCCGATCGTGCTGATTTTCCATGACACGCGTCCCTTGACCGCCGAGTACCTTCCGGCGTGGCTGGATGCCGTCGAGGCCGCCGGTCACCCGCTGCTGGATTTCGAACCGTCGCGCTGCTGAATCATTCGGGAAGATCCGAGGAGGTCAGCACCGACAGGCTGCCCTCGACCACCACCTGCTCGTCATGGCTCAGGGAGAAACGGTAGCGCGCCAGTTCGCCCGCCTCGGCCTCTTTTGTCACCCTGATCTCGAGTGGTCCGGGCAGGCGGTCCAGCCGTTCCACCCGCCAGTGGAGGTCGCCGGCCCGGGTGACCACGCCGGTCCGCGCGGGTCCGTCACCGCCGCGCAGCGCCTGGTGCAGGGCCATGGCCTGACCGGCCATCTCCACGCCCGCGAGCGCACCGAGCCGATCACCCACCCGCAGGGGGTTGTCCATACGTCGGTGGGCGCGAGTCTGGCAGACGATACCGTCCTCGGCGCAGCGGCTGACCGTTTCGATCTGGCAGACGTCGCCGGCATGCGGGAGTCGTTCGCAGAGGCGGGTAGCGTCCAGGTGGGTTGCGGCTGTCATCCGTAGGTCTCATCCGTGGAGAAACGGTTATGGTCGGAAAATACGGCGGCGAGCAGCCAGGCGGCCAACGCGCCGGGGGCCACGGAGGCGCCGATCGCCTGCAGGACGGGGACCGAGGAGAAGGCGAGCACGCCGAAGGCGGTGACCGTGGTCAGGGTGGCGAGCGTGAGCGAGGCGAGAGTGCGCGGGTCGAGAGACTTCCCGCTGTGCCCCTGGAAGAAAAGCGCGTAGTTCGAACCGATCGCGACCACGAGCAGCAGTCCTACGAGGTGCAGTAGGGTCAGCGCGCTGCCTGCCAGCGCATGCCCGCCGATCACTAAGACGATTGCCAGCGCGAGCGGGAGCAGTGTGCGCAGGGTTCGGCGTGGATTGCGCTGAACGAACAGCAGCAGAAGCACGATGGCGGCTGCGCCTGCCAGCGAGATGCCGCGCGTGGTCTCCAGATAATGGGTGTACATGCGGTTGGATTCGCCGAGCATGTCGATCACCACGGCCGACTCGATCGGAGCCAGCGCCTCGGCAAGCCGCGAGGTGTCCGTCGAGGTGGCGTCGGCGGCGTTGCGCAGCGTGATCATGGCCACGGCGTCCTCGCCAGCTGGCTCGGGTAGTTGGCCGGCGACCGCGAGCCAGAGCGGTGTGCCCTCGAGATCCGCCAGCGTCACCGGTGCGGTCTCGCGTTGCCTGGCGACGTCGTCGACGAACGGCTGCAGACGTGCAGCCGAGACCGGCAGGTTCGCGGTTGCCTGTTCCAGTCGCCGTTGCAGTTCCTCCGTTGCCGGCAGGGCCTGCTGGCGGACGAGTTGCGTTGCCTGCGAGGGCAGGATGTCCGTGGGGGCGTGGTAGCCGGCCAGTTCGCCTTCGTCCACCAGCCGGTCGAGAATCGGGGTTGCCTTTTCGGCGACGCGAAGGGCCGCTTCACGGTCCGATCCAGTCAAGACGACCAGAAAACGGGGATTGGAGGCGCCCAGATCCTCGCGCAGTTCGCCGTCGGCGGCTTCGAGTGCCGGGTCGATTGGCGCGAGCCCCGAGAGCGTGTCGCGCCAGCGGTCCCCGGGAGCGAGGATGATGGCGATGACGGCAATCGCTCCGAGGACGAGCATCGGCCATCGCAAGCGCGGCAGGGCACGGACCGGAGTGGCAACGGCTCGCCCCAGCCCGGCGATGTCCGCGCGAGGCAGACGGCGGGCTATAACAGGCAGGACGTGACGGGTCACCAGGGCGGCGGCGAGCAGCCCAGTTATCGCGTACAGGCCGATCTGCATCAGGCCGGGAAAACCGGAGAACAGCAGCGCGGCGAAGCCGATCACCGAGGTGACCAGGCCCAGTCGGATGGTGGGCCAGTAGTCGGCCCGCCAGGCGCGCTCGGCCGCGCGGTCCTTGCCCGTCTGGCGGGACTGGACGAAGTAGTAGATGCTGTAGTCGATCGCCTCGCCCATCAGGGCCGTGCCAAAGCCGATGGTGATGCCGTGGACCTCGCCGAAGCCCAGGCCGACCACGGCGATGCCCACCACCACGCCGGTGCCCACCGGGAGCAGTCCGGCGAGAAGCACCGGAACGGAGCGGTAGGCGAGTAACAGCACGATGGTGACCAGCAAGACGCTCAGGGTGGTGAACCACTGCACCTCGTCGCGGATGGTGTCACGGGCGTCGATGGCAAAGGCGGGTGAGCCGGCCACGGTCAGTTGCAGGTCGGGGGCGATGCCCTCGCGGACCGCGGCGAAACCCGCGTGGATCCGCTCCCGCGCTTCGGCCAGCCCGTCGGTATCCGAGCCGGGCGCCGCAGCCTGGGCGATCAGCAGTGTCCGGGAGCGGTCCTCCGATGTCCAGACGTCGCAACAGCGTGAGGGTCCCTCGCCGGCGGCAGGGGAATCCAGCAGCGTCATCAGCTCGCCAGTCGGGTCGTGGGGAAAAAGCTCGCGGGTTACGTCACCCAGCGGCGAGTTGAGCTGGCGAATGCTCCGCTCGATGGCGTCGCCGAGTCCCTCGGCTTTGAAGTGTTCGGTGTCCACCTCTGGGCTCAGGAGGTAACGGTGATCGAACAGAAAGGAGCGGCTGGCATCGACTGCGGCCCGTCCGCCGTTCTGCACCGCCTTGAGGGCCGGATCGTCCGCGAGGCGCGCCTGCAGCCGGCGGCTCGCCTCGGCGCGCTGCGCGGTGGTGCCGCCGGTGATACCCAGCAGGAAGGTCCGAGAGATGCCGCCTTCCTGCAACTGGTCGACCAGCAGCCGCTGTTCCTCTCTGGGCGAGTCGGGCAAGAAGGCGGACATGTCCGCAGTGAATCGGGTCTGGCTGATACTGGCAACCGCCAGCAGGACGACTCCCAACCAGAGGGCGACCACGAGCCGGTTGCGCATCTGGCGTCTCAATGCGCACCCTCGGCGACGGGGTCTATGCGCATCACGCTACTGTCGCCATTGGCGAATTCCATGGTCAGGCGTTCGGCCTCTGCATGGTCACCATCAAGGTGTCCAATCACCTCGATGCGTCGTATTTTCTCAGCCAGCTCGCTGTCACGAGGCAGGAGGGTCAGTCGCCAGCCCTTGTCGGGACGGTCGTCGAGCACCAGCTTGTAGTCCTTCTCCAGTGCGTCGATCCGACCGTTGAGGACACCGCGCAAGCTGGTCGCCAATGCCGCACCCCGCGACGAATCGGCGAGATCGACCTCCCGCCGCCGCCCGTCGGCCTCGAGTACGAGATGATTGCCGGTCAGCATAAGCCGCTGGGCCTCGGGTTTTCGTTGCTCCTGGATCAGCCGGTCCGGGGGTTCGAAGGTCAGTTGCCCGCTGGACCGCAAGGGCTCGTCGAGCACCCCGAGATAACGGGTCTGCCGATAGGTTGCGTTGCCAGCGCCGCGTTCGCCGAGCGCCGTCGCCAGGGTCTCGAGGTCGATGGCCTGTGCCGGCAGCGACAAGAGCAACAGAAACAGCGACAAGAGGACGGCGAGGATGCGGTCGGCGGTGCTCACGATGACTTTTCTCTTGTAACTCGTTCAGTGGATTGGTGTTGCGGTGACGGTGCCTCCGCGTTGGCCCGGGGGTCGGGCCAGAAGTCGAAGAAGTTGAACCAGTTCTCGGGGTATTGGCGCGCGAACGCCTCCAGGCGCTGAACGTACCGGTCGATGGCCGCATCGACGGCGACCCGGCGGTCGCGCCGGGAGTTGTGGCGGAAGTCTGCCAGTGGTTCGAAGTGCACGCGGTAGCGGTTTCCGCCGAGGTAGATGCCGGCCATGAACAGCACGCGTTGGCGCAGCACGGCGGCCATGCGGAATGGTCCTTCGGCGAAGCGTCCCGGTCGGCCGAGGAAAGGCCGTCGCGCCATGTCGTCGTCCTCCAGGCTTCGGTCGGCGAGCATGCCCACCAGGTGGCCGGACTCGAGCCGCCTGTCGGCTTCCAGCATCGAGTCGATCCGGCCGAGCGGGATGATGTCCCGGGTCTTTTCCGGGTTGATCGCCGCGAGCACTTGCTGAATCTTCCGGGCGTTCTCCGGGTACATCATCATGGTGATCGGCAGGTCGCGTTCCGACCAGGCCGCGGCGCGGAGCGCGTCGAAGCTGCCGAAATGGGCCCCGACGAGGATGGCCGGTTCGGGCGGCTCGAAGCATTCGCGTCCTTCCACCTCGATATCGAACGCCTCGAAACACTCGTTGAGGAAAAACACGCGGTCGTGCACGGTGCTGGCGAAGTGGTGGAAATGCCGGTAGATCTCGCCGAGGCGCACGGGGCGTCCGCGAGCCCGCCCGAGAAATGCCCGGCTCGCGCGGCGGGCGGAGGGAACGAAGAGCAGGAAGTAGAGGCTGATCGGCGTGAGTAGCAGCCGGCTGGCGCGGCGGCCGGCCTTGAGCGAAAGAAAGGCCATCAGGCGCATCAGCGCGGCATGGCCGCGTTCCTCGCGTGCCTGCCATCCATCTTCCGGGCGACGTTCCGACGCGCTCATGCCGACGTCTTCCCGGGTGTAGGCGCAGGCGTCTCGAGCAGCAGGTCGAGCAGGCATTCGCCTTGCCCGACCGTGGTGACGCGCAGACGGGGGCGACCGCGGCGGTCATTGGCCGCTTCGATTGCCAGTGTCATTCCGGGGCATGCCGGCGCGAGAAAGCGTGCCTGGCGCACGACAAAGGTCGTGCTCGGCTGTCCCTGCGCCTGAGCGAAGGTGCTGACGGCCCAGTCGAGCAGCATCCCGCCGGGCAGGAGCGGTCGACCGGGGAAATGCCCGGCGAATACCGGTTCGTCGCTGTGCAGCGTCCACTGCTTCATGATTGCCACGGTGTCGCTCATCGGTCGATCGACTCCTCAGTCTCGCCAGTGCGCTCGAGCAAGGCCTCCAATGCCTCTCGCGTGATCTTGCCGGTGGCATTGACCGGCATCCGTTCGACCCGGAGCAGCGGCCGCGGCAGGAACACCGGATCGATGCGTTCGCGAAGTGCGCGGCGAATCGTCGCGCCGGTCAGTCCCGGCGCACAGACTACGGCGGCCAGACGCTGCGGCTGCCCCGTCGACGGGCCGGGGCGCTCGGGCAGGAAAAACTGGCCGTCGATGACCCCGTCGATGGCGCGCAGGGTCGCGTTGAGGTACTCGATCGAGCTGCGCTTCCCGGCGATGTTCACCTGGTTGGCGCGGCGGCCGGCGAGGCGAAAGCCCCCGTCGGGCAATCGCCGAATGCAGTCGCCCAGTAGCACGGGGTGTTCGACGTGACCGCCGGAGGCGACGACGTCCCCGTTGCTTCTCTCGTCGAGCCGGACCCCGTCGAGCAATTGCCATCCGTCGGCGTGGGTCGGACGCCGTACGGCGATCTGCCCGGTCTCGGTCGAGCCGTAGATTTCCTGCAAGGGACCATCCAGCGCCACCTCGCTACGCCGGGCGAGAGCGGCGTCCAGCGGCGCTGTTGCGCTCAGGATCGAGTCGCAGCTGGGGAGGGCGGACGCGCTCTCGACCAGGTGATGCAGGTGGTAGGGAGTGGTCACCAAGCGACGAGGCCCGGGCGTTCGTTCGATCGCTGCCACGATGTCCCCCGGGAAGAAGGGCTGGGCGGTCGAGAGCACGGACGGCCCGCAGATGGCGGCGAGCACGAGCGACTCGAATCCGTACATGTGTTGCGAAGGGACGGTGCCGAGCAGGTGCAGGCCGAGGGAGTCTTTCGGAGCGTGGGATTCGTGGCGGAGTGCCCGGGCCGCGGCGTGGGCGTTTGCCACCAGTTTGCCCCAGTGCTTGTCGTGTCCTTGTGGCCGTCCGGTTGTGCCTGAGGTAAAGATGCGCACGATGTGCCGGGTGGACGGAATGGGGGGAATGATCGTGGCCGAAGGCTGAAGCGCGCGCTGAAGAGACGGGACGACGAGATGTGGCACCCGCTGAGCGAGATTCGGGTCGAGCGACTCGTCGTGGAGGACGATGCTGTCGGGGTGCTCGTCGAGCAGGTCGTCGAGCGCGCCGCGCGTGCGCGTCGAAGGCAGCAGGGTGACCCGGTCGGAAAGAATGCCCGCGACCAGCCCTACCAGGAAACGATCGCGTCCGACGGCCAGATTGATGAGATACCTGCCCCGCTCGATCCGGGAGTCGAGCAAATCGGCCAGAGCGGAGGCGGTGGTGAGGACGTCGGCCGTGCGCCAATGGGCTTTCCCGTCGTGCAGCAGCAACCGCGCGGGATCTCCGTCCGGAAACAGCGGGATGGTCCTGTTTGCGGCGTGCGTCATGGACGCTCCTGCCGTTCGGCGACCTGCCGCATGTGTCGGCGGTAGGCGATGATTGCGCTCACCGGGCTGGAGAGATCCTCGCGCGGGAGCACGCCGAGTCGCAGCAGGTATTCGAGGATGAACAGGCCGATCACAAGCGGGAAGGTGGCGTAAAGCGCATAGTCTACCCAGACGTCGGCGCCGGCGAGGAGCATGAAACCCGCCGAGAACAGCCCGTTTGCGACGAAGAACAGGCCCCAGGCCCAGGTGATGAAGCGGGTGTAGCCGAGCAGGGCGGGAGACATGGTCTCGTGCACTTGTCTAGCGAAACGGGTGCAGGCCGGTGTCCGGCCCTGGGCGAGGCTACTCAGGAAGAACGCGGCGAGCGCGGCATGGACAGCTAGATGCTGGGCCAGGTAGATCAGGGCGACGTGATCCTGGAGGAGGGCGGCGAAAAGCAGTGTCGCCGGAACTATCACTACGGCGACCGCTCGTCTTGGCCTGCTTCCGAATGGCGCGACCCATAACAGGGCGATCACGGCCAAGGGCGCGAGGGCGAGGAGGCTCCAGGCCAAGGTCACCTCGCCCTGTGCGCCGATCAGGTGAGCGCAAACCAGGTTGAGCACCAGCATGCCGCCGATCGCCCAGTCACGCCAGCGCGGCGCGGGAGAGCGCCGGCCTACTTGCTGCGGTTCTCGGCGATGAATCGGCATAGATCGCGCAGCGAAGCGAAGATTTGTTCGTTTCGCTCATCGTCGGAGCGGAGGTTCAAGCCGTAACGGCGGGAAACGACCAGGGCGATTTCGAGTACGTCGATCGAGTCCAGCCCTAGCCCGTCGCCAAACAGCGGTTCGTCCGGGGCGATCTCGTCGGGAGACTCGTCGAGATTGAGTGCCGCGACCAGCTCGGCGGCCACCTCGGGAATCAGCGTGTCGATCGTCTTGTCGTTGATTTCGCTCATCGTGTTTGTCGTTCTTGTTGAGGAAGTCAGTGGTCCCCGGCGCGGGTGAAGGCGAGTACCGCGTTGCTGCCGCCGAAGGCGAAGGAATTCGAAAGCGCCGCTTCGATGCCGGCTGCCTCGCGGGCCGCGCCTCGGATATGGTCGACACCATTGCAGGTCGGATCGAGGATCTCGAGCCCGGCGGTCGGCGGCAGGCGTTCGCGGTCGAGCGCCAGTATCGTGAGTGCCGCCTCGATCGCCCCGGTCGCGCCCATCGCGTGTCCGTGGACGGCCTTGGTGGCGCTGACCGGCAGACGCGCGGCCAGCTCGTCGCCGAATACCTGGCGTATCGCGGCCACCTCGGTGGCATCTCCCTCGGTGGTCGCCGTGCCGTGCGCGTTAATGTAGCCCACGGCCGCCGGCGTCAGGCCGGCCTGCTCGAGCGCCGCGGTGATCGCGCGAACCTGGCCGTCACGGTCGGGACGTACCACGTGGACCGCGTCGTTGGATGTTCCGTAACCGGCGATCTCGGCGAGGATCGGCGCACCGCGACGTTCGGCGACCTCGCGGGATTCGAGGATCAGGCAGGCGGCCCCTTCGGCCAGCACCAGGCCGGCGCGGTCGACATGGAAGGGGCGGCAGGCATGCGGCGCGCTGGTCTGGTCGCCCGGGGCGAGCATGTGCATCGCTTTCCAGGCACGGAGTACCCCGAGTCCCAGCGGTAGGTCGGAGCCGCCTACGACCATCCGATCCATCTTGCCGTCGCGAATCTGGCGATAGCCTTCGCCGATGGCGATGGCCGACGAGGCGCAGGCGATACTCGATGTCGCCGCCTCCCCGCCAAGGCCGAAATGCATGCCGATCTGTGCGGCGGCGGCGTTGTTCATGCCCATTACCACCGACATCGGCGAAATCCGGCGGCGACCTTCCTTCCAGAAGGCCCGGTAACCGCTCTCGAAGGCGTTGATGCCGCCAAGCGCCGTGCCCCAGTGCACCCCGGCCCGTGGGTCGGGGGTCTTCGTTCGTTCGGGAAGTCCGGCGGCCATCCATGCCTCCCGGGCGGCGAGCAGCGCCAGGCGGGCGAACGGATCCGTGACACGGCAGACGGCCTTGCCGAGGCGGGCCTCGAAGTCGAGGGGATCGAAGAAGACGGCCGGCGTGTGCATGCCCAGCGCCTCGTCCTCGACCTCGTGCAGACGGATGCTGGACTCGCCCGTCAGTGCGCGGGCCATGACGTTGTCCGTGTCGCCCCCGAATGGATCGAGGATTGACAGGCCGGTGACCACCACGCGGTTTCGTCGGTTCCGCCGGGTCATCCGTGCTGCATCTCCACCACATAAGGATCGAGGATTTCGACCAGATCTCTCACGGTTTCGGGAGTGCCCACATCGTTTCCTAATTCGATGTTCATCTCCTCCTCGAGGGTGAAGATCAACTCGAGCAGTGTGAACGAATCGATACCGATCTCGTCGAGGTGGCTGTCGAGCGTGATCGTCCCCGGGTCGATGTCCGTATTTGCGGCGATTCCCCGCCGGATGAGCTCCAGTGCCTGCATGCGTGCTTCCCTTGCCTCGCGGTATACGTTTCCTTGCCCGCAGCTAGCGACTGGATCGAGCACACCCGGAACGGTCGACGATGAACGCAGCTGGGCGGTGCACATGTTGGCGGGCGAGAACAAAACAAAAAAGACACCCGCAGGTGTCTGATTTCCAAATTAGGTGGCGGAGGGTCAGGGATTCGAACCCTGGAAGGGCTATTAACCCTTGCCGGTTT
>CAYUAO010000009.1:0-35320 GCA_964442775.1 uncultured Halothiobacillus sp. | reverse complement strand
GGGAAAAGCGAACAAACCCGCGAGCCAGAGGTGCCATCGAATCGTGCAGAGTTTTCTTAGCGGATGGTCGGTATCCGGGGCGCGGACTCACGCGCACGAAAATAGACCATAGATGCGTGAAGGGATGTCTCGTGGCGGTCTCGGAATCGGGGAGAAGGCCGGGATGGACGACCGACTGCCGGATTGCCGCCAGTAAACTCGTCGTGACTGGCCAAGATGGATTATCGTTGCCCGTGCGCGCCGGTATTGTGACCCGGTGACGTCGACACGCCGCATGAACAACCGTGGAGCGAGCATGCCTGCCGCATCGACCGAAAACGAACCGTCAGCCAGCGCCGAGAAAGAGCCTCTCGAGGGGGCGAGGGGGCCGTCGCGTCGGGCCGGCGACTCGGCACTGCTCGAGATTCGTGACCTCGATGTCCGGGTCGGGCGCACGCCCATCGTCCGCGGGGTGTCCCTGCACCTCGACCGCGGCGAGCGTCTCGCGCTGGTGGGGGAGTCGGGGTCGGGCAAGACGGTCACGGCCCTGTCGATCCTGCGCCTGTTCGATGCCGCCGATGCTGTCACGCGGGGCGAGATCCGGTTCGAGGACGAGGACGTCCTCCGGATGAGCCTGCCCCGGGTACGTCGCCTGCGTGGCGGTCGGGTCGGCATGATCTTCCAGGAGCCCATGACCGCGCTCAATCCGCTCAAGACAATCGGTGCGCAGATCGCCGAGGTGCTGGTCCGCCACCTGGGCCTGCGGGGCGGGGCGCTGCGCCTGCGCGTACGCGAATTGCTGGACCAGGTCCGCCTGCCGCAGCCGGAACGGGTCATGCGGGCCATGCCGCACCAGCTTTCCGGCGGGCAGCGGCAACGGGCCATGATCGCCATGGCGATCGCCTGCAATCCGAGCCTCGTGATCGCCGACGAGCCGACGACCGCGCTGGACGCCGGATTGCGCAAGACCATCATGGATCTCCTGGTGGAGTTGCAGCAGCGCCTCGGCATGAGCCTGCTGCTGATCACCCATGACCTGCCGGTGGTGCGCCGTTACGCCGACCGCGTGATGGTCATGCGAGACGGCGCGATCGTCGAGGGCGGCCCCACCGACGCGATCTTCGCCCGGCCCCGGGACGAGTACACGCGGACCCTGCTGGAAGCGCGCCAGGTGGCCCCCATGATCGGGCCGCTCCAGTCGGACGCCGTCGAACGGCTGCGCTGCGAGGGGCTGGGCGTGACGGTCGGGAAGCGCCGCTGGTTCGGCCCGGACACGCGCGCCGAGATTCTCAGGGACATCGACCTGACTCTCCACGGCGGGCAGACGCTGGGTGTGGTGGGCGAATCCGGCTCGGGCAAGACCACCCTGGCCCTATCGTTGCTTCGCCTGATGGACGGGGCCGAAGGCGCGGTCTGGCTGGCCGGTCGTCGGGTCGATGCACTGCGGGAACGGCAGTTCCGGCCGTACCGGCGCGACTTGCAGGTGGTCTTCCAGGACCCCTACGGGGCGCTTTCCCCGCGCATGAACATCGCCCAGGTCGTCGGCGAGGGTCTGGACGTCCATGAGGCCGGCCTGACACGTGACGAGCGCCGGCATCGGATCGAGCGTGTGCTCGTCGAGGTGGGTCTCGACCCGGCGGTGATGTCCCGCTACCCGCACGAGTTCTCCGGTGGGCAGCGTCAGCGGATCGCCATCGCCCGAGCCCTGATCCTCAAGCCCAAGGTGCTGATCCTCGACGAACCCACCAGCGCCCTGGACGCGGCCGTGCAGTTGCAGGTCTTGCGACTGCTCAGCGACCTGCAGGCCGAGCACGAACTCACCTACCTGTTGATCACCCACGATCTTGCCGTGGTGCGGGCGCTCGCGCATCGGGTAGTGGTGATGCTCGACGGCAAGATCATCGAATCCGGCCCGACCGGGCAATTGCTCGACTCGCCGGAGCATGACTATACCCGCCAGCTCGTCGACAGTGCCCTGATGGCCTGACCCGCCCCAGCCGGATCGGGTTTACGGCACCCCGGACGCAAGAAAGCCGGGCGCGGGGCCCGGCTTTCGGTCGTTTCCCTTGGCGGGATTCAGCCGTTGAAGCGCTCCATCACCAACGAGGCGTTCGTGCCGCCGAAGCCGAAGCTGTTGGACAGGACGGTGTCGATGCGCCTGCCCTCGAGTTTCTCGGTGGCGATGTTGGCGTTCTCCGCCTCGGGTTCGAGGTTCTCGACGTTCGCCGAGGCGGCGACGAAGTCGTTCTGCATCATCAGTAGCGAGTAGATTGCCTCGTGCACGCCGGCGGCGCCCAGCGCATGGCCGGAGAGCGACTTGGTCGAGGTCACCACGGGCTGGTGATCGCCGAAGACCTCGGTCATCGCCTGCAGTTCACGCAGGTCACCCACCTTGGTCGAGGTGCCGTGCGCGTTGACGTAGTCGATCGGCGCGTCGACCGTGGCCAGCGCCTGCTGCATGCAGCGCACCGCGCCTTCGCCCGAGGGCTGGACCATGTCGTAGCCGTCGGAGGTCGCGCCGTAGCCGGTGACCTCGGCGATGATGTTCGCGCCCCGGGCCTGGGCGTGCTCCAGCGATTCGAGAACCACCACGCCGCCACCGCCGGCGATGATGAAGCCGTCGCGATCGACGTCGTAGGGACGCGAGGCCTTCTCGGGCGTGTCGTTGAAGTTCGAGGACAGCGCACCCATGGCGTCGAACATGGCGGTCAACGACCAGTGCAGTTCCTCGCCGCCGCCGGCGAAGACCACGTCCTGCTTGCCGAACTGGATCTGCTCCACGCCGGCGCCGATGCAGTGCGCGGAGGTCGAGCAGGCCGAGCTGATCGAGTAGTTGATGCCCTTGATCTTGAACGGCGTGGCCAGGCAGGCCGAGGTGGTCGAGCCCATGGTGCGGGTGACCATGTAGGGGCCGACGCGCTTGACGCCTTTCTCGCGGGCGATGTCCGCGGTGGCGACGATGTTCTCGCAGGAGGAGCCCCCGGAGCCGGTGATCAGGCCGGCACGCGGGTTGGAGACCTGCTCCTCGCTCAGGCCGGCCTGCTCGATCGCCTCCTTCATGGCGATGTAGTTGTAGGCCGCAGCGGATCCCATGAACCGCAGCAGCTTGCGGTCGATGTGCTCGGCCGGGTCGAGCTTGACCGTGCCGGCGACCTCCGAGCGAAAGCCGTGTTCGACCTGTTCGGGGTTGCGCTCTATCCCGGAGCGACCTTCCTTCAGTGAGGCGAGCACCTCTTGGCAGTTGTTGCCCAGGCTGGACACGATGCCCATGCCGGTAATGACGACTCGGCGCATTGAGTTCTTACTCCGATAGTGCTTCTGTGCTTGTGAACAGTCCTACACGAAGATCCTTGGCCTCGTAGATCACGACGCCGTCGCAAAGCATCTGCGCGTCGGCGATGCCCATCGTGAGCTTGCGCATGATGACGCGCTTCATCTGCACACGATATTCAACACGCTCGTTTCTCGGCAAGACCTGTCCCGAGAATTTTACATCACCGACGCCGAGTGCACGCCCGTGCCCCTTGCCGCCGCTCCAGCCGAGGAAGAACCCCACCAGCTGCCACATGGCGTCCAGGCCCAGGCAGCCGGGCATGACCGGGTCGCCCTCGAAATGACAGGCAAAGAACCACAGGTCCGGGTGGACTTTGAGTTCGGCGACCATTTCGCCCTTGCCGTATTCGCCGCCCTCGTCGGTGATCAGGTTGATGCGATCGAACATCAGCATCGGCGGCAGCGGCAGTTGAGCGTTGCCGGGGCCGAACATCTCGCCCTTGGCGCAGCGAATCAGGTCGTCGTATTCGAAGGTCGATTGGGACATGGTAATCCTGGCGCAAAAACGCAGATGGTACCGCAATCCGCGGCTGTACGCAGCCCGTGGCTCTCCGTGCGGCCGGCGGCGGGACGGCACACGGTTCGACGCCGGTCTCGCGTCGTCGGGCCCCGCGGGGAAACGAGTCCTGCCGGGGCAGGGCGGGCGAAGGTTCAGGCCCTCGTGCGCGCGACGAACAGGCCGACCAGCCAGCCGCCCCAGCCGAGCATCAGGAACAGCCCGCCGAGGGGCGTGAGCACGCCCGGCCACGGCTGGCCGAACATTGTCAGGGCATAGAGGCTGCCGCTGAACAACACCGTGCCGACGACCCAGAAAGCGGCCATGGCCAGTCGCCAGCCCGCGGGGGCGGGCCACCACGCCAGCACCATGAGCGCGAGGGCGTGGACGAAGTGCAACAAGGTGGCGGTGTCGACCTGCCGTTGGGCGTTGGTTTCCGTCGGCGCCATGGGGCCGTGGGCGGCGAGTGCCGCCACGATCACGGCGAGCAGGCCGCTGAGCAGGGCGATGGCGAGCACGCGCCGGTCCGGCGACGGACCGGCGGAGAGACGGGGGTCGGTCATGGGGTGACGCTCCGGTGTGGGGCGTGGACGGGGTGGTCAGAAGTCATCGGTCATCTGTGCGCGCAGTCGACGCTCCTCGAGAAGGTCGTCGAGCCGTCGGCGGGCGTCTTTCGTGCCCTTGATGCTGTCGAGCAGCGTGTCGTTGTTCTGCTCGTCGTCCTCGACGCCGGCGTCGTCCCAGTCGTCGAGGTCTTCGTATTCGTTTTCCTTGCTCATGATGTACCTGCGTGATCAACACGTTCAAAGCGGTCTCTGGCGAGATCGCGTTGGCATCGATCGACGGTCATGGCCAAGTCCTGCAGGCCATCATGGGTGCCGGGCGATGGGGCCCGGACCGGCGCCCCGCTCCCGGGGCTGACCAGCCGATTTTCCGCGCGTTATACCGTGTTTTCTCGCCGGGTCAAAGCGATTTTTCCTTCGGGTGGAGGCATTCGTCTCGGCGGTGCGCCCGACGATTCAACGGGCGGGCTGGCGAGGCATTTAAGGGAGGGGAAGACGTGGAGGAAATACGGCGGGGAGCCGGTCAGATCAGGTCGTGGTCGCGCAGCTTCTTTCGCAGGGTGCTGCGGTTGATTCCCAGGCAGGCCGCCGCCCGGCTCTGGTTGTGGTCGCAACGTTCCAGCACGCGGGCGAGCAGGGGGCGTTCGACCTGGCCCATGACCAGCTGGTAGAGGTTGCTGGGCTGGTCTTCCTCGAAGGCGTCCCAGAGGATGTCCAGGGCATCGATAATGGTTTCGTGCATATCCCGGTGACACTCGGCCGCGCGACGTGCGCTGCCGTCGAGTGACGGCTCGGGGGGCTCGTTGCTGGCAGTGCTGGATGAATAGGTCATTGTTTTCTGTCGACAACGTGGTGTCAGGAGTGGGCGGGACCACGATCAAGTCGGACGGAGTATGGCGTGCTCGTCCTGAGCGTCCGGCGTGGAGCAGTGGATGGCCGGTCAGATGCCGGCGTCCGAGCGAGCTCTCGAACCACCGAGACGTTCCCGCTCGCGGCGTTCGAGGCGTCGCCGCTGGTGATCCAGCCACCGGCGCTGGGATTCGACGGTCTCCAGCCGGTTGAACTCCTTGCGTGTCCCTTCGTCGATCGGTAGCCGCGAAGAATACCACCCCCAGTGCTTCCTCGCGATGCGCACTCCCATCACATTTCCGTAATGGCGATAAATATTCTCGAACTGCTCGCGGGCGAATGCCAGGATCTCCCGTGGGTCCGGTTCGGCCGGAACGGGACGTCCTTCGAGAGCGGCCCGAAGCTGGGCGAACAGCCAGGGTCGACCGAAGGCGGCCCGCCCGATCATCAGTCCGGGCGCCTCGGTCGTCTCGAGCACCTCGAAAGCCTTTGCCACCGAGTCGATGTCGCCGTTGGCCAGCACGGGGATGGCTCGCTCGTGGACCACCCGGGCGATGGTGTCGTATTCCGCCCGGCCCGCGTATTTCTGCGTGCGGGTGCGCCCGTGTATCGAGAGCATCGCGATGCCGGACTCCTCGGCGATCCGCGCGATCTCCGGGGCGTTGCGGCGGGTCTCGTCGGGACCGGTGCGCATCTTGAGCGTGACCGGGCAGGGCACGGCGGCGACCGTCGCTTCCAGCAGCCGGGCGACCAAGTCCGGTTGGGCCATCAGGGCCGAGCCCGCGGCCTTGCGACACACCTTCTTGGCCGGGCAACCGAGATTGAGATCGATGAGTTGTGCGCCGCCGTCGTAGGCCCGGCGTGCGGCCTCGGCGAGGTCGCGAGGGTCGTTGCCCAACAGCTGAACCGCGCGCGGCTCGGGGTCGTCGGGGCGAATGCGGCGCAGTTCGCTCTTGCGCGTGTCCCTGAGTTCGGGCTTGCTGCCGAGCATCTCGTTGATCACCAGCCCCGCGCCCTGGTTGGCGCAGAGTTGGCGGAACGGCCAATCGGAAACGCCCGCCATGGGTGCCAGGGCGAGGGGGAAGTCGATCCGCAGGCGCTCGTCGCGACCGATCAGATCGATCGGCAAGAGCCGCGGCGGCGCCGGATTGTCAGGGTGTGCGCACGTCAAGGCTTTCGGGTAGCCAGGTCACGATTTCGGGGAAGATCACGAGCAGGGCCAGCACCGCGATCTGGATGGCGATGAACGGCAGCACCCCGCGATAGATCTGGCCGGTGCGAATGCTGGCCGGAGCCGCGCCGCGCAGGTAGAACAGCGAGAAGCCGAACGGCGGGGTCAGGAAGCTCGTCTGCAGGTTGACCGCCAGCAGCACGCCCAGCCAGACCGGATCGATGCCCATCATCAGCAGGACCGGGGCCACGATCGGCACGACCACGAATGTGATCTCGATGAAATCGAGCATGAAACCGAGCAGGAAGACGACGACCATCACGATCAGCAGGGCGGTCATCGCTCCGCCCGGCAGGTCGGAGAGCAGGTCGTGGACCAGTTCGTCGCCGCCGAAGCCGCGGAAGACCAGCGAGAAGATCGAGGCGCCGATGAAGATCATGAAGACCATCGCGGTCACCCGCAGGGTGGCCGTCAGGCTCTCGTGGAGCACCGGCAGGGTCAGTCGCCGCTTGGTGAGCGCGAGCAGCAGCGCGCCGATCGCGCCCACGCCGGCTGCCTCGGTCGGGGTGGCGATGCCGCCCATGATCGAGCCGAGAACCAGCACGATCAGGATCACGGGCGGCGCCAGGGCGGACAGCAGCCGTCGTATCGGTGGGCGGTCGGCCAGCTCGGACTCCGAGAGGCCCGGCACGCGGCCGGGCTGCCGCCAGGCGACGAACAGGATGTAGGCGGCGTAAGAGGCGACGAGGATCAGGCCCGGGATGAGCGCGCCGCTGAACAGGTCGCCGACGGCGACCGTCTCGGGCGAGAAGATGCCCTGGTCTAGCTGGGCCTGGGTGTAGGCGTTGGAAAGCTGGTCGCCCAGCAGTACCAGGATGATCGACGGTGGGATGATCTGGCCGAGCGTGCCGGCGGCGGCCACCGAGCCGCTGGCGAGCGACGGATCGTAACCGCGGCGCAGCATCACCGGGAGGGCGATCAGGCCCAGCGTCACCACGGTCGCGCCGACGATCCCGGTGCTGGCCGCGAGGATGGCGCCGACCAGCATCATCGACAAGCCCAGGCCGCCCGGGCGACGACCGAACAGGGCGCTCATGTTCTCCAGCAGATCGTCGGCCACCCGGGCCTTTTCCAGCAGCACGCCCATGAGCACGAACAGCGGCACGGCCACCAGCGTCTGGTTGAGCATGATGCCGAACAGGCGGTTGGGCATGGCGCTCATCAGGCCGTGGTCGAACACGCCGAGCAGCGTGCCGATCCCGGCGAACAGCAGCGAGACGCCGGCGAGCACGAAGGCGACCGGAAAGCCGCTCATCAGCGCGGCGAACACGGTCAGCACCATCAACAGCAGCAGCCATTCCATGTCCTACACCCCCTCCCGGTCCAAGCCGTGTTCCGGCTCGGTGGGCCGCTGGCCCCGCAGCACCGCGACCTGGCGCAGCAGCTCGACCAGCCCCTGCCAGAAGAGCAGCGTCGGCATGACGATCAGCAGGCTCTTGAGGAGATACAGCAAGGGGATGCCGCCGGGCTCGGGCGATCCCTCCAGCATCGCCCAGCTGTTGCCCACGTACTCGAGGCTGCCGATGCCGATGAACAGGCAGACCGGCCAGAGCAGGATGACCACGCCGACGATCTCGATCCAGGCGCGGGTCGCGGGCCGGGCGTTGCGCGAAAGGACGTCGACGCGCACGTGACCGTCGTGACGGTAGGTGTAGCCCATGCCGAGCATGAACAGCAGCGCGAACCAGTACGTGATCGATTCCGAGAGCCACTGGTTGCTGTCGGACAGGCCGTAGCGCAGCGCCACCACGGCGAAGACCGTCAGGGTCAGCAGCAGCCCGAACCAGGCGACCAGCCGCCCGGTCCATTCGTTGACCCGGTCGAGCCGGTCGACGAGGCGGCTCAGGTGGTAGGGAGACGACGGTCGTGTCATGGACGGGCCTCCTCGGACTGGTTGGTATCGATCCACTCGACGGTGCCTGGACCGGCCGCGCGATGCGCCTCGAGGATGCGGCGAAACGGGGCCGGGTCCTTGATGTAGGTCATCTCGGCGGCGCGCGGGAAATACTGGTCCTGCATGCGCGAGACCCAGAAGCGCAGCGCCGCGGCGCGCAGCAGGCCCGGCCAGGCGGATCGCTCGGCCGGGGTGAAGGGTCGTTCGGCGAGATAGGCGCTCAGCAGGGCGTCGCGCTCGGCCGTCTGCGACCGGCCCCGTCCGTCGACGCACCAGTCGTTGAGCGTCACGGCCAGATCGTAGGCGAAGGCGTCGGTGCAGGCGTAGTAGAGATCGATGATGCCGGTCAGCCGGCCATGGTCGAACAGCGCGTTGTCGCGGAACAGATCGGCGTGGATCGCCCCGCGCGGCAGGTCCGCCCGCGACTGGCCGCGCTGGAAGGCCAGTTCGTCGTCGAGCAGGGCGAGCTCGTCGTCGCTGGCCTTCTCGTGCAGCTGGCGTGCCACGGTCTCGGCCCAGGCGAGGTCACGATCCGGCGCGCGGTACTCCGGGAAGTCGGCGGAGACGCGATGGAAGCGCGCCAGCGTCCGACCGATCTCCGCGCAGGCGGCCGCGTCCGGATGATCGAGCGACGCGCCGGTGAGGCGCTGGACCAGGGCGGCGGGCTTGCCGTTGAGTTCGGTGAGATACGCCCCGTCGCGCGTGGGCACCGGGTGGGCGGTGGGGATGTCGTGCTCGGCGAGATAGGCCATCAGGTCGAGGAAGAACGGCAGTTCGTCGGCGCCGTGGTTCTCGAACAGGGTGAGCACGTAGCGCCCGCGGGTCGTGGTGACGAAGTAGTTGGTGTTCTCGATCCCGGCCTCGATGCCGCGGTGCTCGACCCGCTCGCCGCAGTCGAACCGGGTCAGGAAGGCATCGAGTTGGGCGGTATCGACCTTGGTAAAAACCGACATGACGGTCTCGTTCGCTGTTTGTGTTGGCCCGGATCGCGCGTCGCGGTTCAGAGATCGAGCAGTTTCTGCTGCTCTTCCTCGGTCGCCGTGACCCCGCGGTTGCGGTAGAAATCGAAGATCGCGTCCACCGCCTCGTCGGCCGTGTCGCAGAGGGTGAACAGGTTCATGTCCTCGGGCGAGATGGTCTTCTCGCCCAGCAACTGATCGCCGAACCAGTCGATCAGTCCCTGCCAGAACGTGCTGCCCAGCAGGACGATCGGGATGCGCCGCGACTTGCCGGTCTGCACCAGCGTGAGGATCTCGGCCAGCTCGTCGAGCGTGCCGAATCCGCCGGGCATCACCACGTAGGCCGAGGCGTGCTTGACGAACATCACCTTGCGGGCGAAGAAGTGCTGGAAATGCAGCGAGACGTCCTGGTAGTCGTTGTCATTCTGCTCGTGGGGCAGGGCGATGTTGAGCCCCACGCTGGGCGCTCCGCCCGCCTGCGCGCCCTTGTTGGCCGCCTCCATGATCCCCGGCCCGCCGCCTGAGATCACCGAGAAGCCGGCGTTGGAGAGCTTTTCCGCCACCTCGACGGTCAGCGCGTACCAGGGGTGATCTTCTTTGTAGCGCGCCGAGCCGAAGATGCTGACCGCCGGCTCTATGCTGGCGAGTGTCTCGTAGCCATGGACGAACTCGGCCATGATCTGGAAGACCTTCCACGACTCCTGCGACAGGCGCTGCTGCTGGTCGAGTCGGGTCGGATGGTTGGGTAGCTTTCTGCTCATGCAAGTCCGTGCGAGGCCGAAGCGTCGTGGGTGTTCCCGGCGTGGCGGTCGGCTGCGGGACGTACGGGCACCCGCACGCCGACGGCAGCGGCGACCGGGCTGCCTGTGGCATAGTACCGGCCTGATATCCACGGCATCGAAAAAGGGGCAAATCCTACCATGTCCGACCGCAACGGACCCGTGATTCTCGTCGACGGCAGTTCCTTCCTCTTCCGCGCCTTTCACGCCCTCCCGCCGCTCAATGCGCCCGACGGCACGCCCACCGGCGCGATCCACGGCGTGGTCAACATGCTCCTGAAAATGCGCCGCGAGGCCGACCCGAGCCACATGGCCGTGGTCTTCGACGCCCCGGGCAAGACCTTCCGCGACGACATCTACCCCGAGTACAAGGCTCATCGCCCGCCGTTGCCCGACGACCTGCGGGTCCAGATCGAGCCGGTGCATGCCCTGGTCCGGGCACTTGGATTTCCGCTGTTGTGCATCGAGGGCGTGGAGGCAGACGACGTCATCGGCACGTTGATGCACGAGGCGCGCGAGAACGGCGAGGAGGTGATCGTCGCGACCGCCGACAAGGACTTCGCCCAGCTCGTCGCCCCGGGCGTGACGCTGGTCAACACCATGAGCAACAAGACCACCGACGTCGATGCGGTGATGGAAAAGTACGGCATCAGCCCGGCGCAGTTCATCGATTTCCTCGCCCTGGTGGGCGACAAGGTCGACAACATCCCCGGTGTGCCCGGCTGCGGTCCGAAGACGGCCACCAAGTGGATCAACCAGTTCGGTTCGCTCGACGAAATCGTCAAGCACGCCGACGAGATCAAGGGCAAGGTGGGCCAGTCGCTGCGCGATGCGCTCGATTTCCTGCCCACCAGCCGCGAACTGGTGACCATCCGTACCGACTGCGAGCTGCCGGTCTCTCTCGATGAACTCGTGATCGAGCCGGCTGACGTGCAGACCGGGTTGGCGCTGGCCGATCGCTACGGCCTCAACTCGCTGCGCCGCTGGTTCGGCGAACAGGGCCTCACCGAGGGCGAGGGGGTCACCGAGAGCGCCGAACGTCCCGAAGTCGACTATCGGACTGTCACCGACATGGCGGCGCTCGATGAATGGATCGAGCGGATCGAGGCGGCCCCGCGTGTGGCCTTCGACACCGAGACCGATTCCCTCGAACCCATGCAGAACCGGGTGGTCGGTCTGTCGTTCGCCGTCGACCCGCACGAGGCGATCTACGTGCCCTTGGCGCACGTCGACGCCCACGGCGAACGGGTCGAGCCGCAGCTCGATCGCGATGAGGTGCTCGCTCGCCTCAAGCCGTGGCTGGAGGACGAGCGGCCCACCAAGGTGCTGCAGAACGCCAAGTTCGACATGCATGCGCTGGCCAACCACGGCATCACGCTCGCCGGGCTGGTCGACGACAGCATGCTCGAGTCCTACGTGCTCGATCCGACCGCCTCCCGCCACGATATGGACACGCTCGCCTCCCGCGAGCTCTCGCACCAGACCACCACCTTCGAGGAGATCGCCGGCAAGGGCGCCAAGCAGCTGACCTTCGATCAGATCGCGCTGGATATCGCGGCGCCTTACGCCGCCGAGGATGCCGACATCACCCTGCAACTGGCCGACCGTCTGCGGGCGCGGCTCGCCGAGCAGCCCGCGCTGATGACGGTCTACGAGGAGATCGAGCGGCCGCTGGTGCCGGTGCTGTTCACCATGGAGCGTGCCGGCGTGGCCATCGACGGCGAGCAGTTGGCCCGCCAGGGCGAGGCGATCGCCGAGCGGATCGCGGCGATCGAGTCACAAGCCCGCGAGATTGCCGGTGAAGACTTCAATCTCGGCTCGACCAAGCAGCTCAAGGAGATCCTGTACGAGCGCATGGGCCTGCCGGTGAAGGTCAAGACGCCCAAGGGCGAGCCGTCGACCAACGAGGAGGCGCTTTCGGCACTGGTCGACGAGCATCCGCTGGCCCAGCTGATCCTCGACTATCGCGGTCTGACCAAGCTCAAGACCACCTACATCGACCGGCTGCCCGAGCGCATCGATCCCGCGACCGGGCGCGTGCACTCGATGTTTCACCAGGCGGTGACTGCCACCGGGCGCCTGTCCTCGTCGAACCCCAACCTGCAGAACATACCGGTGCGCACCGAAGAGGGGCGGCGGATTCGCAAGGCCTTCGTCGCTTCGCCCGGCCACAAGCTGATCTCGGCGGACTACTCGCAGATCGAGTTGCGGATCATGGCGCACCTGTCGGGGGACGAGGGCTTGCTCAAGGCATTCGAGCAGGGCGAAGACATCCACCGGGCGACCGCACGCGAGGTATTCGCCGACGGCGGCGAGGTCACCGACGAGCAGCGTCGCGCGGCCAAGGCGATCAACTTCGGCCTGATCTACGGCATGTCGGCCTTCGGGCTGGCGCGCCAGATCGGCGTGGGGCGGACCGAGGCGCAGGATTACATCGAGCGCTACTTCGCCCGGTATCCCGGCGTGGCGCGCTACATGGAAGAGACGCGCGGGCGTGCCCACGAGCGTGGCTTTGTCGAGACGGTCTTCGGCCGGCGCCTCTACCTGCCCGAGCTCAAGAGCCGCAACGGCCAGCGACGCCAGTACGCCGAGCGCACCGCGATCAACGCCCCCATGCAGGGCACGGCGGCCGATATCATCAAGCGGGCGATGCTCGCCCTGCACGAGAGCCTGGTCCGGCCGGGCCGGGCTCGGATGATCATCCAGGTGCACGACGAGTTGATCTTCGAGGCGCCCGCCGGGGACGTGAGCGTGCTCGCCGAAGAGATCGAACGGACCATGATCGACGCGGCGGACCTGCGGGTGCCGCTGGAGGTGGGAATCGGGATCGGGGATTCCTGGGACGAGGCCCACTGACTTTCCAGTGCCCCCGCTCCGGGCGTACCGGCTTTTTCTGCCGGGAATCCGCCGGGCGAAGGCAAATCGTGCCTGCCGTCGCGCAAGTGACGGCAGGCCTCGCGCCGGCGCAGACCGGCGCGCGGTTCAGCTGAGACGGCGTGACGGCTGGATTTCGGGTACCGGGTAGCTGGGGATCTTGCCGTGCATGAACTCGCCGTCCCAGTAGTCCTCGTCGAACGGACGCGAGAAGACGAAGCCCTGGATATGCAGCCGGCTGCCGAACTTGCGCAGTTCGACCAGTTGCTGCTGGGTCTCGACGCCCTCGATCACCACGTCGAACTCCAGCTTTTCGGCCATCGCCAGGATCGATTCGAGCAGCTTGAGCGATTCCTCGTCGTGCTCGATCTCGTCGACGAACTGCTTGTCGATCTTGAGCTTCGAGATCGGCAGCTTGTTGAGGTAGGCGAGCGAGGAGTGGCCGGTGCCGAAGTCGTCGATGGCGATCGCGAAGCCGTGCATGGCGAGCTGGTGCAGCCGTTCGGCAAGCAGGGTCGGATCGGAGCCGAAGTCGCTTTCGGTGATTTCGAGCACGACCGCGGAGGTCGGCAGACCGGCCTCCCTGGCCAGCTGGATCAGCCGCTCTTCGAACTTGTCGAGCAGCAGGAGTTGCGGCGGTAGATTGATGGATATGCTCAGTTCCTGGCCGGCCTGCCGTTTCCAGTCGGCCACGCGCCGACAGGCGTTGGTGAGCGCCCACTCGGTGAATTCGCCGATCAGGTTGTGTTCCTCGGCCAGCGGAATGAATTCGCCCGGCGAGATCCAGTCGCCGCGATAGCGCCAGCGCAACAACGCCTCGAAGCCCACCAGGGAACCGCTGGCGAGCGATACCTGCGGCTGGTAGTACACGCGCATTTCCCGGTTGCCCAGCGCCTTGCCGAGCGCCTGGGTCAGTTCGAAACGGCGCTGCGCGGCCTGGGTGTGGCCTTCGGCGTGGCCGATGATGCAGTTGCCGCCCTGGGCCTTGGCCTGGGAGAGACCGTTGTCGGTGATGCGCAGCAATTCCTCGGCACTTCGTCCCTCCGCGGGGAACTGGGCCGAGGAAACGCTCGCCTGGATGTCAAGGCGGTAGCCGGCCAGTTCGAGTCGGCGGGTGACGTGGGCATGGACCTGACGCATGATCTCGTCGGCCCTGATCTTCAACTCCTCTCCCTTGTCGGGAAAGACCAGGAAGGCAAACTGGTCGCCGTCGATGCGCGCGAGTAGTGAGTCGGGCGGGACAATCTCGGCGAGGCGATCCCCGATCGCCCGAAGGATGCTGTCACCGAACCGCCGCCCCAGGGCCTCGTTGAAGGACGTGAAACCATCCAGACCCAGGGCGACCAGGGCAAATGGGCCATCGGGGTCGCTCTGGATGCGGTTGTCCACCTGCTGAACGAAGTAGCCGCGATTGAGCCGGTCGGTCACCGGGTCCTGGCGGGCCAGCGCGAGTATCTCGTTTTCCCGGGCGCGGATCTCGGTGTGATCGTTGATCACCACGATCACGTGACCGCGTTTCTCGCGCGCCTCCCCCACCAGGCGGATGGAAACCAGCGCCGTGAGCGTCTTGCCGTCGTCGGGACGCGTGAACTCGATCTCGCTGGTCCATTCGCCATTCTCGAGCACGTGCTTCCAGATCGGGGCGATCACGCGGTCGGGCTGGTCCAGCAGTATCTCCAGTAGCGGGCGCTCCGAGAGCTTGGTGGTGCTCATCGCGAGCAGCTTTTCGGCGGCCGGGTTGGCGCGGCTGACGATGCCCTGGATGTCGGTGACCAGCACCGCTTCCTGCACCTCGTCGAACACCGAGGCGGTCAGGGCGAGCGACTCTTCGGCGCGACGGCGGCTCAGGGCTTCCTTGTCGTGCTTCTTGAGCATCGCCTGGAGTTGTTCGCGGGAGTTCGACAGGTTGACCAGCGAGCTGCGGAACTGCTGGACGGCGCGAGCGATTCGGCCCAGTTGGTCGCGGCGCTTCTGCTGGGCCCCGGCAGAGGCCTGCTCGCCGGCGACAATGCGCTCGGTGATGTCGGCCAGCTGACGGATCTGGCGGTTGGTCAGCCAGAGCACCAGCATCAGCAACACGGCCTGCAGCACGATGAAGACAAGCAGCACCAGTTGGTAGTTCTCGGTGACGGCCGAGTTGGCGCTCCGGATCCCCTGCATGGTGTCTTCGAGCTCGATGTTCGCCGCGTCGATCAGCCCGCCGAAGCCGTCGGTCATGATGGCGGCGCGCTGTTCGGCCAGGCGCGACTGGATGCGCTCGACCTCGGTCCTCGATGCTCCGCTCACGTTCTGGTTCGCCTCGACCAGGCTGTCGGCCTGGGCCTCGATCGAGTCGGCAAGGCGATTGATTGCCCCCGGCTGGTTCTCGCGCAGGGCGGACAGTGCGACGCTGCCCCTCACCGCCGAGGCGATCTGGTTGAGTTCGGTACGCAGATCCGAGACGTCACGGCGGGCGCCCGGTGAGAACTCGGCCACCTCGAGCTCGACCTTGGCCGCGATGCTCGCGTACTCGTTTCGGATCTGCTCGATGGACTTGTGCGTTTCGACGAACCCGCGGCTGGCATTGGCGAAGGTGTCGACGTTGGACTGGGCGAGGTTGCCGAGGTAGAAGACCAGTCCGGCGCTCAAGGCCAGCTGGGCGAAGATGAAGAGCAGGAATTGCAGCGGCAGGGGGAGCAGTCGCATTCGGGTCGTCCTTGAGTCCGATTAAGGGGTGTCCGTCGCCGGGGTCTTGGGCTTCTCAACCGTCTGCAGAGTGTCGCGCAAGGCCATCCGCGAGTCCAGCGGCGATGGGCTGGATCCGGTCGAGCAGTTCGATCGGCTTCATCGGCTCGCGGTCGCCTGCGCCCCAGACGACGCCCGGCCAGGCCGGGTCGTCGGCGAAGCGGGCCACGCAGTGCAGGTGGAGCTGGTCGACCAGGTTGCCGATGGCGCCGACGTTGAGGCGGTCGGGTTGGTACAGATCGTCGAGCGTCTCGCTCAGCGCCTGGAGACCGTTCAGCGCCTCGCGGCGCCAGTCGGTCGGCAGTCGGTGCAATTGCTCGGCACCCGGATGCATCGGCACGACAAGCCCCCATACGAAGCGCCGGTCGTTGATCAGGCGAAACTGCAGTCGGCCCTGGCAGATCACCGGAAAGCTGTCGGCCCGCAGGCGCGGGTGCAGGGACCATTCTGCCATCGGTTCCTCGCGGGGATCGGTCATCGGCTGTCCTCCTCGGCGGGGAGCTCCAGCACCAGGTCGACCCGCCGGTTCTCGGCACGACCCTCGGCCGAGTCGTTGTCGGCGATCGGCTGGGTGTCGGCCAGGCCCACGGCGTGCAGGCGGGTCGGACGGATCCCTGCCTCGATCAGCTCGCGGACGACTGCGGCGGCGCGCGCTGCCGAGAGCTCCCAGTTGGACGGGTAGCGCCAGGTCTCGATGGGGCGGTCGTCGGTATGCCCCTCGACGGTGATCCGGTAATCGCTGTCGTCTAGCCGTTCGGCCAGTCGACCGAGTAGGGCGCCGCCGGCATCCGAGAGTCCCGCCTCGCCGGTGGGGAAGAGGATATTGTCCTTGACGCGCAATTGCACCCGGTCGGCGACGGCCGAGACGTCGACGTCGTCCCCCATGTCCGTGAAGCGACCGGCGAGGGCATCGGCCTGGGACCGTGCGTCAACGTCCCCGCGGTCGTCTTCTGCGGTGGTCTTGTCGTCGTCCGGAACGGCGAACAGCTGCTCGTGACGGTGGCCGATCAGGGCGTCGCCGCTTCCGGTGCGCGCATCCGGGTAGGGCTTGTTGCCGCCGATGACGTTCTCGGGCGGATCCATCTCGCCGGTCTCGTCACTCGCGGCCGGCCGGTCGGTGTTCGCCGGCTGCTCGGTCTGCGCGCCACTGCCCGGCTCGACGGGATGTTCGGCCTTGTGCTGGTAGGCATAGGCGGCCAGCAGCACGAACAGCGTCAGCAGCAGCGTCATCAGGTCGACCATGGTCAGGAGCCAGTAGTTCTGGTCGTCCTCGACCTGGCGGACGTCGGGTTCCCAGCCCTCGCTCCACGGTCGTCCCCCGTCGCGGGCCGCCGCGGCGACCCGGGCCTCCTGAAGCTCGATCTCCTGGGCGCTGGGATCAGTTGCCACGCCGTTCACTCGCTGGTCTGCCTCGTTCGACGGCGCGGGCTCTCGCGGCGACCGCCCGATCGCTTGGGCTGGCGCTGGCCGTCCCGCAACTCATCCTCGCTCTGGGCGAGGAAGGAACCCAGCGTCTCGCGGATGAATGCGGGCGAACGGTCTTCCTGCATCAGCAGCACCCCCTCGACCATCATGTTCATCAGCATCACGCGCTGTTCGGTGCGTCGCTCGAGCTTCAGCGCGATCGGCTTGAACAGCATGTTCGACAGCAGGATGCCGTAGAGCGTGGTGATCAGGGCCAGTGCCATGTTGGTGCCGATCGCGCCGAACTGGTCGGCGTCCATGGCCGAGAGCATGTTGATCAGGCCGAGCAGGGTGCCGAGCATGCCGAAGGCCGGCGCGAAGGTGGCCATGGTGCGGAAGATCTGCGCCTCGGCCCGCTCGCGCGCACGCATGCGCGAGATGCGCCACTGCATCAGCGTGATCAGGTCCTCGGAGGCGGCGCCGTCGAGCACCATCTGCATGCCCGAGCGCAGGAACGGATTCTTGATGCGGTTGAGCTTCTCGTCGGCGCGGTTGATCTGGCCCTGGAACTTGAGCTTGGCCACCTCGACGAGCTCGTTGATGTCGCGTTCGGCGTATAGCTGCTCGTTCTTTAGCACGATGCCGAAGACGCGAAACACGCGCAGCACCTCGTGCAGGGGGTAGCTGACCAGCGTCGCCGCCACCGTGCCGCCGACGACCATAAGCAGACCCGGCAGGTTGAGGAAGTTGGACGGGTCCTCGGCGGACATTCCGATCGCGGCGACCACGATCGCCAGGCCGATGAACATGCCGAGTAGGGTGCTGGGATTCAAGTCTCGCGTTCCTCGAGTGTTGACGATGTCGGGCAGGTTCCAGTCGACGATACGATAGCATCGCCGCGATGGACGGACGTCGGGTGACCCGGCCGGCCCGGTGATCACGCCTCTTTCAAGAATCGACCGACACGCCATATTCTTGAGTCGCCCGTCTTGTTGAGCCGGCCGGGAAACGACGAGGAGGCTATGCCCTGGAACTGATCGATACCCACTGCCACCTGGAGGCCGCCGCCTTCGCCGGGGACCTGGACGAGGTGATCGCGCACGCTCGGGCGCAGGGCGTCACCGGGCTGGTGGCGGTCGGCGTGTCGCCTTCGGATTTCACCGCCCAGCGCGACGCCCTGGCCCGGGCGCGTGCCAGCGGGGTCTCGGCCTGGGGGGCGTATGGTACGCACCCCTGGTGGAGCGGACGCGTGGGGATCGACGAGGCGCTCGCAGGCCTCGATCGCAAGTGGGACTTGCCGGAACGCCCCGTCGCCGTGGGCGAGATCGGCCTGGACTTTGCGCGCCCGGGCCTGGATGCCGGCACCCAGAACGCGTTGTTCACCGCACAGCTCGACTGGGCCGCCGACCACGACCTGCCGGTGATCCTGCACGAGCGGAAGTCGGCCGACCGGTTGCTGTACTGGCTGCGCCGGCGCCGGCATGCCGGAGGCGTGGTCCACGGCTTTTCCGGCTCGCGCCAGCAGGCCGAACAGTTCATCGAACAGGGGGTTTTCCTCGGCGTGGGCGGGGCGATAACCCATCCCGGCGCTCACCGCATGCACCGGATGATGCGCGAACTGCCGCTCGAGGCGCTGGTGCTGGAGACCGACGCCCCCAATCAACCCGGTTACGCCCATCGCGGCGAACGCAACCTGCCGGGCTACCTGGGGGAGAACCTGGCTGCGCTGGCTTCCCTGCGCGGTTGCGGCGAGGCCGAGTTGCTCGAACGGCTCGACCGCAACGTCGGGCAGCTCTTCAAGGGCCGGCTTCGCTACAATGCAGGGTTTCCTTTATGACCATTCACCGATCGCTCAGCCACCGGAACCGACCGCCGTGACCGTCATCAACCCCGTCGACGAACGCACCGAACTGCTTATCGGAGAGGAGGGGCTTTCCCGCCTGCGGGCCGCCACCGTGCTGGTGGCGGGACTGGGAGGTGTGGGTGGCGCGGCCGCCGAGTCGCTGGCCCGGGCCGGAGTGGGGCGATTGATTCTGCTCGACCACGACACCTTCGCCGCCTCGAACCTCAATCGCCAGCTCCTTTCCACCCGCGAGGCGCTGGGGCGTGGCAAGGCGGAGGTGGCGGTCGAACGGCTCGCCTCGATCCGCGACGACATCGATCTCGTACCCAGCGCCGACTTCCTCGACGTTTCGGGCGTGGAGGCGTTTCTCGACAGACATCAGCCGGATTTCATCGCCGACTGCATCGACTCGATCGCGGTCAAGGCCCGCCTGCTCGCCGTCGCCCGCGAGCAGGGGCGGGGCACGTTCACGGCCCTGGGGGCGGGTAACCGGATCGACCCGCGCCAAATGCGAATCGGCCGGCTCGACGGCGTGCATGGCTGCGGGCTGGGAGCGGTGCTGCGGCGCAAGCTGAGAAAGGCGGGCGCGCCGGTCGACTTTCCGGTGGTCTACTCGACCGAAACCCCGAAAAAACCGGCCCCGCATCGACCGACCGAGGACGGCAGCCAGCCGCGCGCGGTTAACGGCACGATCAGCTACCTGCCCAACCTGTTCGGCCATGTGGTCGCCGGCGAGATCATCCGCCGATTGCTCGACGGGACGGGCTGAACGCGGCGGATCCGCTCAGGCGCCGCGGTGGAAGACGCGGCGCCCGTTGACCCAGGTGGCCTCCACCCGGTGGGCGAAGTCCCAGCCGGCGAACGGCGTGTTCTCGCCGGCGCTCGCTAGGCCGACCGAGTTCAGGCTCCACATCGCGTCGGGGTCGACCAGTGCCAGGTCGGCGCGCTGACCCACGGCGATCGAGCCGGAATCGGCGAGCCCGAACAGGGCGGCCGGGCGCGTGGCGATGGCGTCGATGGCACGGTCGAAGTCGATGACGTTCTCTTCCACCAGCTTGAGCACCAGCGGCAGCAGTGTCTCGAGGCCCGAGATGCCCGGCTCGGTCTCCGGGAACGGGGCGAGCTTGGCGTCCGGCTCGTGCGGCTGGTGGTCCGAGACCACCGTGTCGATCAGTCCCTCGGCCAGCCCGCGGCGCAGCGCGTCGCGGTCGCGAATGGAACGCAGCGGCGGCATCACGTGGGCGTTGGGGTCGAGCGCGTCCGTGTCCATCTCGGTGAGCCAGAGATGGTGGGCGGAAACGCCGGCGGTGATCGGCAAGCCGTCGGCCTTGGCCCGTTCGATCAGTTGGAGGGCTGCCGCCGAGGAGAGCTGCGGCACATGCACCCGCGCGCCGGTCTCGCTGATCATGGCGATCAATTGGGCCAGCGGGGCGGTCTCGGCCGAGACGGGCAGCCCGGGCAGGCCCAGACGGGTGGCCACCGCGCCGTCGTGAGCGCAGCCACGCGCGGCGAGCGACGGGTCGAGCGGCTGGAGCAGCACCTGCAGGTCGAAGGTGGCCGCGTACTCGAGCGCGCGGCGCATCAGGCGCAGGTCGTGGAAGGGGTAGTGGGCGTTGGAGATCGCCACGCAGCCGCCGGCGTCCAGGGCGGCCATCTCGGCGAGCAGTTCACCCGCCAGTTGCTGGGTCATCGCGCCGATCGCCACCACGCGCGCCCGGCCGGCAAGCTGGGCGCGGCGCTTGATGTAGCGCGCGACGGCCACGGTATCCAGCACCGGCGAGGTGTCCGGCGGCATGACCAGCGTGGTGATGCCGCCGGCCACGGCCGCGGCGCTCTCGGTGGCGATGGTCGCCTTGTGTTCGCAGCCGGGTTCGCGCAGTCGCGCCCAGCCGTCGATGAGGCCGGGGATGAGCCAGTGGCCCTCGGCACAGACGTGCTCGGCCGTGTCGGCGGGCCAGTCGCCCGGCGCCGTGCCGATCCCGGCGATGCGCCCGTTGGCAAGGTAGATGTCGCTGCTGGTGTCGAGGCCGCTGGAGGGATCGCGCAGCCGTGCGCCGCGGATGGTCCAGTAATCGCAGTCGACGCCCGGGCGGCAGCCTTCCGGGTGGCGAACCGGGTCGTAGTCGATACCGAGGTTTTCCGGTGCGTCCTTCATGTCTGCTCTCCCCGGTTGGCGCTCATGCACAGGCTCATCACCGCCATGCGTACCCCGATGCCGTTGGACACCTGTTCGAGGATCACCGACTGCGGCCCGTCGGCGACCGAGGACTCGATCTCGACGCCACGATTGGCCGGGCCGGGGTGCATGACGATGGCGTCGTCCTTCGCCCAGGTGAGTTTCTCCTCGGTCAGCCCGTAAAGGCGGTAGAACTCCTCCTCGCTTGGCAGCAGGCCCGATTCCATACGCTCGCGCTGAAGGCGCAGCATGATGATCACGTCAACGTCGCGCAGCCCCTCGCGCATGTCATGGAAGACGCGTACGCCGAGCTTTTCCACGTCGGTGGGGATGAGGGTGCGGGGCGCGATCACGCGCAGCTCGCCGACGTTGAGGGAGTTGAGCACGTGCATCTGCGACCGGGCCACCCGCGAGTGGCGGATGTCACCGACGATCGCGACGCGCAGCGGGGTGAAGTCGCCCTTGTGACGGCGGATGGTGAAGGCGTCGAGCAGCGCCTGGGTGGGATGCGAGTGCCAGCCGTCGCCGGCGTTGAGTACCGAGACGTGCGGGGCGACGTGGCGGGCGATGAAGTGCGCCGCGCCGGATTGCTCGTGACGCACGACGAACATGTCGGCCTGCATCGCCTCGATGTTGTGCAGGGTGTCGAGCAGGCTCTCGCCCTTCTTGGTCGCCGATGTGGCGAGATTCAGGTTGAGCACGTCCGCCGACAGTCGCTTGGCCGCCAGCTCGAAAGTGGTGCGCGTGCGGGTCGAGGCCTCGAAGAACAGGTTGACCACCGTGCGGCCTCGCAGCAGCGGCACCTTCTTGATCTCGCGATCGGTGACCGAGACGAAGCCCTCGGCGGTGTCGAGAATACGGTTGATCCACTGCGGGCCGAGGCCCTCGATGGTGAGCAGGTGGCGCAGGTGGCCGTGGTCGTCGAACTGGATCGCCCAGGGATCCGGGGCGAATTTCGGGATCTTGGGGCGGACGAACTTCACGGCCATGGCGCTCAGCCCTCCTTGCTGGTGACGAGGCGGGCGGCCATCGGCTCGGGCCCGTCGACGTGGATCTGTTCGTGCGGGCCGAGATTCAGTTCCTGACCGGCCCAGTCGGCGCAGATGGGCAGTTCACGTCCGTCGCGCTGGTAGAGCACGGCCAGGGCGATCCGGCGTGGCCGACCGTAGTCGAACAGTTCGTTCATCGCCGCGCGGACGGTCCGCCCGGTGAACAGCACGTCGTCGACCAGGATGATGTCGCGGCCGTCGACCCCGACCGGCAGGTCGGACGGGCTCACCTGGGGATGCAGGCCGAGTGTATTGAAATCATCACGATAGAAGGTGATGTTAAGGCGACCCAGCGGTTCCTCGCAGCCCAGCGCCCGGTGCAGGGCGTCTGCCACCCAGACTCCGCCAGTGTGGATGCCGACGAGCAGCGGGTCGACCAGCGCACCGTCGCGGCGTTCTGCTCGGACCTGGGCCTCGAGTCGCGCGATGGCTTCGTTGACGGGCAACAGGCGGTCGGTTGATGTCATCGAAGGGCGTCCGGGTCAGGTTGGCGGGTGAGGCTGGATGGCTGGGGATTGTATCAATGCCGCGGGGTGATGGGAGTGTCGGCCCGACTTTCCATCACTTCCGTCTTGGTCACGCTCTCGATCCCGCGTGCGGTCGATTGTTCGAAGTAGGTGTCGAGGATCACGGCCGCGGCCATGGCGTCGATGCGTCCCACGTCGCGGTCGATCGCCCGTCGGCCCAGGCGGTCGGCCGCCTGCTCTGAGCTCAGGCGCTCGTCGACGATCAAGACCGGCAACCGGCTGCGTTCGCGCAGGCGGTTGCCGAATCGGCGGATGGCGGCGGCCTGCGGGTAGCAGCGTCCCGCGTCGTCGATCGGCCAGCCCAGCACGAGGGCGTCGGGGCGCCACTCGCCGAGCAGTGCCTTGATCGCGGCCCAGTCGATCTGGTCGGCATTGCGGTTGTGTAGCGTGGTCAGCGGTCGACCGCTGCCGATGCGTCGGTCGCCCACGGCGATGCCGATGCGCCATTCGCCGTAGTCGAATCCCAGCGCCAGCGACGGGGCGACGGACGGCTCGGGCCGCGGGTCGGTCATCAGGCGTGCCCGGCCTCACCGGAGAGCAGGTTGATGTCGATGCCGAGCTGGCTCGCTGCGGTGGCCCAGCGCTCCTCGATCGGCTGGTGGAACAGGATCTCCTCGGTAGCCTCGACGTTGAGCCAGCTGTTCTCGGCGATCTCGCGGTCCATCTGCTCGCGGCTCCAGCCGGAGTAGCCCAGCGCGACGATGGCCTGGCTGGGCCCGGCGCCGTCGGCAAGTGCCTGGAGGATGTCCCTGGAGGTGGTCAGGCCGATGCGGTCGGTCACCTCGAGCGTCGATTCCCACCCGCCGTGCGGGGCGTGCAGGACAAATCCGCGTTCCAGCTCGATCGGCCCGCCCATGAACACCTGCCGGCCACGGATGTCGGGGTCGGTGCAGGTGATGTTCATGTGGTCGAGGATGTCGCCGAGGTCGAGATCCAGCGGACGATTGATGGTGATGCCCATCACGCCCTCGTCGTTGTCCTCGCAGATGTAGGTCACGCTGTGACTGAAGTTGGGGTCCTCCAGGTTCGGCATGGCGATCAGGAGTTGGTTGGTCAGCGAATGATGTTCTTGCATGGTCTCCCCAGTATTGGTGGGCGGCGGCCGGCGTTCAAGCCTGTCGGTCCGATTCAATGACCGGTTCCGCGACGTCGATTGGAGGCGCTGCCTCCCTTGCGCCGCGAGGTGGCCGGCTTGACGGTGGTTTCGCGCTTGAGCGAATGGACCACCGGGCCGTCGCCCTTGCCGCTGCGACGGGGTTTGACGACCCGCTTGCCGTCGCGTACCGGGCGACCGGCCTTGAACGGCTTGTGGGCACGGCGCGCGTCGTGGCGACCGAGTGTCTTGTGCCGGGTCTCGGGCTTGAGCCCGACCAGTTCGGCCAGGGCCGCCTCGATTTCCGGTTCCAGCTCCTGGATCTTGCCGGGGCGCAGGCGCGGGGGCAGCGGCACCCCGGCGTAGCTGATGCGGATCAGCCGCGATACCGCGCCGTTGACGGCCTCGATCATGCGCCGGACCTCGCGGTTGCGCCCCTCGTGCAGCGTGACGTGGTACCAGTGGTTCTGCCCCTGTCCACCGGCGTCGGCCAGCCGGGTGAAACTGGCCTTGCCGTCCTCGAGTTCGACGCCCTCGAGCAGCTGTTTCTGCTGTTCGTCGCTGAGCCCGCCGAACACGCGCACTGCGTAGGTGCGCTCGATGCCGTAGCTCGGGTGCATCAGGCGGTTGGCCAGCTCGCCGTCGTTGGTCACCAGCAGCAGGCCGCTGGTGTTGAAGTCCAGCCGGCCGACCGTGATCCAGCGACCCTCGCGGATCGGCGGCAGGTTCTCGCCCACCGTGGGCCGGCCCTCGGGATCGTGATTGGCGGTGATCTGGCCCTCGGGCTTGTGGTAGATCAGTACGCGGCGGACCGGGCGCACGTCGGGCACCTGGATACGCCGATCACCCATCTCGATGACGTCGCCGGGACCGGCCTGGTCACCGAGACTGGCCACCCGGCCGTTGACCCGCACCTCGCCCTCGGCGATCCAGTTCTCGACCTTGCGACGCGAACCGAGCCCCATGGCCGCGAGGACCTTCTGCAAGCGCTGTTTTTCCATGGGTATTTCCTCGAGTCGCGGCGGCAGGCGCACGCCGGTGCAGGGCGCGACCATTGCCATTGAAAGGCCAGGTATTCTATCAGGTTCCCCCGGGGTGGCCGTTGTGTTCCGTGACTCGTCCGGGGCGCGGAACGCCGCCGGCGTTGGCGGATGGACGAATGGGGCGGTTTGCGCCTACGCTTGGGCCCAAGCGTCGACGGCTGCACCGGTCGTCGCGCCGACCTTCCCTCCTGGGATGCCGGCAGCCCGGCAACCGCCCGTCCGACCCAACCGCCGAGACTTCCCGTTTCCATGGCAAGAGACGAGTCATCCATGAACGCCCCGCCACGCATCGCCCTGACCGCGGGCGATCGGGGCGAGTGGCGATTGCAGGTCTCCGGCGACTGGACGCTCGACTCGATCGCGACGTTGACGCCGCATGCCGGGCAAACGGCGGATGGCCCGGATGGGCCGGGTGAGGGCGACACGGTCCGGGTGGAAGGGACGATCGATTCGCTCGACAGTGCCGGGGCGCTGCGGCTCGCCCGGCTGATCGACCGGCTGGAGCACCAGGGCGCGAGCGTGGTTGTCCGTTCCCTGCCGCCGGGGCAGCGCAACCTCGTCGAGCTGCTCAAGGCTCGCCTGCCGCCGCCCGAGACGCCCCGGCCGCCACGCGAGGGCGTGCTGGCGCGCATCGGGCGGGCGAGCGTGGACAAGCTCGTCGAGGGCAACGCCTTTCTCGCCTTCGTCGGGGAGCTGGTGGTGCGCGGGAGCAGGCTGATGGCGATGCCCTGGCGCATACGCTGGCGGGAGGTGGTCGCCGAGATCGAGGCAGCCGGTTTGCGCGCGCTGGGCATCGTCGGGTTGCTCTCGTTCCTGGTGGGGATGGTGATGGCCTACCAGGCCGGCGCGACCCTGGCCGATTTCGGCGCCAATATCCTGATCGTGAACCTGGTCGCCATCATTACCCTGCGCGAAATGGGACCGCTGCTGACCGCGATCATCGTCGCCGGGCGCACCGGGTCGTCCTATACCGCGCAGCTGGGCACGATGCGGATCACCGAGGAAATCGACGCGCTGCGCTCCATCGGCATTTCGCCGTTCGAGATGCTCGTCCTGCCCAAGATCATTGCCCTGGTCGTGGTGCTGCCCCTGTTGACGGTGTTCGCCAACCTGCTTGGGCTGCTCGGCGGGGCGGTGATCGCCGCCTATCGCTTCGAGTTGAGCTTCCCGGTCTACTTCGATCGCCTGCCGGAAGTGGTCGACCTGACCACCCTGCTGCTCGGCCTGGTCAAGACGCCGGTATTCGCCGTGGCGATCGCGCTGATCGGCTGCATGCAGGGCATGCGGGTCTCGGGCAGCGCGCTGGCGGTTGGTCGTGCGACCACCGTGAGCGTGGTGCAGGCGATCTTCCTGGTGATCGTCCTGGATGCCGGGTTCTCGGTCCTGTTCAACATGCTCGGATACTGAACGACGATGGCAGTGGAAACCGACAACGCGACGGACACGGGCATGGCCCCGCCGATCGTGCGCCTGACCGGGATACGTAACTGCTTCGGTCACGAGTGCGTTCACGAGGACCTGGACCTCGAACTGCCAGCCGGGCGTGTCGTCGCGCTGGTGGGCGGCTCGGGGAGCGGAAAGACGGTCCTCCTGCGCACCCTGTCGATGTTGCGCCGCCCGGATTCCGGGCAGGTGATGCTGTTCGGCGAGGACGCCCTTGCGGCCGGGGAGCGCGCCGAACGTCGCCTGCGGCGACGCATCGGCCTGTTGTTCCAGGGCGGGGCGCTGTTCACCGCGCTGACCGTGCTGGAGAACGTCATGCTCCCGCTGCGCGAGCACACCGCCGCCCGCGGTCGTTGGCTGGAGGATCTGGCGATGAGCAAGGTGCTGCTCGCAGGGCTGCCCGCAGACAGCGCCGGCAAGTACCCGGCCGAGCTGTCGGGAGGCATGGTCAAGCGCGCGGCACTGGCCCGCGCCCTCGCGCTTGACCCGCGGCTGCTGATCCTCGACGAGCCGACCTCGGGGCTCGACCCGATCGCCGCGGCCGGCTTCGATGCGCTGGTGCGCGAGCTGACCGATTCACTCGGCCTGACCGTCATCCAGGCCACCCATGACCTGGCGTCGATCTGGCGCGGTTCCGATGCCGTGGCGTTCCTGGCCCGCCGGCGCGTGCTCGCCTTTGGCCCGGCCGGCGACCTGGCCGAGCGCGACGAGCCGGAGCTGGTCGCCTATTTCCGCGGCCGGCGCTCGGCCGAGTATGCGAAACTCGAAGCGGGTCGGAGTGAAAGAAACCCGAGTGAAAGACATCCCGGGACTACCTAGGTCATGGAATCCAAGGTCAACTACAGCATCGTGGGACTGTTCGTCGTGTCGCTGCTCGCCGCGTCGGTGATCACCGCGTGGTGGCTGTACAGCGGCGGATCGGCGCGCCAGTACAGCCCCTATCTCGTCTACGCCAGCGACAGCGTCTCCGGTCTCAACAGCGACAGCCGGGTCTATTACCACGGCGTGGACGTCGGCTACGTCGACGAGATACGAATCGACCAGGACAACCCGGAAAACATCCGTATCCGGCTGATGATCGACCAGAGCGTGCCGATCCGCGCCGACACCAGCGCCCAGCTACAGCCGCAGGGCGTCACCGGCCTGAGCGTGCTCAACCTCAAGGGTGGCTCGGCCGACGAGGATCTGCTCGCCGCGGACGATTCCTGTTGCCCGGTGATCCCCTACGAGGCGTCGCTGTTCTCCCGCCTCGAGGGCGGGCTGAACGACACCATGGTGAGGCTGGTGGCGGTCAGTGAACGCATCGACCGGCTGCTGCGCGACGAGAACATCGAGGCGATCGATCGCACGGTGGGACACCTCGACCAGGTCACCGACACCCTGGCCGAGGAGCGGGAAACCCTGCAATCGCTGTTGAGAGACGCCTCGCGCACCGCGGAGAACACGGCGGACCTGACCGACGACGGCGGGCGCTTGCTCGCCCGGGCCGAGTCCACGATGGACTCGCTGGACCAGGCCATCGTCCGGGTCTCGGGAACCATGGAGACTTTTGACCGGACCGCCGACCGGGTGGCCGTCGCCGCCGAGTCGACCGTGGGGTTCAGCCGGGCGGGCGAACGGGCCGCCGACGAGATCTCCCGCCAGACGCTGCCCGAGATGAGTCTGCTGATCCGGGATGTCCGCGAACTGTCTCGTCGCCTGAGCGAGTTCACCACGACGCTCGACGACGACCCGTCCCGGGCGCTATACGGCGGGGACACACGTCCTCCGGGACCGGGCGAGGGGAACCCCGGAGCGGGGCAGGGACGTTAACCAGGATGGAAGGAATAAGGCGTATATCTATGACAGGAATGGGTAAATTCCGGCTGGTGGGTGCGTTGGCCGCGATCGCGGTACTCCTGCCGGCGGGCGGCTGCACCGTGTTCCCGGAACGTGGGAGCGAGCCGGAGCAATGGCGACTGGTCGCGTCCGATCCGGTCGTCAAGCCGAGAGGTGACGTTCAGCCGGTCATCGTCCGGCTGGTCGAGACGCGGGCGGCGAACGCGATCGACCGGCGTGACATGGCCTACAGCCGAGATCGCCAGTCGTTGGCGTATTACCGGGACAACCGCTGGACCAGTCGTCCCGCCGTGATGCTCAACGAGATCATCGACGAGACCCTGTCGACCCGGCCGTGGGTTCGAACCGTGGTGCGGGGCGGAGCACGCGTCCCGGCCGACCTGAGCCTTTACTGCGAGATCCAGCGCCTCGAGCACCGCGTAGGGACCGAAACGGGCGAGGGGCCGCGCGGCGAGGTGCAGATGAAGGTCGCCTGCAGCTGGTACCGCGCGGCCGAAAGGCAACTGGTCGAGTCGATGATCTTCGACGAATCCGTCACGCTGGAGACCGACGACGCCCGGAACTACGCGGGCGGCGCACAGGCGCTGGTCGACGAGCTGATGGCGCGCCTTGCGGCACAGGGAGCGACGCTGGCCGAGGCCGAGCACGAGGTGAACGCCGAGGGCGACTGATTGCTCGGCGCCCGTCGCGCCGCCGATACCAGGGTTTCCAAAAAAAACCGCGACCGGCCGGGGGCGGGTCGCGGTTTGCGTTCGGCGCCTGCCTGCCCGTCAGGCCTTCCTGGCCTTCTTCTCGGCCTTGATCTGCATGTCGAGCTGCCAGAAGTAGTACATGATCGGGATGACCACCAGCGTCAGCATGGTCGAGGCGAAGGTGCCGAAGATCAGCGAGACGGCCAGTCCGCCGAAGACCGGGTCGGGCACCATCACCGCCGAACCCAGCATGATGGTCACCGCCGTCAGCAGGATCGGGCGGAAGCGCACCGCGCCCGCCTGCAGGACCGATTCGAACAGGGCGTAGCCCTCCTTGCGGTACTCGATCACGAAGTCGATCAACAGCAGCGAGTTGCGTACCACGATCCCGGCCAGCGCGATGAACCCGATCATCGAGGTGGCGTTGAACGGCATCTCGAACAGCCAGTGTCCGGGGAAGATGCCGACCAGCGTCAGCGGGATGGCGCCCATGACGATCACCGGCAGCATGAACGAGTGGTAGTAGGCCACCAGCAACAGGTAGATGAACACCAGCGCCACGATGAACGCCGCGCCTAGGTCGCGGAACACGTCCAGCGTCAGGCGCATGTCGCCGCCCCAGAGGACCTCGTAGCCGGACAGGTCGTCGGGCTGGGTATCGGTGAAGCCGAGGTTGCCGGTGCTGATCTCGACGTTGCCGTCGAGTTCCATCTCGCCCAGCCACTTGTTGAGCGTCAACGTGGCATAGACCGGGCTCGAACCGAGCAGGTCGCCCTGGACGTAGACCACCGGATGCTGGTCGCGGTCGAGAATGGGCTTGTTTGCGACGCTCTCCTCGATGCGGACCAGGTCGCCGACCCGCACCGAATTGTCGCTTTCGCCCGTGACGGTCAGGTCCTCGACCTGGCGAATCCAGGCCCGATCCGCGCGGTCGAGGCGCAGCACCACGTTGACCGGTTCGGCCGTGCCGGTCTCGTGCACCGTGCCCAGATCGCGCCCCTGCACGTAGGCGTTGATGGTGTCGGCCACCTCCGCCGGGGCGATGCCGGACTGCAACGCCCGGCTGTGGTCGACCTCGATGCGGTACTGGCGCACATCGCCGGTGATTGAATCGTCGACGTTGATCATGCCGTAGACATCGTCGAAGCGACCACGCACCTGGCCGGCGATCTCGCGCAGCGTCTCATAGTCGGGGCCGTGGATCCGGGCGAGCACCTGGGAGCGCACCGGCGGACCCGGCGGCGTGAGGAACAGCTTGATCCGCGAATCCGGGAAACGTTCACGCACGTCGGCGAGTTGTTCCCATGTCTCCATGGCCACTTCGCTGGTCACCGGTCGCTGAGATCGATCGACGGTGTTGACCCGGATCTGGGCGAGGTTGGGGGACTGGCGCATGGCGTCGCCGCGCACCATCCCGGCGAAGGTCAACGGGGCGGTCTGGCCCACGTAGGTCTGGTAGTCGGTCACGTAGCGGTTTTCGGCCAGGCGCTGGCCGACGGCGTCGGCGACCATGGCGGTCCGCTCGCTGGCGGTGCCCTCCGGGGTGTTCACTTCCAGCAGGAAGGTGCTCACGTTGCCCTCGGGGAGCATCTTGAGCCCGACCCCGCCCGGCGAGAGCGGGCCGTTCATGCCTGCGCCGCGTATGAACTGCCAGGCCGGCATCATCATGGAGGCGATCAGCAGGCCGACGACGAACAGCAGGAAGGCCAGCGACAGCCAGCGTGATTTCAGCAACGGTCGCAGGGTCGCCTTGTACAGGCGCTGCAACCAGTCGTCGTGGTCCATGTCCCCTTCGAGGGTCTCGCGGGAGGCCAGCGCCTTGCGTGCCTTGTCACCCAGCCAGCGGTATGCCGCCCATGGCACCACCATGTAGGCCAGCAGGAGCGAGGCGATCATCGCGACAGGTACGTTGATCGGGATGGGCAGCATGAACGGGCCCATCATTCCCGAGACGAACGCCATCGGGATGAAGGCGAGGATGATCGCCAGGGTGGCGATGTTGGTCGGATTGCCGATCTCGTTGGTGGCCTTGACCAGCAGATTGGTGAACGACGGGTCCTTGCCCTCGTGCAGGTGGCGGTGGATGTTCTCGACCACCACGATGGCGGCATCGACCAGCATCCCCAGCGAGAGGATCAGGGCGAACAGGGAAATCCGGTTGATCGTCTGGCCGAACACCCAGCCCACGCCAAGCACAACGAACAGAGTCAGCGGCACCGTGATGGTCACGATCATCGCTTCGCGCCAGCCCAGCGAGAAGAACAGCACGATCAGGACGGTGAAGATCGCGATGCCCAGCGACCCGAACAGGTCGTTGACGGCCGTGTCGGCCCGGTCCCCGTAATCGCGGGTCAGGGTCATGTCGACCTGTTCCGGGAGGATTTCTCCCTCGATCACGGACAGCTTTTCCTTGACGGCGTCGGCAACGGTCACCGCGTTGGTTCCCAGGCGCTTGCCGACCGTGATGGTCACCGCGCCCTGCGGGTCGCCCGTCGCCTCGTCGCGGGCATTGCCGGGGCCGAAGGCGTGCGTGGTGATCAGGCCGTCGTCCGCCGGGGCGTACTCGATGTCGGCAACCTCGCCGAGGTAGATCGGGCGGTTGTCGTGCTGGCCGATGACCAGGTTCTCCAGGTCGTCGGGGCCGTCGAAGGCCGCGTCGGTGCGCAGGCGGACCCGCTGGTTGTCCTGGCTGAGTTCACCGCCGGGCATGACGACGTTGCTGCCTTCGAGCAGGTCGCTTACGCGGCCCATCGAGATACCCGTGGCGGCAAGACGGTAGGGGTCCACCTCGATCGCGAGAATGCGCTGCTGCCCGCCGATTACCTCGCTGTCCCCGACGTCGGGCACCTTCTTGATCTGCTCGAGCAGGCGCAGGCCCACCTCGCGGAGCTGCGTGCCCTCCAGTTCCTCGGAACTCAGGGTCACGGTCATGATCGGGACGTCGGTGATGCCGATGCTCTTGACCAGCGGCATCTCCGTGCCGGAGGGCAGCCGGTCCATGTTGCGCATGATCTCGTTGTACAGCTTGACGAGGCTGCGCTCCTCGTCGCTGCCCACCTCGAACTGCACCGTCACGACGCCCATGTCGTCCATGGCTGCGCCGTAGGTGTGGTCGACGCCCTTGAGGTTGGCCATCAGGCCCTCGAGCGGTCGGACTACCTGGTCTTTGATCTGGGCGGCGTCGTGGCCCGGTCGCTGGACCATGATCTGCGCGCCGGGCACCACGATTTCCGGGTTGTACAGGCGCGGGGTGATCACGATCGCCATCAGCCCGAACAGGGTTATGCCGATCATGATCAACGCGGTGATCTTCGAGTAGAGGAAGCTCTCCGCGAGTCGGCCCGCGATGTTCAGCCGCCGCGTGTCGCCGTTGTTCTGACCGACCTGGCTCATGACGACTCACCACCCCGAACGGTGACGCCGTTGGCCAGGCGTCCGTCGGCCTCGATCACGACGCGGTCACCGGCGTCCAGGCCCGAGAGGATCGTCACCTCGTCGTCGGTCTCGCGACCCGGGCGAACGGCGCGGAAACGCGCGCGATCCTGCTCGTCGAGGACGAAGACGCCGTCGATCCCGCCGCGGCGATGAAGGGCGCGGCGGGGCAGGACGATCGCGTCACGTTCATCCAGCGTGACGCGCACACTGACGAACTGCCCCGGGTTGACGTCGACCGATTCCGGTACGCCCAGCTTGATCGCGTGGGTACGCGTGACCGGGTCGGCGGCGGAAATGGCGCTGATCACCTCCGCGGTGAAGTGGCGGTCGACGGCCTTGGCGTCACGGTAGCCCACGCGGGTGCGTGTCCCCGGCGACAGGGCCGCGAAGGCCGAATCGTCGACCTCGAGGCGTATCTCGCGCGCCTCGGAGCCCTGCAGCATCAAAAGCGGCTGGCCCGGGTTGGCCAGTTGGCCGGGTTCGATGCGACGTTCGGTGATCATGCCGTCGAACGGCGCCTTGATCCGCGTGTAGTCCGTTTCCGAACGGGCCCGCTCGACGGCCGCCTCGGCGGCATCGAAATCGCCCTGGGCCGCCGCCAGGCCGAGCTGGACCTGTTCGAACTGACGTTCCGGGATGGCGTCCTTTTCGAACAGGCGCTTGAAGCGCTCGTGTTCCTCGCGGGCATTGTTCAGCGCAGAACGCGCCTTGGAGAGATTGGCCTCGGCTTGGCGTATCTGGCTGTCCAGACTGGCCGGGTCGATCACCAGCAGGGTATCGCCCTGTTCGACCGTGTCGCCCTCGTCGACCTCCATCTCGCGCACGAAGCCCGACAGGCGTGAGGCGACGGGCACCTGGCGGCTGGCGGTGACCGTGCCGGGGAACCACGAATGGATACCGGTCTCGGTCGGCTCGACTCGCTGCCATTGCCCGGTGATTTCCTTGCCGTCGTTGGCGGGATCGGCCTGGTGCTCCGGCGTCTTCTCGCCGCAGCCGGCCAGGGCCACGAACGTGGCGGCCAGCATCAGGGCGATGGCCGGGGCGTGGCGCGGGGAGTGAAGGGACTGAGTGAGTGATTCGGCGGTCATGTCTGCATCGTCTCGTCTGTTGAGCACGGGATAGGAGGTGAGATGTCAACCGTTTCGGGTGGTGTCCGCTCCGGTGCCATCGCGGCTGTCGTCGCTTGCCTGCTCCCTCGGGTGGCTATCGACGAGCGAGGGATCGAGTTCCCCCAGGGCAAGCCACAGCGAGGCTCGCTGCATGGTGCGCTGGAAACGGGCGCGGATGCGTTCGGCCCGGGCCTTGTCCAGCTCGGCCTGTGCGGCGAGCAACTCGGTCATCGTGGCTACCCCCTCCTCGTAGCGCAGTCGCTCGAGCCGGACGGCTTCCTTGCTGTGCTCGATGGCCTTTTCGCGGGTCTGGACGCGCCGCTCGGCCAGCCTTGCCTCGCGCCAGATCTCGCCGACCTGACCCATGAGCTCGTCGAGTGCTTGCTGACGCTCGGCCAGGCCGGCGTTGACCCGGGCCTGCGCCCGGTCGACCCGACCCGAGCGCCCGCCGAAGTCGAGGGCGCGCCAGGTCAGTTTGCCGCCGACCGTGTAGCTGTCCTTGTGCTCGTTGAGTCGTTCGCTGTTGAGGTCCTGCTGCGCCATCAGGTTGAAGTGCGGCTTGAAGTCCGCGCGGGCGACGTCGACCTCGGAGCGGGCCGCGGCGATCTCGCCGCCCAGGGCCTGGATCCGCGGGTTGTTCGTCAGCGCGCGCTGGCGCGCGGTCTCCAGGGTGGTGTCCGGCAGGGAGACGTCGATGACCTCGGCGATCTCCACCGCGGCGGTGCGGTCGAGACCGGCGAGGATCTTGAGGCCATCGACGGCGTTCCCGACCTGGTTGCGGGCCGCGTCGACATCGAGCTCACGGTCGCCGAGATTGACTTCCGCCTTTAGCAGGTCGGCACGGGTGACGACGCCTTCCTTGTGGAGTGAACGCGACAGGTCCCGGAACGAGTGGGCGGCCTCGCGCCCCTTCTTCGCCACGTCGACGAAGGCCAGGGCCGTGTTGATGCCGGCGTAGGCCTCGACGGTGTGCAGGATCAGCTGCTGGCGGGCGGCCTCGTCGCCGGAGCGGGCGGCGCGAAGGAGGGCCTGCGCCTGGGTGCGCATCTCGCGGATCTTGCCGCCGTTGTAGACCGGGATCGAGAGCTTCAGCGAGGTCTGGATGTTGTGGTGCCAGCCGGGGTCGTTGAGGCTGTCGGGTTCGCTACTGTTCGCAGATAGAATGCGTGATTCATCCGGAGTGGTTCCCGTTTGAAAGAAATCTTGAAACCCCGACTCGGCGAGGTATTGCGAGACGCCGAAATCGTTGTAGGTGGCCTGCTCCTGCTGGAGCTTCATGCCGAAGACGTTCAGGGGGTTGTTGGAACCCATCACGCTGAAGGAGAGGTCGAGCGTGGGCAGCAGATTGCCTTGGGCCTGCTCGATCGCCGCCTGGGCCTCGGCGATTCTCGCCTGGGAGAGATCCCTGGCGGCATTCTGGCTCAGCGTGCGCTCGACGGCGTCACTGAAGGGGAGGGTGATGGGCTCGCGGTTTTCACCCGCGGGCGTGTCGGCGGAGAAATCGACCGCCTCGTTTTCCGCCGCCATCGCCGGCCCGGCCATCGCCAGGGCCAGTACAATCGCGGTCGAAAGTGCACACGGCCCGTGGAGACGAGTCGGCGTCAGGTCGTCACTCCTCGTCGGGGAAGGCAGGGTGTGTTTGCTGCGCGCCATGCTGCGTATCCTTGAGACTGTTGTAGCGGTGAGTCCGGAGACGTCGTTCGCGTTGCCGGGGATCGTCCTGGCGAGACGGTTCGTCGACGGTAAGCCCCCGCGGACGTCGCGTACTATATCAGCGAACGCTAATATATGGAACCCGCACCGCTGTTCCCTATAGGCCGATGCTAGCACGGGCATTGCGGATCGCTCCGCCAACGGGGGTCGACGAGACTCGTCGGGTGAGGGGCGTTCGCGGAATCCCGGCACAAACGGTTTGCCGGCCCTTGGGAAGGTCTGCACGAATGCCATACCGCTGAAGCGCGCCTTGAGCCGGGCAGATGCAAGGCG
>CAYUAO010000008.1:30496-39028 GCA_964442775.1 uncultured Halothiobacillus sp. | reverse complement strand
CGCCTTGCATCTGCCCGGCTCAAGGCGCGCTTCAGCGGTATGGCATTCGTGCAGAGTTTCCCTAACCGTCAGTCTGACTGCCGGCGGGCAATCGGGACGCGGGTCCCGTGGCGTCGGTCGCCAGTTGCCGATTCGCCGGCGACGGCGAATAGCGTCTATCATGCCGGTTGACCCCCAGCGAGCCTGCTGATGCATGACACGATCCTTCTTTCCCTGACCGCCATCGTGGTGCTGGGCATCGCCGCCCAGTGGCTGGCCTGGCGGGTGAAGGTGCCGCCGATCCTCTTCCTGCTGCTGATCGGCATCGCGCTCGGTCCGGTTCTCGGGGCGCTCGATCCCGACGCGCTGTTCGGCGATCTCCTGTTTCCCATCGTCTCGCTGGCCGTCGGCGTGATCCTGTTCGAGGGCAGCCTGACCCTGCGGTTCCGGGAAATACAGGGCGTCTCGTCGACCATCGTGCGCATGGTGTCGCTGGGGGCGGTGGTCTCCTGGGGGGTGGCGGCGACCGCGGCGCACTGGTTCGTCGGGCTGGACTGGCCGATCGCCTTCCTCTTCGGCGCGGTGGTCGTGGTGACGGGGCCGACGGTGATCGCGCCCCTGTTGCGCATCGTCCGACCGAGTCCGCGGGTCAGCAAGATCCTGCGCTGGGAGGCGATCATCATCGACCCGATCGGTGCGCTGCTGGCCGTGCTGGTCTACGAATTCATCGTCACCCAGTCGCAGACCGGCGCGGCCGGGCTGGGCGGCGTGGTGCTGCCGTTTCTCCAGCTGGTCGGGCTGGGCGCCGTGCTCGGCGTGGCCGGCGGCTGGCTGCTGGGCCAGCTGCTGGTGCGCCACGCCCTGCCGGATTACCTGATCAACGTGACCGTGCTCGCCGCCGTGCTAGCCGTGTTCACGACGTCGAACGTGATGGCCGAGGAGTCCGGCCTGCTTGCGGTCACCGTGATGGGCATCTGGCTGGCGAACATGCGGGGCGTGCCGCTCGACGACATTCTGCACTTCAAGGAAACCCTGAGCATCCTGTTCATCTCGGGGCTGTTCATCCTGCTTGCCGCCCGGATCGATCCGGGCACCCTCAGCCAGGTCGGTTTCGGGGCATTACTGGTGCTGGCGGCGATCGTGTTCGTCGCCCAGCCGCTCAAGGTCTGGTTGTCGGCAATCGGTAGCGGGCTGACCTGGCGCGAGAAAACCATGATCGCCTGGATCGGCCCGCGCGGCATCGTCGCGGCGGCCGTCTCCGGCCTGTTCGCGCTCAAGCTGGTCGAGGAAGGGCTCGAAGGGGCCGAGGTGATCGTGCCGCTGACCTTCATCGTCATCGTCGGCACGGTGGTGTTGGCCTCCCTGACGGCGCGCCCCCTGGCCAAGGCACTCGACATCGCCCTGCCCGAGGACCACGGCGTGCTGATCGTCGGGGCCAACCGCGTCACCCGCGAGATCGCCAAGGTGCTCCGGAAGCACGGCTTTCGCGTGGTGATCGCCGACGGCAACTACAGCGAGATCCGCCAGGCGCGCATGGACGGGTTGGAAACCTATTACGGCAATCCGGTTTCGGAAGCGGCCGACCGCAAGCTCGACCTGGTGGGCATCGGCCAGATGTTCGCCATGTCGGCGCAGTCGGAGGTCAACAACCTCGCCGCCGTGCGTTACCGCCACGAGTTCGGCCAGTCGAACGTGTTCGTGCTGCAGACCCCGCAGGAGATGGCGGGGTCCGAGAACCAGCGCATCACCACGCAGTTCAACGCGCGCGGACTGTTCGGTGAGGAGGTCTCGCTGGGGCACCTGTTCCGTCTTTTCGAGAACGGGGCGGAGTTGTTCAGCACCCGCCTGACCGAGAATTTCGGCTTCAGCGAATACCTGGTGCACTACCATGGACGGGGCGAACTCCTCTTCGGCATCACGCCCAACGGCAACCTGCGGCCACTGGGCGGGGAACCGGGGCAGCGACCGGGGCCGGGCTGGATCCTGATCGGCCTGTACGAGCCGGCCGCTGCTGGCGATCGCCCGGCGGCGCGCGAGACGAACGGAGCGTCGTTCGACGGCGGCGAAAGGCTGCCCGGCTGAGGGGTATGGTCTTCCCGGTCGCGGGACCCGCTGCCGGGGCATTTGTCACCTGTGATCAAGGGGATGGCGTGACCGGCGTGCGAGGTCGTGAAATTTTTTCGTCATCCGCGTCGCGCAGGGGTTGCGTCACGAATCCGGGTTTGTATAATGCGCGCTCTAGCAAACGCGGTCGAGCGATCGATCGCGAGAGATGCGCGGGAATAGCTCAGCTGGTAGAGCACAACCTTGCCAAGGTTGGGGTCGCCGGTTCGAATCCGGTTTCCCGCTCCATCGGGTGGTTAGCTCAGTTGGTAGAGCGGAGCCCTTACAAGGCTTAGGTCGGGAGTTCGAGCCTCTCACCACCCACCATCATCTCTAAAAGCAGCGGTAGTTCAGTTGGTTAGAATACCGGCCTGTCACGCCGGGGGTCGCGGGTTCGAGTCCCGTCCGCTGCGCCACATCCCGAAAGGCCCGCCTCCCGGCGGGCCTTTCTTCGTTTGCCCTTCATCACCCCGGCCCTATCGACGCTGTCCCCGCAGCGGTTGCAGCCATTGCCAGGCCTGTCCCTGGGCCCGGCGCAGCGGTGCCGGTGCCGCGGTGAGGCATTTGAGTCCCGCCTCGAGGTCCACGGGTTGCCAGGGTTCTCGCCGGTAGGTCATGACGGTGTTCAGTCGATCCGGCACGTGGGCGACCAGCGCATCGGGGTGGAAGTGCGCCGAGAACTGGCGGTGGGCCTCGACCACCGCGGGCATCTGGTTTCGCCACAGGTTGAGGCAGACCAGGCCGCCGGGGGCGACGGCGGCAGCCAGGCGCTCGACCGTCCGGTCGGGCAGGCGGACCATGCCGTCCTGGTCGAACAGGTCGATCAGCACGACGTCGAGCGGCGCAGGCGGTTCCCAGTCGGCGGCGGTCACGTCGGCGAACTGCAGTTCCAGCCGGGGGTGTTCGGTGTCCAGTCCGAAGTGCTGCGCGGCGAGCGGGGCGAGCGCGGGGCGCAGGTCGACGGCGTGGATGCTAGACTCGCTATGTTCCAGAAGAAACTTCGCCAGGACGCCGCCCCCCAGGCCCATCAGCCCGATCCGTGACGAGTCGGGATGCAGCGCCAGGGGCAGCATCATGGCCCGGTAATAGGCGAAGTCGAGTCGGTCGGGCGTGTCGGGGCGCCAGGCGGACTGCGAGGTGTGATTGCCGAAGTGCAGCGCCACCTCGCCGCCCTGTTCGATCACCTCGATGGGGCCGTGCTTGTCGACGATTCGTTCGAGTAGTCGCGCCTTCATGCGAGGTTTCCCCGACACGCTTTTGGAGCCAATGCCGGTTGAACTCGGCGCGACGCGCCCGGTCCCTGATGGACCGGGATCGGCCCGGCGCATGCGACATACAGGTAATTCGAGGTAACGATGATGCGGATCTCCCTTTCGGTGGCACGGACGACGGGCAAGAGCCTGCCGGCCATTATCGGCGATTGCGAGGGTGATGGGGCGGGTGAACCGGTGCGCGGTCGTCTCGCCGGCGTCGCGGCGTGTCTGATGCGCCTGTTGGCGGGCGCGGCACTGCTCCTGACTGCCGGACTGGCGTCGGCGGCGAACTTCGAGGTGGGCGAGAAGGTGTTCGTGCCCATGTTCGAGCCCAACCCCGAGCTCGATGGCTACGCCGAGGGCTTCGTCGAAAAGGTGCATGACGACGGCACCCTGACGCTGAAGATCGACAAGGTGGAGACCGGCAAGGGCAAGACGCTGAGCGGCACTTGCCACCCCTCCGGAGGCACGCCGCTGTCCGGGGCGGAGGTCGTCTCCGACGACCCCGAGGACCTGGTGGTCGAACAGCGTCTGCCGGCCGAGGACGTCATGACCTACCGGCGCGGCAGCCAGGTCTACCTCGAGCGTGAGAACCTGAGCATCGCCTATCTGAAGTACCTCGGCAGCGGCATGGGCATGACGCCGGACCGGTTCGACGTGGCCATCCGGCGTGCCGAGGACGTCGGGCTGCCGCGGATGGTCGCGGCGATGGAGATCGGCAAGATGCAGGTCGAGTCGACCCAGGGGCGCGGTTTCCCGGTGCCGGCCTCGCGTGCGCTGAAGAAGGCCGCGCCGATGCTCGACGCGGTCGCCGAGAAGCTCGAGGGCCATCCCCGGGCGGTCGAGACGGCGGCCGGGATGCTCGGCGGGACCACGCCCCGCCACCGGGAAGACCCACTCGCGGCGGTGATCGTGCGCCTCCACGAGATCGTCGATGAGCAACTCGGCGAGCTCGAACAGCAGAGCGCCGATCCGCGCGAGGTCAGCGGGTTCGGCGTCGACGACCTCCTGGCGATTTACACCGGCTGGTTCCGCGTGATCACGGCCAACGACAGCCAGCCGTTCCAGAACGCCGACGTCGAGTACTACCGCGAGCGGGCTGAAAAGGCGCTGAACGCCGGCGAGTGGCCGTCCTTGCTATAGCGTCAGGCCACGCCGGAACGACAAAACAGAAAACGCCCGAGCGTCGGCCGCTCGGGCGTTTTTCTTTGGGGCTCAAGCCGTCACTTCTGGTAGCGCGCCTTCCATTCCTCGTAGGGAATGCCGTAGACGTGTTCGCGCGCATCGGCATCGGCCAACTCGATGCAGCGCTTCTCGGCCTCCTCGCGCAGCCAGCGCGACAGGCAGTTGCGGCAGAAACCGGCGAGGTTCATCAGGTCGATGTTCTGCACGTCGGTGCGTTCCTGCAGGTGGGCCACCAGGCGACGGAAGGCGGCGGCCTCGAGTTGGTCACGGTTGCTGGAGTCGATGGCCATGCGGGGATCCTCGGGAGATGGGTGACGGGGGAGGCGTCCTGCGCCGGGGCTCAGCTGTCCGGCGTCCGGGTGTCGTAGGTGACGGCGTGCAGCTCGCCCGAATCCAGCGCTGGCTTGAGAATCCGGTTGAGGATCTGGTGCTGCTGCAGCAGGGACTTGCCGACAAAGGCGTTGCTGGTTACCGCGATGCGGAAATTGCAGCCTTCGCCATCGGGCCGCACGCGGGCGTCGGGCAGTTCGGCCTGGATCAGTTCGATGATCTCGTTGTCGGTCATCTGCGGGTGGTCCTCCGGTCGTTAAGCGGTTCAGTCTTGTGCCTGCAGGACGGGAGCGAGCAGCGGCGCCCGCCAGCCCTGGGTGAGTCGTGATGGCCGGTCCGGATTGGCCAGGTGCTGTTTCAACTCGGCGCTGGTCGCCAGCCTCGAGGGGGAGATGGCGTGCTCGGCGGCGATGGCGGCCAGCTCGCTCTGGCGGGATTTTAACAGTTCGCGCCGGGCTGGCGGCAGTGCCGGCGGACGCGGCTGGCGGGGCCAGCTGGACGGGTCGTCCGCCAGCGCCTCGGCTATCTCCCTGGCCAGTGCCTCGCGGCTGACCGCATCCCGGCCCAGTGGGGAGCGTGCGCGGGAGATCGGCTCGACCAGCGCCGCGGCATCCGGCATCTGGTCGGACTTGCCGGCCAGCCGGGCGATGGCGTGGGCGAGGTCGAGCATGGGCTGGTCGTCCCAGACCCAGCGACGGGGACGGTCCTGGTCGCGCGCGAGGCGTTCCCGCCAGGCCGCCAGCACGCGCAGCACCGCCAGTCCGGCGCGGTTGAGCGTCTGAACGCCGCGCACTTTCCGCCAGCGATCCTCGTCGGGCGGGGTGAAGCGGGCCGGGTCGAGCTGCCTCCCCGTTTCCTCCTCCATCCAGTCGAGGCGGCCGGTCTCGGCCAGGCGGCGTGTGAGGATTGGGTAGAGGGCGTGGAGCTGGGCGACGTCCTGCACGGCGTACTCGATCTGCGTCTCGCTCAGGGGGCGGGCGAGCCAGTCGCTGCGCGTCTCGCCCTTGTCCAGCCGGGTGCCGAGCAGGGCCTCGGTGAGGGCGGCGTAGCTCATCTGGCCGCCGATGCCGAGCAGCTCGGCGGCGATTTGGGTATCGAAGACACGGCGGGGCAGTCGTCCGGCCGCCGCGAGGATCAGGTCAAGGTCCTGGTCGCCTGCGTGGAGGACCACGGGCGAGTCGCCGGTGACCAGTTCCTGCCAGAAGGGGGCGAGATCGAGTCCGCTGACCGGATCGACCAGCCAGACGGTGTCCCCGGTGGCGATCTGCAGCAGGGCGAGTTGCGGGAAGTAGGTGCGTTCGCGAACGAACTCGGTGTCGAGCGGCAGGTAGTCGGCCCCGCGCATGGCCTCGATCAGTGCGCCGAGTTCCTTGTCGCGGGTGACGAAACGCACCTGGGGGCGTTCGTGGTTCATGCGCCCCTCGACGTGTTCCGGCGGCGGGGTCTGGGGAACCACTGCACGCCGGGTTATTCGCCCGGTTCGACGATGCTCGCCGACTCGATCCGCACGGTCTCGCGCGGCACGTCCTGGCGGAATGGCCCGGCGGCGCCGGTGGGGATGGCGGCGATCGCCTCGACGGTGTCCATTCCCTCGATCACCCGGCCGAACACCGCGTAGCCGGGCTTGCCGGGCTTGTCGTCGAGAAAGGCGTTGTCGTCGAGGTTGATGTAGAACTGCGAGGTGGCCGAGTCCGGGTCGTTGGTGCGTGCCATCGACAGCGTGCCGCGCCGGTTCTTCAGGCCGTTGTCGGCCTCGTTCTCGATCGGCGCGCGGGTCGACTTGCGCTCGAAGTCGGCGGTGAAGCCGCCGCCCTGGGCGACGAAGCCCGGGATCACGCGGTGGAAGATGGTGTCGTCGTAGAAGCCGTCACGGACGTAGGCGATGAAGTTGTCGACCGTGGCGGGGGCCTTGTCGTCGAACAGCTCGATCACGACGGGCCCGTGGTTGGTATCCAGCCGGACCTGGGTGTCGGCGGCGGCCGGCAGGGCGAGGAGCGCCAGGATGGCGCCCAGCGCCTTCGCGGTGAATCGGCCCCGATGCTCAGTCATCGCGCTGGACACGCTCGAGACGCTCGTGGCGCTCCTGGGCCTCGATGGTTAGGGTGGCGATCGGGCGGGCTTCGAGCCGTTTGAGGCCGATCTCGTCGCCGGTCTCCTCGCAGAAGCCGTAATCGCCGTCGTTGATGCGCTTGAGCGCCTTGTCGATCTTGTTGATCAGCTTGCGATAGCGATCGCGGGTACGCAGCTCGAGCGCGGCGTCGGATTCCAGCGTGGCGCGGTCGTTGATGTCCGGCTCCTGCCAGTTCTCCTCGCGCAGGTGATTGATGGTCGAGTCGGACTCGCTCATCAGCTGGTCGCGCCAGGTCAGGAGCTTCTGCCGGAAGTACTCCAGCTGCATCGGGTTCATGTATTCCTCGTCTTCCGAGGGCTTGTAACCTTCCGGGAGTTCAACTGCCATGTTTATCCACCACTTCTGCCCGAGCAGACGCTGAAAATTGAAAGTGTAGGCGCCGAATGACGACACGCGAAACGGCCCGGTGGGGCCCGCCCGGACATCGTCGCGCATGCGCCGAATGGACCGGGACCGCTGCCTGCCTCGTTCTCCGGTCCATGACCGGGAACGGGCGACGGGCAAGTATAGGGGCGGTGTCCGGCGAGCGCAACGCCCGCCCGACGGCGAATCAAGGGCTTGCCGCCTCGTCGCGCATGCGACGGTCGCTGGTGAATACCCAGGTGCGGGTGATCACCATCCGGTCATGCCTGGCGGCCAGTTCCTCCGGGAACGCGGGATAGGGAGCGGCGGCCTGCAGGAGGTTGCGTGCGGCGTTGTCGAGGATGTCGTTGCCGGACGATTTTCGTATCGCCAGGTTGAGCACGTGCCCTTTCTTGCCGATGGTCACCTCGAGGATCACCTGCCCGGAGATGTTCTGCTGCACCAGGGCGCTGGGATAGTGCCGGTTGCCGTAGGCCTCGACCTGTCGCTTCCAGCGCGCGAGGTAGCGCCCGGCCGGACCGCCCTGCGTGCGGCTGGTGGCGTATCCGGTGCGCAGCGCGGCGTTGACCTGCTCGTAGAGCTGGTCGATCTGATCCTGGGTGGATACGCGTCGCGGCGTGTCGCTGGCCGCCCAGGCGCCTTCCTGTTGCGGCCCCCGACCGTCGTCGCGCAACGCCTCGGTGGGGCTTTCCGGTCCGGCCTGGCCGGCGAGCATCGGGTCGGCAGGCAGTTCCCGCTCGATCTCGTCGGTCTCGCGGCCCGCGTCCAGGGTGCGCTCGGCCTGCGGTGCGTCGAGGCTGATCTCGACGGTCGGTCGTTGCTCGGGTTCGGGGTGGGTGATCTCGACCAACAGCAGGGCGACATGCGCCAGTATCGCGATCCCGATCGCGATCGGGAACACCCGGGACGAGCCCAGCGTCGCACCGGTCGCGTCGTGTCGTGAACGGGGATATCGCGTCATGGCCATCGTCGGCATCCCTGCCCCTATAGCGTCTGCCAGTCGATCGATCGCCCGTCGGGGGGCGGCGTCATGGTCGAGCGCATGCCATCGTCTCGCCATGGCCTGTCATTGTCGGTCACCAGCACGACCCCGTCGAGTCCCAGCTGGCGGGAGAAGCGTCTGGCCTCGTCGGGTGACAGCAGCATCAGGGCGGTGGCCGCGCCGTCGGCGACGGTCGGTTCGCGCCC
>CAYUAO010000008.1:11148-30396 GCA_964442775.1 uncultured Halothiobacillus sp. | reverse complement strand
TCGGCGGCGTATCCCTCGGCCAGTGAGTTGAAATCGAGGCGTACCCGTCGGTTCGAGGTGACCAGACATTCGCCCTCGATGGACACGTCGCCAAGCGAGGGAGGGTCGCTCAGCCAGTCGTCGAGCGCGGATTCGGGCGGTGGCTCGATCGGCGTGTCGCTGGCGTCGCGATGAAAGCCCCACAGGGCGATGAGCCCGCCGATGGCAGGATCGAAGCGCCCGCCGCTGGCCCCGTGGATGGGGCGGGCGGCGCGGACCAGGTCGCGGATCGCTGGGCTGGCGACGGCCTCGCCGCGCTCGGCGAGCGCGCGGTTGAGGCGGGTCAGTTCGCTGTCGCGCCAGGGGTGCAGCCGGCGGTAGAGCGGCTCGACGATCTCCTCGGCGGCCCTCACCGCCGCGTTGATCCGTTCGGCGGGGGTCTCGGCGAAGCGCAGGGTCCATACCTGGCCGAAGACCGTGAAGCCGACCTCGGCGATCGACGGCTCCCCGCGGCAGCCGTTCAGGCCGGCCAGGGGCAGTGCGGCCAGCCCGCCGAGCAGCGCGCGGCGGCGTCGGTCGATCATCGTGGCCGTCGGTCGGCGAGCCGGTCGAGCAGGCGCCCGGTCACGTCCTGCCCGGTCACCGCGCTGATCTCTCGGGCGCAGGTGGGGCTGGTGACGTTGATCTCGGTCAGCCAGTCGCCGATCACGTCCAGCCCGACGAACCAGTGGCCGCGCTCGGCCAGCCAGGGACCGACGTTGGCCGCGATCTCGCGGTCGCGATCGCGCAGCGGCACCACTTCGCCCCGCCCGCCGGCGGCCAGGTTGGCGCGGAAGCTCTTCTCGCCGGGCACGCGCAACAGGGCGTGGTCGACCGGCTCGCCGTCGATCAGCAGCACGCGCCGGTCGCCGGTGCGGATCTCGGGCAGGTAGCGCTGCGCCATCACCAGCTCGGTCTGGTCGCGGGTCATCACCTCGAGGATCACCTGGGTGTTCTCGTCGTCCTCGTGGATCTTGAAGATCGAGCTGCCGCCCATGGCATCCAGCGGCTTGACCACGATCTGGTGCTGTTCGGCGACGAAGGCCTTGAGCTGCGCGATCGAGCGGCTCACCAGCGTCGGCGGGCACAGTGCGGGGAAGTGTTGGGCGAGGAGCTTCTCGTTGGCCGCCCGGACGGCGTCCGGGCGGTTGGCGACCACGACGCCCGCCTGTTCGGCCAGCGATAGCAGGCCGGTGACGTAGTGGTAGTCGAGATCGATCGGCGGGTCCTGGCGTTGCAGGATGATGTCGAAGTCGGTCAGCGCGCGGGTCGCGCCCTCGCCCAGCGTGTAGAAGTCGCGGTCGCGGTCGACGACCGTGATCGGCGCGGCCCGGGCCTGCGGGGTCCCGTCGGCGAAGAACAGCCAGTCGGGCTCGACGTACCAGCACTCCCAGCCGCGGGCCTGGGCGCTCAGCAGGAAGGCGAAGGAGGTGTCCTTCCAGGGCTTGATCCGTTCGATCGGATCCATGACGACGGCGATGCGCATGGGAGGGCTCCGCTTGCGGTCCGGGTCAGCCGGCGACCGGGCCGCCGATCAGGTCGCGCTGCTCGCGCGCGGCGGCCAGCAGGGCGAGCCGGGCGACCACGCCGTAGCAGTACAGCCGGTTCTGGTCGCTGTCGGGCGAGGCGTCCGGTGCCGGCGTGACGCATGACTGGGTGAAGGGCAGGGGCACGAATTCCGCGCCGGGCGAGTTGAGGTTCTCGTCCTGGCCCTTCTTGGTGTGCACGCGGTAGAAACCGCCGACCACGTGGCGGTCGATCATGTAGAGCACCGGTTCGGCGACGTGACCGCTCGAGCCGAGTTTCTCGAAGCTGTAGATGCCTTCCTGGATCAGCACCCGGTTGATGCTGCGGCCATCCTTGGAGGCGGCCATGCGCGTGCGCTGCTTGCGGTTCAGGCCGGTCACGTCATCGGTCGACTGGGCCATCATCACGCCCATGCCGTAGGTGCCGGCATCGGCCTTGATCACGACGAAGGGCTTTTCCTTGATCTCGAGCTCGTCGTACTTCTTCTGGATGGCGGCGAGCATCTCGCCGACCTTCTCCCGCAGGCAGTTCTCGCCCTCGCGCTTCATGAAGTCGATCTGGCCGCAGTCGAGAATCATCGGCGCGAGGTGCCAGGGGTCGAGGTCGATCAGCGCGGCCAGCTCGGCCGCCAGCGCCTGGTAGTGGCTGAAGTGGTTGAACTTCGAGCGGTGCCACCAGCCGAGTTCCGTGGGCGGCACCACCGTCTGCTCGATGTCCTCGAGTATCTCCTCGCGCCCGCCGGAGAGGTCGTTGTTGAGCACGATGGTGCAGGGAGAGAAGCCGTCGTCCACCTCGATGCGCCTTCCCTCCCGGTGAATCGGGTACTGGACCAGCGTGCGTCCCGAGGGCAGCTCGAAGCGGGCCGGCTCGTCGATCGCCTCGAGCGAACCGATGCGGGTCTCGAAACCGGCCAGCTCGAACAGCTCGGCCATGGTGGCCAGCGATTCGAGGTAGAACTGGTTGCGGGTGTGCCGCTCCGGGATGATCAGCATGCCGCGCGCGTCGGGGCAGGCGTGCTCGACGGCCGACTGGATGGCATGGACGACCAGCGGGTCGAAGCTGTGGTTGAGGTTGTTGAAGCCGGCCGGGAACAGGTTGGTGTCGACCGGGCCGAGCTTGTAGCCGGCGTTGCGCAGGTCGACCGAGGCGTAGAAGGGGGCCGGCGTGCGCCGCCACTGTTCCCGGAACCAGGCCTCGATCTGACGGCGGTTATCGATGATGTGCGATTCGATCATCAGCAGCGGGCCGCAGTAGCCCGCCTCGAGTTCCGGGGTCGAATCCTGGCTGTCGAGTTGCAGGACGGATTGGTTGTTTGTCATCGACTTGTGGTCACGGTATTCGATTGGATGCAGTCCGGGACGCGGCGCGACCCGGCTTTCGTCGCCACAGTGTAAACGATGGGCGGGGCGCGTGTTTCGTCGACGGTTCGCCGGTCGAGACGTTTGCCAAAGGCCGGCTCCTTGGTTACATTCGGTCGACGCACGGCAAGATTTGGCCAGCAGCAGGGACGAAGACATGGAAGCGACAGAGAATCACGCCGGCCTCGGCGGGCTGCGAGTCCTGGTGGTCGACGACAGCAAGACCATCCGACGGACCGCCGACAGCATCCTCAGCAAGGCGGGCTGCGACGTGGAAAGCGCGATCGACGGGTTCGACGCGCTGGCCCGCATCGGCGCGTTCGACCCCGACGTGGTCATCATCGACATCCTGATGCCGCGACTCGACGGCTACCAGACCACGGCGCTGATCAAGAACAACGATCGCTTTGCCGACACCCCCATCATCCTGCTGTCCAGCAAGGACAGCATCTTCGACAAGGCGCGCGGCCGCATCGTCGGGGCCTCCGATTACCTCACCAAGCCCTTCAACAGCGACGAGATCCTCGCCGCTGTCGAGCGTTTCGCCGAAGGGCGGCGGGTGACCGACGAAGGCGCGATGGCCGGCTGAGAGCGGGAGGTTGCCGGGGCGGTTCCAAGCCCCGGCAGGACGTATTGAACCGGAATTTTCCAGAGGAACAGGGTAGTGGCTCACATTGTCGTCATCGATGACTCCCCCACCGAGGTCTACGTGCTCCAGCAGATCCTCGAGCGTCACGGACACCAGGTGTCCGTCGCGAACAGTGGCGAGGAAGGTATCCAGCTGGTGCGCGAAGTGCGCCCCGACGCGGTGCTCATGGACGTGGTCATGCCGGGCATGAATGGCTTCCAGGCCACTCGCACGCTCAACAAGGACAGCGAGACCAGCGACATCCCGGTGATCATCGTGACCACCAAGGACCAGCAGACCGACCGTATCTGGGGCATGCGCCAGGGGGCCAGGGAATACCTGGTCAAGCCGGTCAAGGAAGCCGACCTGATCGACGTGCTCAAGAGCGTGCTCGGCTGACATCATGCAGCGCACAGAGGACGTGTTCGACTATCTCGGCTGGATCAACCGCCAGGTCGAGAAATACGCCGTCGGGTTGCCGCGCAGCGAGGACCATGTCCGGACCTGGCAGGGCATCCTGTTCTCGGTGGACGGCCGGCGCATGCTGGTGGCCCTTGACGAGGTGCGGGCGATCGTTGCCCCGCCTCGTATGGTGACGCTTCCCGGGGCGCGTCCCTGGGTGTCCGGTCTGGCGAATCTGCGCGGCGAGCTGACCGGGGTGTTCGACCTGGGGCGCTTCTGGTTCGACGTGGCCACGCCGGCCACCCGCCACAGCGTGGTCTTCCTCGCCAAGCATGCCCAGGCCCCCTCGGCCTTCCTGGTGGAGCGTTCCTACGGGATTCGCCAGGTTGCCCGCGGTGACGAACGTTCCCTGACCGACTCCGAGCATCACCGGGAGCTGGCCACGCTGCCGGGCCTGCGCCAGGAGGTGCGGCTCGGCGAGGAGTGGTTGCCGGTGCTCGACTTTCGCTCGCTGCTGGACGACGACCAGTTCCTCAACGCCGTCGCGTGACGTCGATCACGGGCGGTACCCAGGCAGGCACGAAACAGTGACGATGAATTCCATTCAGGAGTAAATGGCAACTATGAGTCTTGGCGCAAGGATGGGCGGTATCAGCCGTAAGATACTGATCCTAGTGGTTCTCGCGGTCCTGGCGTTGGTCGCGACCGTCGTGGTGTTCATCGTGGCGGCCCAGCGCGAGCAGGAATTCCTCGAACGCCGTCTGGCAGGCGCAGAACTGGAACGCTCGTCGCAGGAGCTCACCATCGAAGTGTTGCGGGCCATTCGCGGCAACCCCGAGGCATTCGATCGGGTGCAGTCGATCCGTGCCGAGTTCACCGACAGCCTTGGCGCCCTTCAGGGCGAGGACAGCGATCGCCCGCAACTGGCCGTGCCGGAGCACCGGCAGGAGCTGCTCGGTCGGGTCGACAAGCAGTGGGGCGATTACAACGACTCCTTGAGCAAGGTGCTCGAGGGCCGAGAGGCCATCCTCAGCGTCGGTGAGCAGTCGGCCGAGATCGAGGAGGTCCTGCCGGACCTGACCTCGGCCTCGGACGACGTGGTGCAGACACTCGTCGCCAACGACGCACCCGCCCACGTGATCTATCTCGCGACCCGTCAGCTGATGTTCATCGAGCGCATTGGCACCACGCTCGACGAGATCACCGGCGGCGGCGAGCAGGCGGTAAACGCCTCCGAGCGCTTCGGCCGGGACGTCTCCCTGTTCGGCGGTGTGCTCAACGGTCTGCTCGACGGCAACCGCATGGCGCCGAGGGTCGACGACGCGGAGGTGCGTGACGGGCTGCGCGAGGTGGGCGTGCTGTTCGCCACCGTCAATCAGCTGGTATCGGCCGTACTCGAGCAGGCGCCGCAGCTGCTGGCGGCCAACCAGTCGGGGCGCGAGATCGACCGCATGTCGGGTGACTTCACCGCCGCCTCCTCCGAGCTGTCACGCACCCTGGCGGACGACCAGAACGAGTCCTCGCAGTTCCTCTACTTCGGTTACGCCAGCGGCGCGCTCGCCCTGCTGCTGCTCGTCTGGCTCGGCGTGACCCTGGTGCGGGAATCCCGTCGGGCGCTCAACGAGACCGAGGCGACCAACCAGCGGAACCAGGCGGCCATCCTGCGACTGCTCGACGAGATGATGACGCTGGCCGACGGCGACCTGACCGCGCACACCACGGTGACCGAGGACATCACCGGGGCGATCGCCGACTCGGTCAACTACACCATCGACGCCCTGCGCGACCTGGTCGGCACCATCAACGACACCTCGGTGCGTGTCGCGGAGGCGGTGCGGGCCTCGCAGGACAGTTCGCGTGCTTTGGCCGAGAAATCGCGCGGTCAGGCCCAGCGGATCACCGAGATCTCGGATGCCATCGCGCAGATGTCCGACGAGATCGAGAGCGTGTCCGTCAGTGCCCAGGAGTCGGCCCAGATCGCCGAATCCTCGGTCGACGTGGCCCACCGTGGCGGCGACGCCGTGCGCCAGACCATCAAGGGCATGAACCAGACGCGCGAACAGATCCAGGAAACCTCCAAGCGGCTCAAGCGTCTGGGCGAGTCCTCGCAGGAGATCGGCGACATCGTCGGCCTCATCACGGACATCGCCGACCAGACCAACATCCTGGCCCTCAACGCGGCCATCCAGGCCGCGATGGCCGGGGAGGCCGGCCGCGGCTTCGCGGTGGTTGCCGACGAGGTCCAGCGGTTGGCCGAACGCGTCAGTGACGCGACCCGCCAGATCGAGTTGCTCGTCAACACCATCCAGACCGACACCTCCGAGGCCATGCTGGCCATGGAGCAGACCACCTCGAACGTCGTCGACGGCGCCACGTTGGCCGAGAACGCCGGCAAGGCGCTGTCCGAGATCGAAAGCGTCTCGCTGAAGCTCTCGCAGCAGATCAACGACATCACCTCGGTGGCCCAGAAGGAGGCCTCGGTGGCGACCGACCTGCGCGAGGCGGTCAACCGGATCCGTCAGGACACGCAGCAGACGGCGGAGAACGCCACCCAGGCCGCCGACGAGATCGGCGAGCTGGGCTCGCTTTCCGAGGAACTCAACCGCTCCGTGGCCGGCTTCACGATGCCCGAGCGGGACGACGCCCAGGCAGCGGGCTGACGACGGCGGGCGGCCCGGTCGGCCACCGTGACGAACACGTCGACCGTGACCCTGAAATTCCAGCAGGCGGGATGCCGAAAGGCGGTGAGTTGAAAGATGCGGACAGAAAGGAAAGTCGACGCGATCGTATTCGACTGGCTCCGTGAGGGGCTGGAGGAGCGGCTTGCCGAGCTCTTGAGGGCGCTGGAGCAGCTTTCCGAGGGCGAGAACGTCACCGAGCATGTCTTCGATGCCACCCAGGCGCTACAGACCATCGACCGCGTCTTCTCCATGGTGGACATCCAGCTGGTGCGCGTGCTCGTGCGCACCCAGCTGGCCGCCCTCGAGCCACTTGAGGGTCGGTCGGCCGAATCGGACGAGCGCCACGAGACCGCCGTTTCCGCCCAGATCGAGTCGGCCGCGCTGCTGCAGGCCCTGCTCGACCGCATGGCGGCGGGGGCCGAGATCACGCCGGCGAGTCTCCTGCCGATGGTCAACCGCCTGCGGGGTACACTCGGTCAGCCTGCCCTCGACGTGCGTGAAATGGCCGCGAGGGCCTTCCTGCTGCAGGCCGAGCACGACCTCGACAAGCGGCCGCACCGTGACAAGAGCGTGGACGAGGAGGCCGAACTCCGCCCGCTGCTGCGCCGCATGGAGCGGGAGGTGCTCGCGGTCATGCGCGATGACTGGTCGGTGCTGCCCGGGCTGCGCGAACTGTCCATGCAGATCATCGTGCACGAACCCAGCCGCAGCGCGATCATCGCCGTTCAGGTGGTGGGCGAACTGCTCCGCTTGACCGAGTCTGCCCCCGAACGTTTCGCCCCGCTGCTCAAGCGGTCCGTCGGGCGGGTCCTCCAGCTGTTCCGTCTCCAGTTGCAGGGACGCAGCGAGGCGGCGATCAATCACGCCGGGCTGGACCTGGGAGCCGCGGTGCTGCTTTCCCTGCTCGAACGGGCGGAGGACGACGTGACCATCCTCCGTGACCGGGCCGCCGACTGGCGCGTGCAGCTCGATCAATCCGACCGGCCCGCACGTTTCGTCGGGCTCGATGCCGAGGCGCTCGAGGCGGTCAAGCAGGCACTCGAGGAAGAACTGCTCGTCACCCAGGACGTGCTCGACCTGTTCGTGCGCGGCAAGCGTGACGACCTCGAGCCGCTGGGACGAATACTCGGCAGGTTCGAGCAGATGAGCGGCGTGCTCGGCACCCTCGGATACGCAGCCGCCTCAAGGGCGCTCCAGGCGGGCCACGAGCGCTTGCAGGCGGTAACCCGGGGTGCGGAACTACTCGACGACGACATGCTCATGGACCTCGCGGGCACCGTGATGCTCGTCGAGCAGGTGATCGACGGGATCCCGCGCAGCATGGCCGATGGCGACCGCGCCGACACGATGCACGACCAGACGGTCGCCAGCTCTATCGGCGCGATCGCGAGCGCCGCGTTCGAATCGCTCGCCGAGGCCCGGGAGAAGATCAACGCCGGCCTGGCCGGGCAGGTCGAGGGCGAGTCGGCGCCCGGTGACCCGTTCGCCGAGGCCGCGGACAAGCTCACGGGTATCGGCGAGGTGTTGCGCCTCTCGGGCCGGGACTCGGCCACCCCGCTGGTAATGGCGCTGGCTCGCTGGAGCCGGGCGCAGTCCTTCGGGGAACCCGTCGGCGACGAACACACGCTGTCGGCACTGAGCGAGATATTCGCGGCGCTGGAGTTCTACCTCGAGAACCTGCGCGATTTCGGCAAGGAGATCGCCCGCTTCCTCGACGCGCCCAAGCGTCGTGTCGATGACCTCCTCGTGGGTGTCGACGACATCGAGGGAACCGGCGTCCCGGTCACCGACGTCGAGGGCGTCGCAACACCGTCGGACGAGTCGTCGACCGTCACGGAGCCCGGTGCCGGGGAGGTTCTCGCCGAGCCGGTCGACGAGAGTCTCGCCACGCCGGACGAACTGATCGCATTCTGGCAGGTCGAGCAAGACGAGCTGACTTCCGGTGCGCACGGCGCGGGGCTTTCCGAGGAGCCGGAGGTGGAGCCGATCGAGGCGGAAACGGCCGAAGAGACCAGCGGCGAGGACCTGGAGACCGCCCTCGACCGGACGCTCGACGTGGGCGAGGACGAACAGCGCGTCGCCTCCGCCGAGGCCGGGAGCGGGGAACTGCCGGAACTCCCCGTGGCTCCCGAGTCGTCCGCCGGCTCGGTCGAAGCGGTTCCGGCCGACCTCGAGGCCCTGAGCCTGCCGGGCGAGGAGCCATCCGGTCCACCGGCTGCAAGGGGCGAATCCGACACCTCGACCGACGACGGATCCGCGTTGCGGTGGCCCGAGAACGAGACAGCCGCCCCCGAGCCGGTGGAAGCCGGGACCACTGGCGAGTCGATCGGGTCTAGGGGCACCGAGACGGACACGCTGGCGTTTGCCGACTCCTCGGAAGAGAGCGATGTGGCGATCGAGTCGGCTCTGGATTACGGCCTGGCCGAGGACCACGACGAATTGCGCGCCGCGGGCGAGCCTTCCGGCGAGGACGAGTTGACGATCGATCTTCCCGACCAGCCTGTGGAGGCGCCCGAGGAATGGGGCTTGTCCACCGTAGCCGCGGGCGACACGCTCGCCGAGACCGAGACCGAGACCGAGACCGAGACCGAGACCGAGACCGAGACCGAGTTCCGAGCCCCGGAGGTCGACTCCACCGTCCCCTCCACGCCGACCGAGGGCGTCGGGGACGATACAGCGGCGGAAGCCGCCCCGCCGGCGCTCTCGTTCGATCAGGCCGGGTCGGAAACATCGGGCTCGCTCGAGGCGGCGCTCGACTACGGCCTGGCCGAGGACCAAGGCGAGCTGCGGGCCGAGCCGGCCCCCGACGAGGCCGTCGATCTCCCCGACCAGTCGGCGAAGGCCCCCGAGCTTCCCAAGGGTGAGACGGAGGAAGAGTCTTCGGTCGAGCGTGCCGAGTCGGAGCCGGTGGAGGCCGACGAGGATCCGATGATGGCGGAGATGCGCGAGGTCTTCGCCGAAGAGATGGCCGAAACGGTTCCCGACATGGTCGAGGCCGCCGAGGTGTGGCGCGGCCGACGTGACCAAGACGCCCTGGTCACCCTGCGGCGTGGGTTCCACACCATCAAGGGCAGCGGCCGGATGGTAGGGCTGGATACCATCGGCGCCTGGGCCTGGGCCTGGGAGAACCTGCTCAACGGGGTGATCGACGGCAAGCGTGATGATGGTGACGTCACGCGGGAGGGAGCCTCCGAGGCGGTCGCCCTGATGCAGGCGGCACTGCCCGATCTCGAGGCCGGCCGGGCCACGCCCGAATCGCACTGGGCCGAATCGCGCCGGCTGGCCGAGCGTCTCGAGGCTGGTGAGCCGGTCGGCTCTTCGGAGTCGCCCGTTTCGGAGTTACCCGTTGCCGGGGACGGACTCGCCGATGAATCTGTGCCCGACGTCGAGCGCGCCGATGAGTCTGTGTCCGATACCGAGCTTGGCGACGAAACCATGGCCGACGCCGAGCGCGAGCCGCCCCCGGCGGAACCTGCCCGGGAGGAACCGGTCGATGAGGAGGCGGAGGTGCCGGTCGAAGTCGAGCCGCCGGCCCCGGTGATCGAGGATCCGGTGCTGCGCGAGATATTCGACCAGGAGATCGGCGGCTACATCGACGAGTTGCATCGCGAGATCGAGGCCGCCCGCGAACATGGTGTCGGCCTGTCCTGCGACAACGAGCTCGTTCGCCTGCTGCACACCACGCTCGGGTCGGCGCGCACGGCCGGCGTGGACATCATTGCCGCACTTGCCCGCTACCTCGAGGACTGGACGCGGGTGCTCGCCGAACACCAGGAACGCCTGGGCGGCGCGGACCTGGCCCTGTTCGCCGAGGGCGCGGACGCCATCGAGGCACTGCGCCGCTGGGCGGTCGACCCGAGTCTCGAGCAGCCCGATACCGGTGACCTGGAGCGGCGCCTGGACGCCCAGTTGCAACGGGTGCTGACCGATTACGGAGAGGTGGCCGAAAGCGCCGAGGCCCGCGATTCTCGGGAAGCGGAGGCACCCGGGGCGGTGACGATCGATGAGCCGGACGTCGCCGGGCATGCCGAGCTCGCCTCGAGCCAGGCGGCCGAATCCGTCGATCCCGACGAGGCGACGGTGCCGGGCGAGTCGGCCGACGAAACCCCTGCCGAACCTGCCGGGGCGGAGGAGCCGATCGACGAGCCGGCGCAGCCGGAGGAGTCTCATGTCGAGCCCGCCGACGAGCGGCCGGCCGAGGAGATTGAGGCCCTCGAGACGCCGCCGGGCGAGACCGTGTCGGACGATGCGGCGCCGGAGGAGGTCCCTGCCGGGACCGAGACGGAAGACGAGAGCCTGGTCGACATCGAGCATCGACCGGATGACGAGCCGTCCGAGCAGGACGAGGATATCCTGCAGATCTTTCTCGACGAGGCCGACGAACTGCTCGAGCAGGCCGACGCCTACCTCGCCCACTGGCGGGTCCACCCGCACGACCTGGAATCGATCCGGCTGCTGCACCGTAACCTGCATACGCTCAAGGGTGGCGCGCGCATGGCCGGGCTGCTCAATCTCGGCGACGTCGCTCACCACCTCGAGGGTCGCCTGGATCTCGCGCGGCGCGAGGAATCCACCGACAATGAGGCCCTGGTCGCGCTGGTCCAGCACAGTTACGACGTCATCGCCGGACTGCTCGACCGCGTGCGCAACCAGCAACCGATTCCCCAGCAGCGCGAGCTGATCGGCTTGATCCGCGACCCGGACGGGGCCCGCCGCTTTGCCGAGCGCAACCTGGGCGGCAAGGAACCGCGCCGGGGCGAGCCAGCCGACAGCCCGGCCCCGGCCGAGGGCGGCTCGGAGCCGGCCGAATCCTCCTTCGAGGCCCCCGCCGCCCAACCGGCCGACCCGGGGGCGGGACAGGACGCCGGGGCCGAGCGGCGCGACGACCAGGTGCGCGTCGCCGCCGGCAGTATCGATGCGCTGGTCAACCAGATCGGCGAATCGGTCTTGCTGCAGTCGCGGATCGATCGGCAGGTCAACGGATTCGAGCGACAGTTGTTCGAGCTTCAACAGACCGTCACGCGCCTGCGCAGCCAGTTGCGCCGGCTCGAGATCGAGACCGAAACGCAGATCAAGGCCGACCTGATGGAAGAGGCGGGGATCAGCGAGGACCAGTTCGATCCGCTGGAATTCGATCGCTTCACCCAGGTTCAGGAACTCTCTCGCGGGATCATGGAGTCGCTCGGCGACGTGGCGAACATCGAGGAGAGTCTCAGCTCCCTGACCGAGCAGTCGCAGCTGCTGTTGCTGCAGCAGTCCCGTCTGGGACGGAAGATGCAGGACGGCGTGCTGGCCATGCGCCTGGTGCGATTCAACGACGTTGCCGGTCGCCTGCGTCGCATCGTGCGCCAGGTGGGCGACGAGATGGGTCGCCAGGCCGAACTGGTGATCGAGAATGGCGATGCCGAGGTCGACCGTGTCACGCTGATGGCGCTGTTGCCCTCGCTCGAGCATATGCTGCGCAACTCGATCGCCCACGGCATCGAACCGCCCGAAGAACGCCGTGCGCAGGGCAAGCCACCCGTGGGGCGCCTGTTGCTGAGCGTCGACAGCGGCGGCGGCAACATCACCGTCAGCCTGCGGGACGACGGTCAAGGGCTCGATCTCGACGCGATTCGTCGCAAGGCGGTCGAGCGCAATCTGATTCCGGCCGACATCGACGTCAGCGACGAGGAAGCCCGGTCACTCATCTTCCTGCCGGGCTTCTCGACCGCCGGCAACGTCTCCCAGGTCGCCGGTCGCGGCGTGGGGATGGACGTGGTCGCCAGCGCCACGCGCGAGCTGGGCGGCTTCGTCGACGTCGATTCCGAGCAGGGGCGGTACACCGAGATACGGCTCAACCTGCCGCTGACCCAGGCGATGACCCGCGGCATCCTGATTGCTAGCGGAGACGATCGCTACGCGATCCCCTACAAGGGTGTGGTCGCGGTCACGCGCATGACCGGGGTGGCGCTCGCCGAGCACTACCGCGAGGAGAAACCGCAGATCGAGTACGACGGCGAGCATTTCCCGCTCTACTACCTCGGCGAACTGCTCTGGGGGCAGCCGCCGGCCGAGACGGCGCAGGACGTCGCGGCCATCCGGCCGATCATGCTCTTCAAGCTGGGCGAGCGCCGTTTCGCCCTGCACGTGGACCACCAGCTTGGCGGCATCCAGCTGTTCGTCAAGTCGCTGGGGCCGCAACTGGGTCGCATTCCCGGACTTTCCGGGGCCACGATCGCCGATGACGGCGACGTGATCCTGGTTCTCGAGCTGTTCGAGCTGGTCCAGCAGTTCCAGCGCCGCGACTACCAGCGCCGACTGGGCACGCAGGCGACCTTCAAGCCGGTCCGTGCTCGACCGTCGGTACTCGTGGTGGACGATTCGCTCACCGTGCGCAAGGTCACCGCGCGCACGCTGGAGCGCAACAACTACGACGTCGTGCTCGCCCGCGACGGCGTCGAGGCGCTGGGCCTGTTGCAGGACAGCCTGCCGGATCTGGTGCTCACCGACATCGAAATGCCGCGGATGGACGGCTTCGAACTGCTCGGCGCGATTCGCAACGACCGGGCCGCGGCCGACACGCCGGTGATCATGATCTCCTCGCGCACCGGCCAGAAGCACCGTTCACGCGCCGAGGCGCTGGGGGTTTCCGCCTACCTGGGCAAGCCCTACACGGAACTCGACCTGGTCGAGACCATCGAGCGCCTGCTTCCGGCGCGTACGGCCGCGGGAGAACAGACCGTGGGCGAGGAAGGCTCGAGCGACCGGGCCGGGGGCGACGAGCATGCCGACTGAAGGACAACGAGCCGCCATGACAGAACAAGACGAACGGCCCGTCGGCGAGGCGCCGATCCGAGCCGTGCGACTTCCCACGCAGCTGACCGAGATCGAGCTGCTGGTTCCCTATTCGCTGATCGCCGAGATCACCGACGTGTCCCTGCCCGAGGGCAGTATCCGGCTGGGGCGAAGCGAGGCGAGCCTGGTCGACTGGCGCGGGCAGCGCGTGCCGCTGGTCAGCCTGGAGGCGATGAACGGCGAGTCCGTGCCGACCATCGGTCGACGGGTCCGCTGCGCCGTGCTCTACGGCACGGACCCCGAGCGAGCGCTGCCGTACTATGCGCTGCTGCTCTCCGGCGTACCGCGCTCCGAGCAGATCGAGCGCCGGCAGATCGAGTCGGCCGGTGCGCAGGACAATCCGCTCTGGCGCGACGTGGTGCGAATCGGTGGGCGCCTTACCGCGATTCCCGATATCCGCGTGCTCGAGGAACGGATCGACCGGATGCGTCTCGGCGAGGAGGAATCGGGCGGCATGCCGGTCGAGGAGTAGTTCGCCGACGGATCGATGACAGGAAAACCCGGCGTGACCTGTGAAGTCACGCCGGGTTTTTCGGTTCCGGCAGAGGGGTGTGTAGCTCAGCCGTGGCGACGCTACCCAGGCATCCACCCAGCCAGGGCAGTGTTCGCGAGACGTGTTCGGTGGTCGCCATGGCGTCGAACTGGCCCGAGAAGGCGTACCACATGACATTCGAGCGGCCGAACGTAACCACGTCGCCGCCGACTTGCGCGGAGGCACGATTGGTCATGGCTGGTGTCGTCACTTGCCGGCCAGCCCACTGGAGGGCGGGAATACCGATCAGAGGCCGGTTTCCGGGGCGTGGTCTACCGTCATCGCCTTCCGGGTCCCATTCTCGAATCCTGCGCGATGACTCGTGCAATCGCGTTCGGGATCAGTGGCACCCTGATGCCACCTACGGTTGCGGGGCCAGCCCAGGCCTTTGACCTGTTTCAGTGCCCGCAACGCGCCGTCGGGGCGCATTGTTTGCAATCGGATGGCTTTACACAGCTAGAGACAAGGAAGGTCCATGAATCGTTTGCTGACAAGGATGAATGGAGTGTCGGTCGATGAGTCGGTCGGGCCAGGCGAACTTGTCGGCTACAATGACCAACGGAAACCCCTTCTCACCGGATCAGGCTGTGACATGCCCTCGAACGCCCCGCCCACCATCCAGGCAATCCGTCCGCTGGCCGAAACCCGCCTGTTCCGGGTGGAAGGCGTCGACCTGCGCTTCGCCAATGGCGCCGAGGTGCAGTTCGAACGCCTCAAGGGCAGTGGCAACGGCGCGGTGATCGTCGCGGCGCTGACCGACCATGACGAGTTCGTGCTGATTCGCGAGTACGCCTGTGGCACCGAGCGTTACGAGCTTGGCCTGCCCAAGGGCCGAATCGACGCCGGCGAGACCCCGGTGGAGGCCGCCAATCGCGAGTTGCGCGAGGAAGCGGGCTTCGCCGCCCGGCGTCTCACGCGGCTCAACGAATTGACCATGGCGCCCACCTACTCCGGTCAGCGCACGCACCTGGTGCTGGCCGAATCGCTGTATCCGGACCGCCTGCCCGGGGACGAGCCCGAGCCGCTCGAGGTCAGCTTCCTGCCGATGGCCGAACTCGACGACTTCGCCGTGTCGGGGGATTGCTCCGAGGCACGCTCGCTGGCTGCCATGTTCCTGGTAAGGGCGGTTCGGCAGCAACGGCAAAAGGAAGGAAGGACATGACGGATCATTCGCCTTCGACGTCCCGGCCGCCGGCCGCGGATACCCGCGGTGTCGACGACGCCCTGCTCGCTGAGGTCCGGGCGATCGCCGCCGACGCGGGTGACGCGATCATGGTGGTCTACGGACAGGACTTCGAGGTCGAACGCAAGGCGGATGCCTCGCCGGTCACCGAGGCCGACCTGGTGGCCAACCGCCTGATCGTCGAGCGCCTCGCCCCGCTGGGCGGCGGATGGCCGATTCTCACCGAAGAGGGGCGGGCGCCCGCCTGGCGCGAGCGACGCGAATGGCGGCGCTACTGGCTGGTCGACCCCCTCGACGGCACGCGCGAGTTCATCAAGCGCAACGGCGAGTTCTCCGTGAATATCGCGCTGATCGACGGCGGGGTTCCAGTGCTGGGCGTCGTGCTCGCCCCGGTCGTGGATCTCGAATACGCGGCGATTCGCGGCCAGGGCGCCTGGCGCTACCACGACGAGCCGGGCGCGATTCACGTGCGTCATCCGCCCGATCCGCCCACCCTGGCCCTGTCGCGTTCGCACGCCACCCGCCGGGAACTGCAGCTGATCGAGACCTTCTCGCGAGGCGATGCGCGTGCCCAGGTGGTGCGCTGCGGCAGTTCGCTCAAGACCTGTCTGGTGGCCGAGGGGAAGGCGGATCTCTACCCGCGCCTGGGGCCGACGTCGGAGTGGGATACCGCCGCTTCACAGTGCGTGCTCGAGGCCGCCGGCGGGCATCTGACTGACCTCTCCGGGCGCCCGCTACGCTACAACGCCCGCGATTCGCTGCTCAACCCCATGTTCGTCGCGCACAATGGCCTGGCGTTGGATTTCGACCGCCTGCACGAGATCGCCGCTCTCTGAGACCCTAGTGGTTCCCGGCGGATTTCCCACCGGGAGCCCGGTCATTCCGGCTTCGGCTTGCCCGCCCGGATACCCGCCTTGAGATTGTCCCAGTGGGCCCAGTTGTCGGCGGAGGGCGGCATTTGCAGGTGGAAGCTCAGCTTTTCGATGTGGTCGCGCACCGTGGCGGCGTCGGTACGCGCCAGCCGACGGTCTTCCGACAGGTCCAGTTCCATGACGAACTCCAGTTCGCCGAGGCGCTCGCGCACCGTGCGATCGAGTTCATCGATGTCCTGGTCCTCGCGGACGAACAGGTACATGTCGGGATTCCTGCGGCTCTTGAAGATATGCGCCTGCATGACGGATTCGCCTGTCTGGTTCAACCGTGAATGGGCGCGGGATTGTCGCAGATTCCCGGCGCCCGGGGCAGTGGTCTCGCGCTGTTACCGGTAGCCGGGGAACCCGCCGGGATAGCGCCCCGAGTAACCGGGCTCCTTGATGGGGCGCCCATCGCTGGAATACGGGTCCCGCCGCGGCCGATCGCCTTCCGGGGAGCGATGTGGCGGATGGTCGTGCCTCGGCGGCCGGTGCGGTGGGTGGCGGCCGCTGTCGTACCAGAACGAGAATCCGTCGTCGTCCAGCCGCATGCCGCCATGTCCCGGATCGCGGTAGCGGTCGTAGGGCGACAGGTCGCGCCCCGGCGTGTACGAGTAGTGGCGGTGCTCGTCGCCCCAGGGGGTGACCACCAGCACGTCCGGATTGGACAGGCGACGCTCCAACTCGCGGCGTCGCGCCTCCTCGCGCGCCTTTTTCTCGGCCTTCTGGCGTGCGTCGTATTCATCGGCAAGCCGCTTGATGCCTTGCCGGGCCGCCTCGCCTCCGCTGCCGGGCGGCGGGGCGATGATGGTCTCGATTTCCATCCTGTCGGGCATCGCGTCCGCACAGGGCCGGTCGGAGTAGACGATGCGCCCGTCGGAATGGGTACACTTGTAGACGGTCTCGCCCTCCTGCGCGACGGCCGAACCGCCCAACGAGGCGGCGATCGACAGCAACGTGGCGGCTAGTCGTCGTCTGAGCCGTGTTTCGCGCATTTTCGCCACTCCCTGTCCGGTGTCTTCAACCGGTATAGACCAGATCCCGGCGGGGCGGTTTCCTTTGCCGTTCAATTCGCCTGCAAGGCCGCCTCCACATCCTTGGCCTTGGGCGCTCCCTTGCCCGCGAGTTCCTGGGCGAAGACGGCGAGGCGGTGGCCTTCGAGCAGGTCGAGCAGCGCCTCGCGCTTGAGCCAGTCGACCAGGTCCGGGTTGTCCTTCAGCAGGCGGTTTCTCACCTGTTCGGCCAGCGGCGCGAAGCCGACCCGGAGCATCCGGTCGCGCTCCGGCTGTCGTTCGGTCTTCTCCAGGCGTTTTTCCGCACCCTCCAGGTAACGGGGCAGGTCGGCCAGGCGTTCCTCGGAGGCCAGCCAGATCATGCCGGGGTGGACCAGCAGGTCGAGCTGGTCGCCGACCTCGCGGGCCGCCTCGATCACGGACAGTGGCAGGCGCCCGCCGAGATGGCGGCGCAGCTGATGCTGGCGTTCGAGGATCGTCCGGATCCGCTGGGCCAGCTCCATCGCCTGGCGGGGCAACTCGCCGTCGAGCCGGCCCAGCCGTTCACGGAAGGTCTCGGCATCGCGGACCGGCGGCTCGCCGGCGACGGCCAGTTGCCAGGCGGCACGGAAGATCAGCTCCTGGTCGAAGGCGCGGTCGGCCCGGGTCGGCCGCTGCATGCCCTCGGCCGGGATCGGTCGCGGGGACCTGAGGCGGCTGTAGTGCAGGCGAACGGTGTCCAGCGAGCGGTCGCCGCGCAGGTCGGACTCGGCTTGGCGGACCATCTGGGCGCGGGCCAGCAGCATCAGGCGGACCACGCCGGCCTCGTGGATCAGGCGGGCGCGCTCGGGGTCGTCGACCAGTTCGATCTCGACGTGGTCGCCACGGTCGGTCAGTGCCGGGCGGGCCTCGAGCAGGACGCCGGCGCTCTCGACGGTGAGCGTCTCCGGCAGGTCGCCGAAGTCCCACTCGGTGGTCGAATGATCCTCCAGCCGGTGACGGGCGCGCTGCTCGAAGGCATCCTTCGCCCGTTCGGCCTGGCGGCCGCGCAGGGCATTGAGGTCGCGGTCGGCGTCGATCGGCTCGCCGTTCTCGTCGACCGCCACGAAGCGCATGCGCAGGTGCTCGGGCAGCTTTCTCTCGTCGAGGAGCGCCGGGTCGACCTCGTGCCCGGTCATGCGGCGCAGCTCGTCGGCCACCGCCTGTGCAAGCGGGAGGTCGGTGTCGGCGATGCGGTCTTCCACCGCTTCGGCGAAGCTCGGCGCGGGCACGAAGTGGCGGCGCTCGGCCTTGGGCAGGGCGCGGATCATCGCCTCGATCTTCTCCCGGCGCAGCCCCGGCACCAGGTGGGTGGCGGGCGCGGGCTCGATGCGGTCGAGCAGGCCGAGTGGTATGTGCAGGCTCACGCCGTCGTCCGTCTCGCCGGGGGCGAAGTGGTAGGAAAGCGGCAACCGGTAGCGGCCGAGTTGCCAGTGGTCGGGCAGTTCGGCCAGGCGGCGGTCGTCGGGTTCGGTGGCCAGCAGGTCGTCGCGGGTCAGCTCGAGTCGTTCGGCCTCGGCGCGGTGCTTCTTGATCCAGTGGTCGAGCTTGCGTGCATCGGTCACCTCGGCGGGGATGCGGGCGTGGTAGAAGTCGAACAGCGCCTGCTCGTCGACCAGGAAGGCCGGGCGGCGCAGCTTGGCCTCCAGCGTGCGGATCTCCTCGATCAGCGCCTGGTTGTGCTGCCAGAACGGCTGGGCTGACTCGAATTCGCCTTCCACCAGCGCCCGGCGGATGAAGATCTCGCGCGCCTCGACCGGGTCGATGCGCCCGTAGTCGACGCGCCGCTTGGTGACGATGGGCAGGCCGAACAGGCGCACCGTCTCGAAGGCGGTCACCCGGCCGGACTTCGGGTTCCAGGCGGGCTCGTTGTACTCGCGGGTGACCAGGTGCCCGGCCATGGGCTCGAGCCAGCGCGGGTTGATCGGCGCGTTCATGCGTGCGAACACCTTCGATGTCTCGACGATCTCCGCGGCGACGATCCACTTGGGCTGTGCCTTGACCGCGACCGAACCCGGGAACAGGTAGAAGCGGCGGTTGTGCGCGCCGAGGTAGACCGTCGGCGCGCGGCGCTTCTTGCCGCGATGGTCGCCTGCCGCCTGGCGGTAGCTCTTCGGCGGCGCCGGGTCGCGCATGCCGA
>CAYUAO010000008.1:0-11048 GCA_964442775.1 uncultured Halothiobacillus sp. | reverse complement strand
CGCGCCTGGCGGCGGCTCTTGTGGCGGCGCGTTTCGTGCCAGGCCGACCACAGCGCCAGCACGGAGGCGAAGTCCGAGTCGGCCAGGGCGAACTCGCGGTGGGCGGCATCGGCCGCGCCACGGGCCTCGGCCGGGCGCTCGCGCGGGTCCTGGATGGCGAGGAACGCGGCGACCACCAGCATGTCCTCGGTCGCCCGGTCGCCGTGTTCGCGGGCCGCGACGATCATCCGCCCCAATGCCGGGTCGATCGGCAGGCGCGAGAGCTGGCGGCCGATCCGGGTCAGGCGGCCGCCCTCGTCCAGCGCGCGCAGCTCGAACAGGTGCTTGCGGGCGGCGGCCAGCTGGCGGGGATCGGGCGGCTCGATGAAGGGAAAGTCCTCGGCACGGCCGAGCTTGAGCGCGTCGAGCTGGAGGAGTACGGAGGCGAGATTGGAGCGCAGGATCTCCGGGTCGGTGAAGGCCGGCCGCCCCTCGAAGTCCTCTTCCTCGTACAGGCGAATGCATACCCCCGGGGCGATCCGGCCGCAGCGCCCGGCGCGCTGGTTGGCCGAGGCCTGCGAGATCGGCTCGATGCCGAGTTTCTGCAGGCGTGCCCTCGGGTGGTAGCGGCTGATGCGCGCTACACCTGAGTCGATCACGTAATGGATGCCCGGCACGGTCAGCGAGGTCTCGGCGACGTTCGTCGACAGCACGATCCGCCGTCCGGCGTGCGGGGCGAACACCCGCTGCTGGTCGGCGGCCGACAGGCGGGCGTACAGCGGCAGGATCTCGGTGTTCTTGAGGCCCCGCCGGGAGAGCACCTTTTCCGTCTCGCGGATCTCGCGCTCGCCGGGGAGGAAGACCAGGATGTCGCCCGGTCCCTCGCCGACCAGCTCGTCGACCGCGTGGGCCACGCCGCGGGCGATGCTCGTGCCCAGCTCCTCGTCGCGGTTGGCCTCGGGCGGGCGGTAGCGCACCTCGACCGGATAGCCGCGGCCGCTGACCGTGACGATCGGCGGGCGCCGCCCGGCGCGGTCGGCGAAGTGCTCGGCGAAGCGTTCCGGGTCGATGGTCGCCGAGGTGATCACCAGGCGGAAGTCCGGGCGACGCTCGAGCAGGCGCTTGACCACGCCCAACAGGAAGTCGATGTTGAGGCTGCGTTCGTGCGCCTCGTCGATGATCAGCGCGTCGTAGCGCAGCAGCTCGCGGTCGTTTGTCAGTTCGGCGAGCAGCAGGCCGTCGGTCATCACCGCCACGCGCGAGTCCGGGCGGGTCTGGTCGGAGAAGCGCACCTTGTAGCCGACCGCCGTGCGCCCGTCGCCGCCGTGCTCGCCCTCGTCGAGTTCCTCGGCCAGCCGCCGGGCGACGTTGCGCGCCGCGATCCGCCGCGGCTGGGTGTGGGCGATCATGCCGCGCCGCCCGTAACCCATCTCCAGCAGCATCTTGGGCAGTTGCGTGGTCTTGCCCGAGCCGGTCTCCCCGGCGACGATGGTCACGGGATGCTCGGCGATGGCGGTCTTGATCCGCTCACGGGCCCCGGAGACGGGAAGATCCTCGGGGTAGTCGATCTCGATGGCGAGCCGCTCTCTTGCCGCGACCTCGTCGGCGGCGGCCGTGACGCGGTCGACCAGGCCATGCAGGGCCTCCGAGTCGGCCTGGCGATCCTCGAGCCGGCGCAATTGCCGGTCGATCTGTGGCAGATGACGCAGGGCCAGGTAATCGCGATTGGCGTGGATATACGCGAGAATGCTCGCCGGATCGGCGCTGTCGACAGGATGGCTCATCCGACCCATTGTACGAGATGCCGCGGGCGGCATCGTCAAGCAGCTGGGCGGGGCGACTCCGTCCCTGCGGGGCGGGGCGTTGGCGGTCGTCTCGATCACCGAGCCCTCGCTGTCGCAACGTGCTCCGCGGCTCCAACCAGAGGTTTCACCATGCCGGAAAACGTCAGCTTTCTCGCCGCCCTCGCCGTGGGCTTCTTCGGCGGGGTGCACTGCGTGGGCATGTGCGGCGGCATCGTCGGCGCGCTGACCTTCGGGCTGCCGCCGGAGAAGCGCGAACGCTTCGGGCGGCTTTTTCCCTACCTCCTCGCCTACAACGTCGCGCGGATCACCTCGTATACCGTCGCCGGGGCGATCGCCGGCACCATCGGCCTGTTGGGCCTCTCGCTCGCGCCGATCAAGGAAGCGCAGATCATCCTGCTGGCCGTCGCGGGGGTCTTCATGATCCTGATGGGGCTGTACGTGGGCGGCTGGTGGTTCGGCCTTACCCGGATCGAGCGCGCCGGGTCGCGACTGTGGCGCTTCATCGAACCGGTCGGGCGTCGGCTCATGCCGGTCAAGTCGCCCGCCCAGGCTTTTGGGCTGGGATTGGTCTGGGGCTGGCTGCCCTGCGGGCTGGTCTACAGCGTGCTGATCTGGGCCCTGTCGGCGGGCGGGCCACTGGAGGGCGCGTTGCTGATGCTCGGCTTCGGCCTGGGCACGCTGCCCAATCTGCTGGCCATGGGGGCGTTCGCCGGGCAGCTGGCGGCCTTTGCCCGCAGGCCCTGGGTGCGTCGGGTGGCCGGCGGCATGGTCATCGCCTTCGGGCTCTACCAGATCGGGCTGGCGGCCTTCGATCTGACCGGGTGACGGCGAGAGACGGGGTTTGGGAAGGCTGCTGGTCGAAAAGTTGAGTAATATTCAAGGATATCGGTTTGCTTTGCGGCGGATCGGGGCTATGGTTATGCGGTATCATTCTGATTAATCCACTACCAAGGAGATTCCAAATGAAACGTAGTCTGATTGCCGCCACGCTTGCTGTGGGCATCGCCGGCACCGGCCCGGCTCTCGCCGCCACGATGGGCGACCAGTACGTCCTGCGCGCCTACACCGGCCAGGCCCTGGGCCTGGCCCTGACCAAGGAGCTCGACGTGCATACCGTGGGTATCGCCCAGAACCGTTCCTCGATCTGCGCGACGCTCGGCGGGGCGATCGCCGGCGAGGCCGTGGCCCACAACCGCGACAACAACGTGCTTTCCAGCGCGGCACTGGCCGATGCCGACGAAGCCGCCGAGGCGATCGAGCCGCTGCTGGACAAGGAGGCGATCGTGCTGGCCTTCGGCGGCGAGATCGCGCCGGAGGAGAACCAGGCGATGGTCAGTGCCACCCTCAAGGCCCTGGCCGATGCCGATTACGAGGGTCGCATCGTCCTGCACGTTGCTGTCTGGGCGCCGAAGATGATGGAGAAAGCCGCCGCCGAGCATGCCCAGGTGGCCGACTACCTCGCCGGCAAGGACAATCTCAACGCCCTGACCATCGATGCCAAGCAGCAGAAGGCATTGCTCCACGAGGTCGCGGTCGAGGACGGCAAGCAGGTCTCGCGCGGCGTGATCCACGAAATGGAGATGAACGACTCCTGGACCGAGGTGTTCAAGGCCGCCATGGCGAAGTGACGGTCGTCGACAACCGATCGTGACTCCGGCCCCGGCTTGTCCGGGGCCTTTTCGTGTTCAGCGGACCTCGAAGCGCGGATGATTCGTCGGGGGCTCCTCGCTGGCCGCGATATCGTCGACCCGTGCCGCGGGCGGCCCGGCGCGCAAGGCGTCGAGCATGCGTTCGACGGCGTCGGGCGGCCCCTCGAGTACGGCTTCCACCCGCCCGTCCGGCAGGTTCCGCACCCAGCCGGTCACGCCCAGGGTCCGGGCCTGTTGTCGGGTGAAATCACGAAAGAACACGCCCTGCACCCGGCCGCTGACGTGTACGTGTCGCTGGATCGTCATGGTCATGCTCTAGTCTCCTCTCCGCGTCGAGCCCGGCTTCGGTTCGACGTCGAGCCGGGCCGCCTCGGGAACCTCCAGGCGCAGCAGCGTGCCCGGTCCGATGCCCTCGCGCACGATGGTCAGCGTTGTGTCGCCGCGGTCGAAGGCGATGCCCTCCCACTGGTCGATTCTCGGCAGCGAGCGCGAGGCGACCGGTCGCCGGATGGCCTCTGCCCAGCCGTCGCCGTCATCTCGTCGAAAGAAATACAGCGAGGAGTAGGTCAGCACTGCCAGCAGGCGATTGTCGGCGGAAAGGGCCATGCCGGTGGGCAGGTTGGCCTGGCCGTCGGTCAGCGGGGAGAGCAGCCAGTTGATCGGGTCGGTGGGTACCAGTCCGCCCATCGAACCGACCGGGCGCGCCTCGTGCACCTCGGCCGCGCCGAGCCGTTCGCGCGGGCTGCCGGACTGCGGAAACGGCGAGCGCGCCGACAGCGGCAGGGAGAACAGGCGCGGCGGGTCCTCGCGCTTGGTCAGCAGGAGCAGGCGCTCCTCCTCGCGATCGACGACCATCGATTCGGTGTCCGCGGCACCGTCGGGATAGCGAAAGCGCAGCAGGTGGCTGGGCGTGACGGGACGTCTCTCGATCGCCTCGGGCAGTGCCCCCGGTTCGTCGAGAAACCACAGCACGTAGTCCGGCCAGCTGTCACGGTTGTCGCCGGTGTCGGCGACGACCAGTTGGTCCGAACCGTCGAATCGAACGGCCTCGATCGCCTCCCAGTCGCGCTGCACCAATCCCTCGAGTTCCAGGCTCAGGCGCGGTCGGCCCTCGAGGTCGATGCCGTGGACGAGCGGGGTGACGCGTTGGCTGGAGCCGGGGTCGTTGATGTTGTCGTTGTGCGTCCAGAACAGGCGGTCGTGCTGCATCGACCGGGTCAGCCCCGAGGCCTCGTCGATACTCGCCGGCAGTTCGTGCTCGGACGGGACGGCCGGCGCGGCCGAAGCCGGCATGCCGACCGCGCCGAGCAGGAGCAGCGGTCCGAGTCGCCAGAGATGTGCGGGGGAGACGATGGAGGCCATGGTCAGCATCGGGGTGAGCAGACATGGGAACGCCCCGTACCTAGCCCAGTACGGGGCGCGCGTATCAGACGACCGGGAGGCGCGTCGGTGTCGTTGAGAACCTCGAAACGCCTCGAGGTTCCCCGGCTGCGGGCGAGATCAGGCCGGGCCGTCTCCGGACTTGTCCGGGCCCGCGCCCCGCGTGTTCATGCCGATCAGCTTGTAGACCGGGCAAAAATTGATCACCCCGGTGGCCAGCGGGATGATGCCGATGTAGCCCCACCAGCCGATGACGTCGAACAGCGCCAGGGCAATCAGCAGGGCGCCCACCACGATCCGCAACCACTTGTCGATCATTCCCACGTTGGCAGTCATATCCATGTCCGCATTCTCCGGTTGAACGGGTCAAAAAGGCCGTGCGGAGAGTGTAGTCACTCCGGCGGGAATTTCCCGTGCTCGACGCGATGCAGGGCGATGTCCTTCTCGAAGAAGACGCTGAAGTCGGCGTAGTCCCAGCGCGTGATCGGCGGCGTGGGGTGTTCGCCGGTCGCTGGCACGGGGGCGTGGCGGTGTTCCGGCTCGCCGAAGCGGTCGATCACCTGTTCCTGGGTCAGGCCGTGAACCGGGGTCGAGCGCTCGCCGGAGTCGGCGAGGCTCGGGCCGGCGGTCAGGAAGCCGGTAAGCGCCAGCAGGACGACGGCCAGCGGTCGGGCGAATGGGTTCAGCGGGGTCATGGTCGGCTCCTTGTCTTGCATTGATGCCTCGTTCCCTGAATGATCGTCTGCCGCGCCCGGTTGGTCGCGTGGGGCCAAGCCCCGCTGGGGGACGGTCCGAGCGGCGCGGCACGATTGTCGTTAGTCTGCGCCAGGCCGCCGTCGGCTGCAAGCGGGGCGACATTCGTCGCGCGCGGGACAGACGGGCTGGCCGCGGTTTAGACTCTCGTGCCGGCACGACGTGGGCACGAATTGCCGTTTTCGCGGTCGAAACGGCCCGTGGCGGCAAGTCGATTCCTGTCGGCTTGCCACGATATTCACCCAGACACCTCAGGGATATGCATGCGGCGGACATTCGAATGGATGATCGGGTTGCGCTACACCCGCGCCAAGCGACGCAACCGTTTCGTGTCGTTCATCTCGGCCACCTCGATCATCGGCATCACCCTCGGCGTGACCGCCCTGATCGTGGTGATCTCGGTGATGAACGGGTTCCAGGACGAGTTGCGTGAACGAATTCTCGGGATGACCGCCCACGTCACGGTGAGCGAGCGCGGCCAACCCCTGCGCGACTGGCAGGCCGTCGCGGAGCGGATCGAGCGAAATCCCTCGGTCCAGGCGGTGGCTCCCTACGTGCAGGCCGAGGGCATGCTTTCCGCCTCCGAGGAAGTCTCGGGCGCGATCATCCGCGGTATCGAGCCCGACCGGGAAACGCCGGTCACCGACATCGGCGCGCACATGAAGGAAGGCGGCCTGGATTCCCTCGAGGCCGGGGAATTCGGCATCGTGCTGGGCTCGGCGCTCGCCCGCTCGCTGGGGGTAGAGGTGGGTGACCGGCTGATGCTGATCAGCGCGGACGTCGCGGTGACGCCGGTCGGCGGCATGCTGCGCCAGCGGCGGTTCACTGTCGTTGGTGTCTTCGAGGTGGGCATGTACGAGTACGACCGCGGCACGGCCATGGTTCACATGGCTGACGCCCAGGCGCTGTTCCGCACCGGCGAGGGCGTCACCGGCCTGCGACTGAAGCTCGACGACATCTTCGGCGCGCCGGCCACCGCCCGTGACATCAACCAGCGCCTGGGCCACCCCTATGTCGCGCAGGACTGGACGCAATCGAACGCCAACTTCTTCCGCGCCATCCAGATCGAGCGCACGGTGATGTTCATCATCCTGTCGCTGATCGTGGCCGTCGCTGCCTTCAATATCGTCTCGACGCTCGTGATGCTGGTGACCGACAAGCAGGGCGACATCGCCATCCTGCGCACGCTCGGTGCCAGTCCGGGCTCGATCATGATGATCTTCATCATCACCGGCGTGGTGATCGGCCTGATCGGCACGCTGGTGGGCGTGGGCGTGGGCGTGCTGATCGCCGAGAACATCGACGTGATCGTGCCCTGGATCGAGGGGCTCGCCGGCACGCAGTTCATGCCCGCGGACGTCTACTACATCAGCGAGGTGCCCTCGCGGCTCGACTGGGGCGATGTCGGCCTGATCGGGCTGATGGCCTTTGCGCTCTCTTTTGTCGCCACGCTCTATCCCGCGTGGCGGGCATCCCGTGTCCAACCGGCCCAGGCACTGCGCTATGAATGATTCCAACGCCACGCCGAGCCTGGTCCTCGAGGCGACCGGGCTGACCCGAACCTTCCGCGAGGGCAGCCTCAACGTCGAGGTGCTGCGCGGCATCGATCTCGCCATCCAGGCCGGCGAGCGGGTCGCGATCGTCGGCGCCTCGGGGGCGGGCAAGTCCAGCCTGCTCTCCCTGCTCGCCGGTCTCGACCAGCCCACCGGCGGCGAGGTCTGGCTCGCCGGCCAGCGCTTCTCGGCCCTGGGTGAACGTCGCCGTGGCCTGTTGCGCAATCGCCATCTCGGCTTCGTCTACCAGGCCCATCACCTGCTGCCCGAGTTCTCCGCGCTGACCAACGTCGCCATGCCGCTGATCATCCGTCGCGAGCCGCGCGAGGCGGCCGAATCGGCGGCCCGCGCCCTGCTCGAGCGCGTCGGGCTGGGGCACCGGCTCGACCATCGGCCCGGCGAACTCTCCGGTGGCGAGCGCCAGCGCGTCGCCATCGCCCGCGCGCTGGTCGCCCGCCCGGACGTGGTCTTGGCCGACGAGCCCACCGGCAACCTCGATACCCGCAGCACCGAGACGGTGTTCGAGGCAATGCTCGAACTCAACCAGGCCATGGGCAGCGCCATCGTCCTGGTCACCCACGACCTGGCGCTGGCCGCCCGGATGGACCGCACCCTGCATATCGCCGATGGGGTGATCACGGACGGCTGACGGTAGGGAAGCTGGAAGCTGACGGCTGGAAGCTCGAAGAGGTCAGAAGTCAGAGGTCAGGCGGGAGTTACACCGGCAAGTGGCCTGCCGGCCAGCTCGCCCAGCTTCCATGCCGATCAAACCGCATCGATCGGTTCGGCAAAACATATTGCGACTCGTTACCCACGGTCTAGTCTCCTTGGCACTGTCCTGATCGCCCCGGCATGCGGGGCGTTCGTGACTCTGTATCCAACTCAGGGAGAACCACCGTGGCAACACTGACCATCAACGGGCGATCCGTGACCCTCGAGGTTGCCGACGACATGCCCCTGCTCTGGGCCATCCGCGACCACGTCGGCCTGACCGGCACCAAGTTCGGTTGCGGCGCCGGGCTGTGCGGCGCCTGCACCGTCCACGTCGACGGCGAGGCGACCCGCTCCTGCATCACCCCGGTGGCCTCGGCCGACGGCAAGGAGATCACCACCATCGAGGGGCTTTCCTCGGCCGGAGACCACCCGGTGCAACTGGCCTGGATCGCCGAGGACGCCCCGCAGTGCGGGTACTGCCAGTCCGGCCAGATCATGCAGGCCGCGGCCCTGCTGGCCGACAACCCCGACCCCTCCGACCAGGACATCGACCGGGCGATGAAGGGCAATCTCTGCCGCTGCGGCACCTACAACCAGATCCGTGCGGCGATCAAGCACGCCGCGGCGGCAAAGATGGCCGGCCGTGACGGCGAGGAGGTGTCGGCATGACTACCCGTAGACAGTTTCTGAAGGTGTCCGCCGCGGTCGGTGGCGGGTTGCTGGTCGGTTTCCGCCTCGGTGCGCCCGAATCGGCCATGGCGGCCGACGGCGAGGACGATGCCTCCGGCTCCGCTCGCGTGTTCGAGCCCAACGCCTGGATCGAGATGCACCCGGATGGTCGCACCATGCTGACCGTCTCGGGCTCCGAGATGGGGCAGGGCGCGATGACGGTGATCCCGATGATGATCGCCGAGGAACTCGACCTGCCCTGGGGCGAGTTCGACACCCGGTTCGCGCCGGCCGACGAGGCCTACGCCAACCCGGCGCTGGGCAGCCAGGTCACCGGCGGCAGCGCCACCGTGCGCGGCTTCTACACCAAGCTGCGCGAGGTGGGCGCGGCCACGCGCGAGATGCTGATGCAGGCCGCGGCGAACCGCTGGGACGTGCCGTTTTCCGAGTTGCGTACCGAGCCGGGCGTGGTGGTGCACACCGCCAGCGGTCGGCAGGTCGAATACAAGGACCTGGTGGCCGATGCCGCCGAGCTCGATCCGCCGGAAGAGGTCTTCACCAAGGACCGCAAGGACTTCCGCATCATTGGCAAGCCGACCAAGCGGCTCGACTCGCCGCAGAAGGTCAGTGGCCAGGCCGATTTCGGCATCGACGCGCGTCCCGATGGGCTGATGCAGGCCAGCATCGAGCGCTGTCCGGTCTTCGGCGGCAAGCTCAAGTCGGTGGACGCCGCCGAGGCGAAAAAGGCCGATGGGGTCGAGGACGTGATCGAGCTCGACCACGGTGTGGCCGTGCTGGCCCGCGACTGGTGGAGCGCCGACCAGGCCCGCAAAAAACTCTCGATCGAGTGGGACGAGGGCGAGCTGGCCGACCTGGACGACGAGGCCATCGACAAGCAGTTCCGCGATGCGGTCAAGAAGGATGCCCGCTCGGCGCGCTCCGAGGGGCGCGGCGCCGACGCGCTGGGCAACGAGGAGAGCACCCACTCGGCAACCTATCGGGCGCCGTACCTCGCCCACACCACCATGGAGCCGATGAACGCCACTGCCTCGGTCACCGACGAGGGCGTGACCCTGTGGGTGCCGACCCAGGCGCCCGGCTCGGTGCAGAAGGCGGCCGCCGAGGTGGCCGACGTCGACCCGTCCAAGGTCACGGTGCACACCACCTTCCTCGGCGGCGGTTTCGGTCGGCGCTTCGAGACCGACTTCGTCCGCGAGGCGGTCGAGCTCTCCAAGCGCGCCGGTCGTCCGGTCAAGGTGATCTACTCGCGTCCGGACGACATTCGTCACGACTTCTACCGCCCGGCGGCGTACAACGAACTGTCCGCCACGCTGGGCGACGACGGCCTGCCGGTCACCTGGGTGCACCGTATCGCCGGGCCGTCGATCTGGTCGCGCGTCTCGCCGGGCATGGTCAAGGACGGCATCGATCCCGCCGCGGTCGAGGGCGCGGCCGACCACCCGTACCAGATCGAGAACATCGCCGTGTCCTACGCGAACGTCGATCCGGGTATCCCGGTGGGGTTCTGGCGTTCGGTGGGTCATTCGCACAACGCCTGGATCGTCGAGTCGTTCCTCGACGAACTCGCCCGTCGGGCCGAGATCGATCCGGTCGAGTACCGCCTGAAACTGCTCAAGGACGACTCCCGCCACGTCGACGTGCTCAAGCGAGCCGCCGAAATGGCCGACTGGGGTAGCGAGGTGCCCGAGGGGCGGGCACGCGGCGTGGCGCTGGCCAAGTCGTTCGGCAGCTATTGCGCGCAGGTCGCCGAGGTCTCGATCGAGGACGGCAAGCCGCGCGTGCACAAGGTCTGGTGCGCGATCGACTGCGGGATTGCCGTCAACCCCGCCGGCGTCGAGCGCCAGGTGCACTCGTCGATCGCCTACGGGCTGACCGCCGCCCTGTCCGGCAAGGTCACCATCAGGAACGGTCGGGTCCAGGAGCAGAACTTCGACGACTACCCGGCCGTGAGCATGGACCAGATGCCCGAGGTCGAGGTCGGTATCGTCGATTCCGGCCAGCCGCCGGGCGGCGTGGGCGAGCCGGGGCTGCCGCCGCTGGCGCCGGCCGTGGTCAACGCCCTGGTCGGCCTCACCGGCAAGCCGATCCGCCGGCTGCCGATCGATCTGGGCGAGGAGGCGTGAACCCGTCTCCGGCCACCGATCGTCAGGCGGCCCTGACGCTCGCGGTCGAGGCCCTCGAGGCCGGTCGCGAGATCGCACTGGTCACGGTGCTCGAGACCTATGGCTCGGCACCCCGTCGCCCCGGCTCGCTGTGGGTGATCGTCGATCCGGCCGGGCCGGCTCCAAGGCAGGCGGGCTCGGTCTCCGGCGGCTGCGTCGAGGACGAGTTGCTCGACTGGCTGGCGGGGCGCCCCGAGGCGTCCCGGCTTGGCGTGCCGGTCGAGCGGCGTTTCGACGGCACGACCCACCCGGGACTGCCCTGCGGCGGCACCCTGTCGTTGCTGGTCGAGTGGCCGCGCCGGGCGGCTGACCTGCGCCCGGCGCTGGCCGCCATGTCCCGGCGCGAGGCGCTCTGGCGCGAGG
>CAYUAO010000007.1:0-40686 GCA_964442775.1 uncultured Halothiobacillus sp. | reverse complement strand
GTACTCAACAAGATCGACCTGCCGTCCGCCGAGCCCGACCGGGTCAAGGCCGAGATCGAGGACATCATCGGCATCGAGGCGCAGAACGCGGTCACCTGTTCGGCCAAGACGGGCGAGGGCGTCGACGAGGTGGTCGAACGCCTGATCGAGCAGATCCCGCCCCCCGAGGGCAACGAGGACGGCCCGCTCAAGGCGCTGATCGTCGACTCCTGGTTCGACAACTACGTCGGCGTGGTCGCCCTGGTGCGTGTCATCGACGGGGCGATCCGGCCGAAGGCGAAGATCAAGGCCATGGGCACCGGTGACGTGTTCACCGTCGACAAGACCGGCGTGTTCACGCCCAAGACGCTGGCGCGCGACGGCCTGTTCGCCGGCGAGGTGGGCTTTGTCATCGCCGGGATCAAGGATATCGACTCGGCCAAGGTGGGCGACACCCTCACCGACGTCGAGAACCCCGCCGACGAGCCGCTGCCGGGCTTCAAGGAAATGCAGCCGCGGGTGTTCTCGGGGCTCTACCCGGTCGAGTCGGACAACTACGACGACCTGCGCGAGGCGCTGCGCAAGCTGCGCCTGAACGACGCGGCGCTGCACTTCGAGCCGGAAGTCTCCACCGCGCTCGGTTTCGGCTTCCGCTGCGGCTTTCTCGGCCTGCTGCACATGGAGATCATCCAGGAGCGGCTCGAGCGCGAGTACGACATCGACCTGATCACCACCGCGCCGACGGTCATCTTCGAGGTGGTGGAGAAGGACGGCAGCACCTACCAGATCCACAACCCGTCGCAGCTGCCCGATCCCTCGCAGATCGAGGAGATCCGAGAGCCGATCATCGAGGCGCATATCCTCTGTCCGCAGGACTTCGTCGGCCCGGTGCTGAGTCTGTGCATGGAAAAGCGCGGCGTGCAGAAGAACATGCTTTATTCCGGCAACCAGGTCACCCTGATCTTCGATCTGCCGCTGGCCGAGGTGGTGCTCGACTTCTTCGATCGGCTCAAGTCGGTCTCGCGTGGCTACGCCTCGTTCGACTATCACCTCGATCGCTTCGAGGCCGCGCGCCTGGTCAAGATGGACATCCTGATCAACGGCGAGTCGGTCGACTCGCTCTCCTTGATCGTCCACCGCGACAAGGCCGAGCAGCGCGGGCGCGAGCTCGTGGAAAAGCTCAAGGAGCTGATTCCGCAGCAGATGTTCGAGGTGGCCCTGCAGGCGGCGATCGGCGGCAAGATCATCGCGCGCACCAACGTCAAGGCCCTGCGCAAGAACGTGCTGGCCAAGTGCTACGGCGGCGACGTCTCGCGCAAGAAGAAGCTGATCGAGAAGCAGAAGGCCGGCAAGAAGCGCATGAAGAACATCGGCAAGGTCGAGGTGCCCCAGGAGGCCTTCCTTGCCGTGCTGCAGATGGACAACAAGAGCAACTGAGCGTCGCCGCGCGCGACCCGATGACCCAACGCGGAGCACGTCGTGGACTTTGAACTTCTTCTGGTGGTCGCCACCGCGGCTAGTGGCCTGATCTGGCTGATCGATCGTCTGGTGTTCCGGCCGAGACGGCAGGCCCGGCTGGCAAACGAGGCGCGCGCGCTCGGCGGCGAGGCGGGAATCGACGCCAAGGGGGTCAAGGACGACGAGCCCATGCTCGTCGACTACGCCAAGTCGTTCTTTCCGATCCTGCTGGCCGTGCTGATCATCCGCTCGTTCCTGTTCGAGCCGTTCCGCATCCCGTCCGGGTCGATGATGCCGACCCTGCTGGTGGGCGACTTCATCCTGGTCAACAAGTTCGATTACGGCCTGCGCCTGCCGGTGATCAACACCAAGGTGCTGCCGTTCGGCGAACCGGCGCGCGGCGATGTGGCGGTGTTCCGCTATCCCGAACAGCCCGAGGTGGACTACATCAAGCGGATCGTCGGCTTGCCGGGCGACCAGGTGCGCGTCGACGACCAGCGCCTGTGGATCAACGGCGAGGAGGTGCCGCTGGAGACCACCGGACGCTACGAGGGCGACGCGAATCTCAAGCACGCCGGTCTGAACACGGGTGTCGAGACCCTGCCGGAAGGCGGACCCCACCGCGTCCTGATGGACCCGGACCGTCGACTGGGCAGTGCCGAGTGGACGGTGCCCGAGGGCGAGTATTTCGTGATGGGCGACAATCGCAATCACAGCAATGACAGCCGATACTGGGGATTCGTGCCGGAATCGAATCTGGTGGGCAAAGCGGTTATGATCTGGTTGCACTGGAACTGGCAGGACGGCGGCTTCGATGTCGGCCGTATCGGTCGCTCGATCGACACCGTCGATGCCGATTGACGTCAATCAAGGAACCCCCCCGGATGGTCGGTGGGCAAGGCGAGGGCAACGGACATGGAATACAGCGAGGAAAAGGCAATGGACGGTGAGACGGCAGGTCGGGTGTCGACGTTCCGGCGTGGCTCCGTCGCCGGGCGACAGGGAGGCATGTCGCTGGTCGGGCTGATCATCGCCTCGATCGTGCTCGGTTTCGCCGCCCTGGTCGTGATGCAGGTGGTGCCGCTCTACCTCGCCGACCAGAAACTGACCACCATCTTCGAGAATCTCGAGGGTGAATCCGCGGGCAGTCCGGCCGAGATTCGTCGCAAGGTCGACAAGCAGCTCGATATCAACGAAATCGACGATGATTTCGATTCCGAGGATTTCGACATTCGCCCCGTCAGCGGCGGCTTCAACGTCGTGTACAACTACGACGGTCGCGCCACCCTGATCGGCAACCTGTTCCTCGTCGCCGAGTTCAGACATCAGACCCGTGTCAGCAACTAGAAGCAGCAACCCCCTCATTCGTGACCCGGAGACCCTGGCTCAATCGCTGGGGCTGTCCTTCGTCAACGCCGACCTGCTCGGGCAGGCGTTGCGTCACCGCTCATCCGGACGGCTCAACAACGAACGCCTGGAATTCCTGGGCGATTCGATCCTCAACCTCGCCGTTTCCGACTATCTCTACCGCCACAAGCCGGAGGCCTCAGAGGGCGCCTTGTCGCGCCTGCGCGCCTCGGTGGTGCGCGAGGAGACGCTGGCGAGCGTGGCGCGCCGCATCGGCCTGGGCGACTATCTCGTCATGGGCTCCGGCGAGCTCAAGAGCGGCGGCCACCGGCGCGATTCGATCCTCGCCGATGCGCTGGAAGCGATCATCGGCGCGTTGTACCTCGACCAGGGATTCGCGCCTGCCCATGGCTGGGTACAGTCGCTGTTCGCCGACGAGCTCACCTCGCTGCCGGACGCCCAGCACCTCAAGGACGCCAAGACCCAGCTGCAGGAGTTCCTGCAACGCGACCGGCAGCCGCTGCCGGAGTACGAGGTGATCGAACAGACCGGCCAGGCGCACAGGCAGACCTTCGAGGTCGCCTGCCGCGTGACCTTCGGCGGCGTGCCCATTACCACGCGGGCGAGCGGGTCCTCCCGTCGGCGTGCCGAGCAGACCGCCGCGCGCCGGATGCTCAAGACCCTCGAGGACGGCGGCTCGTCCGCCGCAGTAGCGGGGAAGGAGGCATGAACCAACCTTCGCGTTTCGGTCACGTCGCCATCGTCGGAAGGCCCAACGTGGGCAAGTCGACGCTGGTCAACCGGTTGGTGGGCCAGAAGGTATCGATCACCGCGCCCAAGCCGCAGACGACCCGTCACCGGATCACCGGCATCATTACCGAGCCGCGTGGGCAGATCGTGTTGATCGACACGCCGGGGTTGCACGAGGGTGGGCGCGACGCGCTCAACCGGCAGCTCAATCGCACTGCGCGCAGTGCGCTCGAGGGGGTCGACCTGATCCTCTTCATGGTGCAGGCCGGCCAGTTTGGTGCCGAGGACGAGGCGGTGCTGCGGCTGCTGTCGCATGTCGAAGTGCCCGTCGTGCTGGTGGTCAACAAGGTCGACCTGGTCAACGACAAGCAGGAACTGCTGCCGTTTCTTGCTTCGATGGGCGAGAAGGGCGATTTTGCCGAGATCTACCCGATGAGCGCCCGTCGCCGACGCGGGCTCGAGGGGTTGCTGGACCTGGTGTTCTTCTACCTGCCCGAGGGCCCGATGGGCTACGACGAGGACCAGGTCACCACGGCGCCGGTGCGTTTCATGGCCGCCGAGATCGTCCGCGAGAAGCTGGCCCGGTCCCTGCACGACGAGCTCCCGTACCAGACGACGGTGATGATCGAACGCTTCGAGGAGACCGATCGCCTGGTCACCATCGGCGCGGTGATCTACGTGGCGCGCGCCGGGCAGAAGGGCATTGTGATCGGCAACCGGGGCTCGCGGCTGAAGATGGTCGGCCAGCAGGCCCGCGAGGCGATCGAGCACCTGCTGGAAAAGCGCGTGATGCTCGATCTCTGGGTCAAGGTGGCCGACGACTGGGCGGACGACGAGCGCTCGGTGGCCGCGCTCGGTTACCAGCTGCCCGAATGAGCGGGAATACCGGTCGGCCGATCTGACATCCATCGTGCGCGGTTTTCTGCTTCATGCTCGTCCGTTCAAGGAACATGGCCTGCTGCTCGACTGGCTGACCGACACCCGCGGCTGGGTGCGCGTCCGACAGAACGGCGGTCGGCGGGTCCGGACGCGCGGGAGCCAACGCCCGCCGAGTTTCGTCTGCCTGGAGTTGCAGACCGCCGGACGGGGAGGGTGGCCGGTGCTGACCGGCGCGGAACCGGTCGAGGGGCTGCGTTTCCTGCAGGGCCAGTCGCTCGCGGCGGCGTTCTACCTGCACGAACTGATCCTGCGCGCGTTGCGTCCCGAGGAAGCGGTGCCGGGACTGTTTCTCGACTACTGGAAAAGCCTGGCGATGCTCGACTCGCCCGGGATGCCGGTGTCCGTGGTCGTGCGGCGATTCGAGCGACGACTGCTGGATCACCTCGGCGCCGGGCTAGACTGGGAACGTTCGGCCGACGACCGGCCGGTGGAGGCCGGAGGGCGGTATCGTGTCGGTCTCCAGGGCGGTATCGTGCCCGGCGACGGGAGAAATGCCGTATCGGGCCGATTGCTGCTCGCGATCGCACGGGACGAGATGCTCGAGAGCGCCGAGGAACGGCGCCGTGCGCGTGACCTGATGCAGGGCCTTCTCGCTCCCCATGTCGGCCAGGCTCCCTTCCTGTCGCGGCGGTTATGGCCCGCCGCAAACCCGCCCGAATCGCGGGGCGATGCAGGCGATTGCCATAGCGCCTAGACTGACCGCCGCAAGGACAACACGTACACAACCATTTCGGAAGCCGCCGATCATGACCAACCGCGTCACCGCCCAGTACCCCCTTCTGGGGCTGAACATCGACCACGTCGCCACCCTGCGACAGGCGCGTGGCACCCGCTATCCGGACCCGGTGACCGCCGCGCTGCTCGCCGAGCAGTCGGGCGCCGACAGTATCACGCTGCACCTGCGCGAGGATCGGCGCCACATCCAGGACCGCGACGTGGAGATACTGCGCGAACGGCTGCAGACGCGCATGAACCTGGAAATGGCCGCCACCGACGAGATGATCGAGCTGGCCTGCCGCCTCCGCCCGCACGACGTCTGCCTGGTGCCCGAGCGGCGCGAGGAGCTGACCACCGAGGGCGGCCTGGACGTGGCCGGACAGATCGATCGCGTCCACGCGGCCTGCGATCGCATGGCCGAGGCCGGTATCCGGGTATCGCTGTTCGTCGACGCCGATCCCCGGCAGATTGACGCGGCGGTGGCCTGCGAGGCGCCGGTAATCGAGATCCACACCGGCCACTATGCTGACGCGATCGCCGATCATGCCGTCGAGGAACAGCTGGAACTCATCCGCCAGTGTGCCCGGGACGCCGTGGACGTGGGCCTGGCGGTCAATGCCGGTCACGGCCTGCATTACCACAACGTCGCCGCCATCGCGGCGATCGGGGAAATCGAGGAACTCAACATCGGCCACGCCATCATCGGCCAGGCTGTGTTCTCCGGGCTGCCGGCCGCCGTCCGGGAAATGAAGGAACTCATGCACTCGGCGCGTCGCGGGGCGAAGCCTGCGGCCTCATGATCCTCGGCATCGGCACGGATCTCGTCGAGATCCAGCGCATTCGCGGCGCCTGGGAACGTCATGGCGAGCGCCTGGCCGACCGGGTGTTGGGCCCCGTCGAGCGAGAGCGTCTGCCCGCGGGGGACCCGTCGGCTTGGCTGGCCAAGCGCTTCGCGACCAAGGAGGCGGTCGCCAAGGCGCTGGGTACGGGGTTCCGCGACGGCCTGCGGCTGGCCGACATCCAGACCCGGCACGACGCCAAGGGGCGGCCCGAGGTGGTGCTCGACGGGGTGGCCGCAAGCTCGCTCGAGCGAATCGGCGGAAGCACGGTGTCACTCTCGGTGACCGACGAGCGGGCCTATGCCCTGGCCTTCGTCGTAATCAGTCGCTGACTTCGATCGTCTGACCCGAGCGGATCGCCTCGAGTACCCGCTCCTCGAATCGGGCCAGCGCGCCGGGCCGGCATTCGCGCTCGTCGTGGGGCAGGGGGTTGACCAGCTCGTCGAGAACCCGGCCCGGGGATCCGCCCATCACGACGACCCGGTCGCATAGCCGGGCGACTTCCCGCACGTCGTGGCTGACGAAGACCACCGCGATGTCCCGTTCGAGTACGCGTCGTCGCACCAGCTCGAGCAGATCGATCGAGGTGAAGTAGTCCAGGCTGGAGAAGGGCTCGTCCATCAGCAGCAGGTCGGGCTCGGCGGCCAGGGCGCGCGCGATCCCGACCCGCTGGCGCATGCCGCCGGACAACTGCGCCGGGTACTGGTCGACGACATGTTCCAGCCCCACCGACGCCAGGGTCTCGACGGCCAGGTCCGCGTTTCCCCGGGGGTGGTCATGCCCGACCAGCGCCACGTTGGCTCGCGCGGTGAGCCAGGGAAGCAGATGCGGTTCCTGGAAGACCATCCCCAGGCGGGCGAAGGATCGATCGATCCGGCCGGCGGCCGGGGTTTCCCGGTCGGCGATCAGGCGCAGCAGCGTCGACTTGCCGCAGCCGCTCGCCCCGCAGACCCCAAGGATTTCGCCCCGGTGGACCGCCAGGTCGATGCCCTGCACGCCGGCGCCGCCCTCGAAATGACGGCAGACCCCGTCGAGGCCGAGCAACCGTTCACGCCGGTCGAGGCCGGGCCGTGGCGTTCGGCTCGTTGTTACCTGAAGCGGGCAGGCGGGCAGGTCGCAGTAACGGTAGTCATTCATGGCGCAGGCGCCTCCGGATCAGTGTTCTCGCCGGGTGGACGAGCAGGTACTCGAGGGCGAGCCCCAGCAGGATGATCCAGAGGATCACCGCGTAGACCTCCTTGATGTCGCCGTAGAGATAGCTGCCCCACAGGGACGGGCCGAGACCGTGGCTCGCCGCGAAGGCCTCGGCCATGATGATGCCGCGCCAGGCGACCGAGAGCGCGCCCGAGGCCGCGCCGGCCAGGGTGAGGGCCAGCGAGGGCAGCAGTATGCGTGTCAGGCGGGTCCACCGGGACAGGCCGTAGACATGCGCCATGTCCATCAGCCCCGCGTCGATCTGTCGCAGGCCGTGACTGGTGGCGATGACGATCAGGGGCAGGGCCATGCTCACGCCCACGAGGATGGGCGGGCCGGCCCCGAGTCCCAGCCACAGGATGGCGAGCACCAGCCAGGCGATGGTCGGAGCGGCCTCGATCACCACCACCAGCGGGTGGAGCAGTCGCTCGACCACCGACGAGGAGGCGGACCATAGCCCCAGCAGTGTCCCGCCGACCACGGCGATCATGAACGCGGCGAGCACGTTGGTCAGAGTCAGGACCGTGTCCTTCCAGATGGTCGCCTCGGACAGGGCCGAGACCAGGTGGCCCACCACCGGGCCGGGGCCGGGGAGGATCGAGTCGGGCACCTGCCGGGCGAGCAGCCACCAGCCGACCACCAGGCCGGTGATGCCGGCCAGCGGGATCAGCGCGGACTGCAGGCGGGAGGCGCTCATCGCTGGAACAGGCCCGCCGGGGTGTCGATGTCGAACACCGAGCGAAGGTACGACTCCACGGTCCGGCGTGCCTCCGCGTCGCTGGCGGTGTCCCAGTGAACGCGCTCGGCGGCGAGGAGCCCGCGGAAGGTCGACTCCGGAACGGGCATGCGGAAGAACGAGCGGTAGCCGGCCGCGGCAATGGCGGCGGCCTCGTCGTGGTTGGCCGGATCCTCGAGCCAGGCGGCGACCTCGTCGAGGGCCGCGACCAGCCGGTTCCGGACCTCGGGATCGACGTCCGGGTGGGCCTGCCAGAGCGCGCCGAGCGGGATCGCTCCACCGAGCCGTTCGGCCGGGTCCAGCCGGATCTCCCAGCGCTGCTCCCAGTCCTGTGCTTCCTGGCGATCGAGGATCTGGCTGACCAGCGGTTCGGGCGCGGCCACGCCCGCCGGGGCCCGCTTTGGATCACGCAGTTGCTCCATCAGCACCGTGCCGGCGCCGCCGGTGACGAATTCGGGCCGGATGTCCATGCCGGCGAGCACCCGTTCGGTGACCACGTGGGGCGGCGTGGACCTGCCGGGTGCGACCAGCACCCGCTGACCGTCGAGTTCCGCGAGCTTGCGGTCGCCGACCGGTTGCAGGAGGTAGATCCCGCGCCAGACCCAGGGCGTGACCAGGCCGATATCCCGCAGCCCGCCCTGGTGGAAACGTACCCCTCCGACCAGGTTGAACAGCGCGAAGTCCACCCGACGCGCCTGGATCATCGCGCGCATCGCCGACGGATCGCCGGCCGGGTTGGAGACCAGTTTCAGTTCGTCCTCGGGCAAAAACCGCTCCTGTTTCGCCTCGAGCACGAAGACGGGCAGGGCGTTGGGATCCGGCGGCAGCGACAACCGGATTTCCTCCGCTCCCGAAGGGAGGGCGAACAAGAGGATGATAGGCAGGACAGAAAGACGTGCCAGTTGGTGCGTGATCCGGTTCATCTCGGCTCTCCCGGCTGAATGGGTTTGGCATCGATAATGAGAATAAGTCCAACTAATGGCCAATACAAGGGGACAATGGCTCGCCCCCCCCTTTGCAGGTACCCGTTGGCTTGCGCCGGCCTTGAATCGGGTGATGCACGGGCCTGCCGAGGCGCCTTTGTCGATCCGGTGTTCCGTGACGGGAGCCGGAGACTCGAAGGGCCCCTCGTTGCGTTTTCCCCTGATGTTCTTGGCGACTATCCGTGCCGAGGAACGGGCGGTATCCGACAATCGCTGGCTGCTCGATCCACCGGCGCTGTCGGGATTGCAGGGTGCCGGGTCTACGGCGTGGTCGATGGCGGGGAAAGCGCCAGGCCAGGCGGGGTTCAAGGAGGTCGTGAGCCGAGTGAGTGCCCCGGTTTGCTCGTCAGAAATTCGTTGTGCTAGGGTCCCCGCACTCGCTTCGGCCCCGGTGATTCCGAGTGCGGACACGGGGCAAGATTCTCCAGACGCTACGGAGGTAGTCGACATGAAGATCACGACAGCCACCATCGCCGGCCTGACGTTCGCCCTGATGGGCTCGCAGGCGATCGCCGCGGACGCCGGGAAGTCGAAGTATGACTCGGTCTGCGCGTCCTGCCACGGCGCGAAGGGAGAAGGCACGGATGTCTACCCCGAGCTCAAGGGCATGAGTCAGGACGAGATCGCCGAGGTACTCGCGCTGTACAAGGAAGGTGACAAGGGTGCCCTCGAGGAGAAGGGGCTCGCCGGGGATGATTATGCTCAAATGGCCCCGAATGCCGCCGCTCTCAGCGAAGAGGACATGAAAAACCTCGGGGCGTACATCGAGTCGCTCTGATCCGGCCGGACAATCCAGCGAGCGAGACCCGGGCCCTGCCCGGGTCTTTGCGTTTGTGGCCTTCCCTTGCTCCTTGTCGACGGAAGTCCCGGACGAATACCTTTGGTGGGAAGGACCGCCGAATGGAATTCGACTCGGGTGGCCGGCGGCGAGTCGCTATCGGCGGCGATAGCGGCGGGCGAGCAGTGCCATCAGCCCGGCACCGGCCGCGGGCGGCAGGAGACTGCCCGCCGTTCCCAGTGCCAGGGACAGCACGCCGCCGACGCCTCCGGCGGTGTAACCGGCCATGAGCGTGAACAGCAGCGAGCCCTCCCAGGACCATCGCCGTTGCCGGATGGAACGCGCCAGATGCACGCCGAGATCGGTGGTGATGCCGGTGATGTGGGTGGTGCGGATCAGCAGGCCGCGGTAACTGGCGACCAGCGCGTTCTGCAACCCGCAGGCCACGGCGGCGATGACCAGGGAGATCGTGGCGATCCCGCTTCCGGCGGCCAGGGCGGCGGCGAGCAGCAGGAGCATCTCGATGCCGAGTCCCCAGGCATACCTGGGGCTCTCCGGGAAGCGACGGTGGCCGATCATGACACCCGAGAGGGTGGCGCCGCCGACGAACCCCGCCAGTATGGCCAACGCGGTCAGTGCCGTTCCCGCATCCAGCCAGGCGAGTCCCTCGCTCAGGTGTGACGCGGTGCCCGTCATCTGGCTGACCGGCAGGCCGAACGCGAGCAGCATCGCGCTGTTCACATGGCCTGCCAGGCCTGCCATGACGAAGGCAAGGATGAATATCTTCACTCGCGGTGTGTCTTGTTCTCGACTGGGATAGGGCATGGGTTTGTCGGTGGCTCGATGGTTCGGGAGTGTCTTTCGATAGTACGCCCGTCGATCTGCCTTGATGCATCGGGCCGGTCGGCGTATGATGCGCGGCTTGTTTCTCCTGCCTGACCGTTCCGCATGCGGCAGGCTGCCCTCAATCCACAGGAGTTTTGATCCATGCGTCATTACGAAATCGTCTTCATGGTCCACCCGGACCAGAGCGACCAGGTCCCGGCCATGATCGAGCGCTACCGCGGCATCATCGAAGCCGCGCAGGGCACGGTCCATCGCCTCGAGGACTGGGGCCGTCGCCAGCTGGCCTACCCGATCAAGAAACTGGTCAAGGCGCACTACGTCCTGCTGAACGTCGAGACCGACCAGGCCGCCCTGGCCGAGCTCGAGGAAGCGTTCAAGTTCAACGACGCCGTCCTGCGCCACATGACCATCCGTTGCGACGAGGCCTACACCGAAGCCTCGCCGATGATGCAGGAGCGCGAGTCCGAGCGGCGCCCGCGTCGTCGTGACGACGAGAACAAGGGTGAAGAGCGTCGCGATTCCGACAAGAAGTCCGACGACTCCAGCGAATAAGTTTCGAGAGGTTTTGAGCATGGCCCGTTTTTTCCGTCGCAAGCGTTTCTGCCGTTTCACCGCCGAGGGCGTGAAGCACATCGACTACAAGGACATTGACACCCTGCGTCAGTACGTCACCGAGACCGGCAAGATCGTGCCGAGCCGCGTGACCGGTACCAACGCCCGCTATCAGCGTCAGCTGCAGACCGCCATCAAGCGTGCGCGCTTCCTGGCCCTGCTGTCGTACACCGACCGCCACTGATCGCGTCCGTCCCCCGATTCCAGGAGTCAATATCCATGCAAGTCATTCTGTTGAGTAAGGTCGAGAACCTGGGCTCGCTGGGCGACGTGGTCCGCGTCCGCCCGGGTTATGCCCGTAATTTCCTGATCCCGTACGGCAAGGCCAAGCCGGCCACCAAGGCCAACATGGAAGAGTTCGAGGCGCGTCGCGCCGAGCTCGAGAAGAAGGCCGCCGAGGAGCTGGCCGCCGCACAGGCCCGCGCCGAGAAGATCGGTGAAGAAGCCAGCGTCACCATTCCGGTAAAGGCCGGTTCGGAAGGCAAGCTGTTCGGCTCGGTCGGTACCGAGGAGATCGCGGCGGCCGTCAACGAGACCTACGGTGTCGAGCTGGAAAAGCGCGAAGTCCGCATGCCGGAAGGCGCGCTGCGTGCACTGGGCGAGTTCCCGATCCAGCTGCACCTGCACTCGGAAGTCGACGTCGAGATCAACGTCGTCGTCGTGCCGGAGCAATAACCCCGGTCACTGATCGTCGGTCGGCCATCGCCGCTTCCTGACGACATCAAGGCCCGCCCTCGTGAGAGGCGCGGGCCTTTCTTCTTGGATGGTTCGGAACGCTTGGAACCGGCCTGCGCCCCGTGGTCAAGGACGGGTGCAAGGCGTATCATCGACTACTCGCTGGGAAGTCACGAGACCGATCGCCTTCGCCTTGCTCATCGACGTTCCAAAGCGCCGTCACATTCCCTGGTACACGAGATCCATGTCACTTCCGGACTACGATTCCGACTCGTTCAAGCCGCGTCGCAACACGGGCGCCACGGAGCGTTCGCCGCTGGCACTGCGCGTTCCCCCGCATTCCCAGGAGGCCGAGCAGGCCGTGCTCGGCGGACTGATGCTCGATCCGCTCGCCTTCGAGCAGGTCGGCGACAAGCTCACCGCCGCGGATTTCTATTTCCACGACCACCGGCTGATCTTCCAGGTCATCGGCGAGCTGGCCGAGCGCAACCAGCCGTTCGACGCGATGGTGGTCTCCGAGCGTCTCAAGACGCTGGAGAAGCTCGAGGACATCGGCGGCAACGACTATCTCGCCGCGCTGGTCGATTCGGTTCCCAGTGCCGCGAACATCGCGGCCTACGCCGAGATCATCCGCGAGCACTCGCTGTTGCGCCGCCTGATCGAGGTGGGCACCGAGATCTCGCGAAAGAGCTACCAGACCGAGGGGCAGACCGCCTACGACGTGCTGGAGGTGGCGGAAAAGGAAATCTTCGCCATCGCCGACGAGGGTTCGCGCACGCGCCGCGGCTTTCAGAGCATCACCGACCTGTTGACGGTGGCGATGGATCGCATCGCCGAGCTCTACGAGAACAAGGGCGAGGTGACCGGGCTCGGCACCGGTTTCAGCGATCTCGACGACATGACCACCGGGCTGGGCAAGGGCGACCTGGTGATCGTCGCCGGGCGTCCGTCGATGGGCAAGACCACCTTCGCGATGAACATCGCCGAGAACGTGGCCCTGTACAGCAAGAAGGCCGTCGCCGTGTTCTCGATGGAGATGCCGGGCGACCAGCTCGCCGTGCGGATGCTGTCCTCGCTGGGCCGCATTGACCAGACCAAAGTGCGTACCGGCCGGCTCGAGGACAGCGACTGGCACCGGATTTCCGGCGCGGTCGGGCAGTTGAGCCAGACCAAGATATTCATCGACGACACCCCGGCGCTCTCGCCGTCGGATCTTCGCTCGCGAGCGCGCCGACTGGCCCGCGAGGAAGACCTCGGCCTGATCGTGGTGGACTACCTGCAGCTGATGCAGGTGCCCGGCTCCAAGGAGAACCGGACCACGGAGATCTCGGAGATCTCGCGTTCGCTCAAGGCGGTGGCCAAGGAACTCGACGTGCCGCTGATCGCCCTTTCCCAGCTCAACCGTTCGCTCGAGCAGCGCCCCAACAAGCGGCCCGTGATGTCGGACCTGCGCGAGTCCGGGGCGATCGAGCAGGACGCCGACATCATCATGTTTATCTACCGGGAAGAGGTCTACGAGCCGGATACCGAGAAGAAGGGCATGGCGGAGATCATCATCGGCAAGCAGCGTAATGGCCCGGTGGGCACGGTGCCGATGACCTTCCGCGGCCAGAACACGCGGTTCGAGGATTTCATCAGCCCCGAGAGCGTGCCGGAAGCCTATCGGTGATGCGACGCGCCCGACTGCTGATCGATACCGCCGCGATGCGTCACAACCTCGGCGTGGCGCGCGAGGCCGCCGGCAGCCGCTCAATCTTCGCGGCGGTCAAGGCCGACGGCTACGGTCACGGGCTGTTGACCGCCGCACGGGCGTTCTCCGCGGCCGGGGCGGACGGTCTCGCCGTGGCGACGCCGGGCGAGGGAGTCGCGTTGCGGGAGGCCGGGCTGCCCGAGCGGATTCTGGTCCTGCAGGGGGCGCTGACGGCCGATGAGTTCCAGCTTGGCGCCGCCCATTCGCTCGAGACGGTCTTCCACGATCCCAGCCAGCTCGATCTGCTCGAGCGACAGGCCGCCACGTTGCCCCCCGGGGGGCTGCGTGCATGGATCAAGGTCGACACGGGCATGCACCGCGCGGGACTGATGCCGGCGCAGGTGCCATCGGCACGGCAACGGCTGGCTGCCTGTCCCGCGGTGGGGCGCGGCATTGGCCTGATGACCCATTTCGCCCGGGCCGACGAGCCGGATGTTGGCCCGACCGAACGGCAGATCGAGACATTTCGTGCCGTCGCGGGCGACTGGCCGGGCGAGACCAGCCTCTGCAATTCGGCGGCACTGCTGGGGACGAGCCGCGCTGGCGGTGACTGGGTGCGCCCCGGCATCATGCTCTACGGCGGCAACCCGTTTATCTTCGGCGAATCGGCCCAACATCGCCTGCGCGCGGCCATGAGTCTCCGGACGGTGCTGGTGGCCGTGCGCGAGGTCGCTCGCGGAGAAACGATCGGTTACGGCGGGCGATTCGTAGCGCCGGAAACCATGCCGGTGGGCGTGGCTTCCATCGGCTACGGGGACGGTTATCCCCGGCATGCGCCCGACGGCACCCCCATCCTGGTCAACGGAAAACGCAGCCAGATTGTCGGTCGGGTGTCGATGGACCTGGTCACGGTGGATCTGCGCGGCATCGACGCACGGGTCGGCGACGAGGTGGAGTGCTGGGGCAACGGCCTGCCGATCGACCGGGTCGCGCAGGCCGCCGGGACGATCAGCTACGAACTGATGTGCCAGGTCAGCGGCCAGCTGCGTGCCGAGGCGCGCATCGTCGGGGACTGAGCGCGGCGGCATGACTTGATGGCCGGCCCCGTCGGCCGGCAGCCGGGATCGGCCGCCGGGTCGCGGTGCTGCCTGTCAGGCAGAACCGTGTTCGCGTCGCTCCAGGGCGGCGAGACAGCGTTCGATCAGCCCGGCTTGCGCGTTGGCGTGGTTCGCGACGATGGTGTTCAGGTCGCGTTCGCCCTCGACGATCGCCACGAAGGCGTGCGCCGTCGAGTCGGGCATGCCGGCGGCCTCGGCTGCCTCGCGCATCTGATCGAGTGCCTCCAGTGCCTCGTGCTCGCCCCAGGTCGCGGCGAGGATCAGCGCGGCGATCTGCTCGGCCGCCTCGATCTCGGCCTGCTCGACCACGCCTTCGAGCCACTGCGGCTCGCGGGCGGCGCGCTGGATCGCCGCCAGGATCATCCGGTCTTCCTCGTCCAGCTGGGCCTCGTCCGGCGTTCCGTCTTCCGCCGTTTCCGCGGCAAGCCGCGTCGTCAGGGCATCGGCCAGGTGTTGCCAGCCGTCCTCGCGATAGCGCTCGATCGTCGCCAGGGCGACCGCTCGGGCCGCCGGGTCGGAGGGGTGGGGAGCCAGGGCATGGCTCATCGCCTCGATCAGCTCGAGGTGGGCGGCGGCGACCTGACTGGAAACGTGTGTCATCTCGGCTACTCTAATGGGCTTGGCAGGAAACGGGGTTCGGGGAGCGGTATCGGACCAGAGGGCGACCTGACCCCGCGACGACACAGACTAAATCGCATGGAGTCACGATGGAATACCGACGTCTGGGCAACAGTGGGCTTGAGGTGAGCGAGATCTGCCTCGGTACCATGACTTTCGGCGAACAGAACAGCGAGGCCGACGCACACCGGCAACTCGATCACGCGGTTGCCAGCGGGATCAACTTCATCGACACGGCCGAGATGTACCCGGTGCCCCCGCGGGCCGAGACCCAGGGGCGCACCGAGAGTTACATCGGTTCCTGGCTGCGTCGCCAACCGCGCGATCAACTGATCGTCGCGACCAAGGTGACGGGGGCAGGACGGTCGAGCCTTGCTCACGTCCGCGGCGGGCCGCGCGTGACGCGCGAGCAGGTCCGGCAGGCGATCGACGACAGCCTGGCGCGCCTGCAGACCGACTACGTCGACCTCTACCAGATCCACTGGCCGGATCGCTACGTGCCCAAGTTCGGCCAGGCCTACTACGACCCCGACCAGCGTTGGCCGAGCGAGCCGATCGAGGAGCAGTTGCGTGCCCTGGCCGAACAGGCCCGTGCCGGCAAGATTCGCTACGTCGGCTTGTCGAACGAGACACCCTTTGGCGTGATGGCCTTCGTCGAGGAGGCAAGGCGCCATGACCTGCCGGTGGTCACCTCGGTGCAGAACGCCTATCACCTGATGAACCGGACCTTCGAGACCGGGGGACTGGCCGAGGTCTGCACCGAGCTCGACGTGGCGTTGCTGCCCTACAGCCCGCTCGCCTTCGGCCACCTGACGGGCAAGTACCTGGACGATCCCGCCGCCCCGGGGCGGGTCACGCGGTTCCCCCAGTTCGGGCAACGCTACGAGAAGCCCAATGCTGCCGCGGCGACGCGGGCCTATGTGGACCTGGCCCGGGAACACGGCTTCTCGCCGGCGCAGATGGCGATCGCGTTCACCCTGCGACGCCCGGAGGTCGCCTCGACCATCATCGGGGCCACCACGATCGCCCAGCTGGAAGAGAACATCGGCGCGGCCAAGGTCAGCCTCCCTCCCGACATGCTCGACGCGATCGACGCGATCGACGCCCGCTATCCCAACCCCACCGTGTGAGAGAACGCGACATGAGCGAAGACCTCCTCGAATCGATCCGTGCCGACCGGCTGTTCCGCGAGGCCTGTTACATCGACGGGCAATGGCTCTCGCCCGACGGGGACGAGCGCCTTTCGGTGGACAACCCGGCCAACGGTCGGACAATCGGCCACGTGCCGAAGCTCGGCGGCGACCACACGCGGGATGCGATTGCGGCCGCCGAACGGGCCTGGCCGAACTGGCGCGAGCAGACGGCGGAGGCGCGCGGCTCGATCCTCCATCGCTGGTATGAGCTGATGCTCGAACACGAGCAGGCACTGGCGCGGATCATGACCCTCGAGCAGGGCAAGCCACTGGTCGAGTCGGCCGGCGAGATCCGCTACGCCGCGTCGTTCCTCAAGTGGTTCGCCGAAGAGGCCCGTCGCGCCTACGGACGCACGATCCCGGCGGCGAATGCCGGCCAGCGGATCGTCGTGCTGCGCCAGCCCATCGGGGTCTGTGCGGCGATCACGCCGTGGAACTTCCCTTCCTCGATGATCACGCGCAAGGCGGCGGCCGCACTCGCGGCGGGCTGCCCCATCGTGGTCAAGCCGGCCAGCGCCACGCCGTTCTCCGCGCTCGCCCTGGCGGTGCTCGCCGAGCAGGCGGGCGTGCCCGCCGGGGTGTTCAACGTGCTGACCGGCTCGGCCAGCGAGATCGCCACGGAGATGACGGCCAATCCGACCGTGCGCAAGATCTCGTTCACCGGTTCCACGGAAGTGGGCAGCAACCTGATGCGCCAGGCGGCCGCCAACGTGCAGAAGATTTCCCTCGAACTGGGCGGAAACGCCCCGTTCATCGTCTTCGACGACGCCGACCTGGACGCGGCGGTGGAAGGCGCGATCGCCGCGAAGTTCCGCAACACCGGGCAGACCTGTGTCTGCGTCAACCGTTTCTACGTTCAGGACGGCGTGCACGACCGCTTCGTCGAGCTGCTGCGGGCCCGGATCGAGTCGCTCGTTCTGGGGGACGGCATGGACCCGGCCTCGGAGGTCACGCCGCTGATCGACAAGGGCGCGGCCGACAAGGTGATCGCCCAGATCGAGGAGGCGACCGGGCAGGGCGCGAGGCTGGTCACCGGAGGGAACCGCGATCCGCGTGGCGAGAACTACGTGCTGCCCACCTTGCTCACGGACATCCGGCAATCGATGCGGGTCATGCAGGAAGAGACCTTCGGACCGCTGGTGGCCGTGTCCCGGTTCGCGGACGACTCCGAGGCGATCGAGATGGCCAACGACACGCCCTTCGGCCTGGCGGCGTATTTCTACAGCGAGAACGTCCACCGTGTCTGGCACGTCGCCGAGGGCATCGAGGCGGGCATGATCGGCATCAACACGGGGCTGGTCTCCAACGCCGCCGCGCCGTTCGGTGGCGTCAAGGCCTCGGGCCTGGGTCGCGAAGGCGCCATGGAGGGGCTCGACGAGTATCTCGAGACCAAGTACCTGCTGATGGGGTGACTGGCCCGGCCCCGCTCGCGGGTCCGAGGGATGAGAGCCGGGCGTGGCGCCGCTCGACCGTCAGGCGATGGCGTCGAGCCGGGCGCCGGTGGTCTCCGACTCGGCCGCGAGTCGATAGGCGCTGGCGGCGTCGGTGGGTCCTTTCTGGCCGGTGTGGGCGGGATCGTTCGAGCCGCCGTCATCCGCGCTGGCTTCGGACTGGGCCCGGTTGCGTTCGGCGGCCGCCTGGGCGGCGACCGCGCGATCGGTAGGTGAGGGCTCGGCCGGGGCGAGTGCCGCGCGGATGACCTGCGTCATCTTCTCCACGGTGGCGGCAGGATCGTCGGCAACCGGGGTGGTGTCGATCTGCACGTCGCCGCCGATGGCGTAACGCTTGCCGTCCGGTCCTTCCTGGTAATCGTAGGACCCGCCACGCACCAGGTCCCTTCCGGCTGCCCGATGGGCATTCTCGTGAGCGCGCACCTCGCGGTCGCGTGCCTTGAGCTCGGTGAGCAAGCGCCGATCCTCGGCCGAGACGGCCCCGGACGCAGCCGGGGAGCGGGAAGCTTCACCGCCCGGCCCGTCCGGACGGGTTGTGTCGCGCTGTGCCGGCGAAGTCCCGGAAGACTCGGCTCGGGAGGCGGGAGGGGAGGCCGTCCCTTCCGGCCTCGTCGCCGCTGCGACGTCGCCCGGACCGCCCGGCGCGAAGCGGGGGGCGGGGGGGAGACTCGGCAGTGAGGTGGCGACAGGGATCATCGGGAGCGGGTCATGTGTCTCTATATCAATAGCTTATATCCTCTTTCGCCTCGATGCGCAATCCGTGCCGTTTCAGACCGACTCGTCGGGGGGGGCTCGAAAGGCGTCGGCGCACCCGGCGGGGGACCGATGCGGCAACGCGCCGCCATTTGGATTCGTGCACCCCGCCGACTACGCTCTTCGTTGACGTATCCCTTTTTCATCGTTGAACACGAGGACATCCGACATGGCACAGGCAACACAGAAGGACAGCAATGCCGAACTCGAGGCGGTGAAGGCCGACCTGGCGGAGCTGAGAAGTGACATGGGCGACCTGCTCAAGGCGTTCAAGGAGCAGAACGAGGCCCGAGTGCGCGATCGGGCCAGCCGGGCGCGCGATGGGGTCCAGGCGGCCTTCGACGAGGGAATGGAAACACTCAACCGCGGCTACGACCAGGCCCGCCAGCACGGTGAGAAGCGGGTAGAAGAGGCCGAGCAGCTCGTGGGAAACCACCCGCTGACCTCGGTGGTCGCCGCCTTCGGCGTCGGGTTCGTGATCGCCAAGTTGCTTGACGGAGGTCGACGCTGAAAGCTCTGACCGATTATGTCCTCGCCCTCGCGAACCTGGTCGAGGCCGAGGGACGGATGCTGCGTTGGCAGGTTGGACGCGTGGCGGTGGCCGTCGTGCTGCTGGGTGTCGTCGGTTTGTTGCTGGTTGCCGGTATCGGGCTGGCGCTGGCCGCGATCTACCATTGGGTGGCGCCGGTCTGGGGAACCGCGGCCGGCCTGGCGGTGATAGCCGTGTTGACGCTCGGCGTCGCCGCCATGCTGGCGGCCTGGGCCTATCGATGGCTGCGCTGATCTCCTCCGCCGGTCGAATCGAACGTCGCTCCCGAGCGATCGGAACGGGCGCGCACCGGGTGGATCGGGCGACGCCGTCGCCTTCTCAGGAGCTGCGACATGCCAAGTGGGCGTTGCGCGAATCCGGCCGCCGGATCGAAGTCGATATCGAAACGGTCTGGCTGCCGGTTTCGCGCGGCGTCCACCAGCGTCCCTGGCGTACGCTCGGGCTGTCCGTCGCCGCCGGGGCGGTTTATGGCTGGATGGACGACGTCACCGGCGGGGCGGTTGCCCGGCTGACGTGGCGTGTCCTGCGTTCCGGCGTGTCGATGCGCGTTCTCGGACGGCGATAACCGCTCAGACGTGGCGTTCCATCGGAGAAGGGGGGAGCGGGGATGCCGCGTCATGAGGATCAAGCCGGCGGGGCGCCACGCAACCTGGGCGGCCTGTTGCAGCGGATCGCAGGGGTGGCCTCGGAACGTGAGGAGGTATATCTCTCCACCATCATGGACGCGCTGGGCACGCGTTCGTTCGGACCGGCCCTGCTCCTGATCGGCGTGGTGCTGGTGTCTCCCCTGAGCGGCCTGCCGGGCATGCCGACCACCATGGGCGTGGCGCTGGTCCTGATCTCGCTGCAACTGTTGATGGGGCGAGAGGCGTTCTGGCTGCCCCGCTGGGTGCTCGATCGCCACGTATCGAGTGCCCGGTTGCTAAGGGCGCTTCGATGGCTCGACCGCCCGGCGCGATTCATCGACTGGTGGCTGCGTCCGCGGCTGGCCGTACTGGCCTCGAATGGCGGCACGGTCCTGATCGCCGCGGTCTGCCTGCCACTGGGGCTTGGCATGCCCGTCATGGAAATCGTGCCGTTTTCCGCCACGGCGGCCGGGTTGGCCGTGGTCCTGTTCGGGCTGGCGATGGTCGCCGTCGACGGCCTCTTCGTCCTGCTCGGCTTGCTCTACCTGCTGTCCGTTGCCACGCTAGCCGTGACCGGTCTCGCCGCCACGTGAAAAGGCGCGGGCCGATAGGAGGCGCGGGGTACGGCGGTCTTACGGCGACGTGCCCGCCTCAGTCGTCCCGTACACAGTCGATGAAGTAACGCAGCCCGTCGTCCGTTTCCTCGGCCACCAGGCCATGCACGTCGGTCTCGAATCCGGGGACCTGGCGGTTGAAGTGGCGCACGAACTTGAGGTACTCGACGATGCGGGCATTGAAGCGCTCGCCGGGGACCAACAGGGGAATGCCCGGCGGGTAGGGAGTGACCAGGGATGCGGTGATCCGCCCCTCGAGCTCGTCGAGCGGAACGCGGTCGATCTGCTTTCTCGCCATCTTCGACCAGGCATCCGCCGGGCGCATGGCCGGCTGGATGTCGGAGAGGTACATCTCGGTGGTGAGCCTGGCGACGTCGTACTCCCGGTAGACGGCGTGGAGCTTTTCGCAGAGGTCGCGCAGTCCCACGCGCTCGTAGCGCGGGTGCTTGTTGACGAATTCCGGCATGATTCGCCACAGAGGCTGGTTGCGCTGGAACTCGTCCTTGAACTGCTGCAGCGCCGTGAGCAGGGTGTTCCAGCGGCCCTTGGTGATGCCGATGGTGAACATGATGAAAAAGCTGTAGAGACCGGCTTTCTCCACCACCACGCCGTGCTCGGCGAGGTAGCGGGTGACGATCGCCGCCGGGATGCCCCAGCCGTGGAAGTCGCCGTCGACGTCCAGCCCCGGCGTGATGATGGTCGCCTTGATCGGGTCGAGCATGTTGAAGCCGGTCGGGACCCGGCCGAAGCCGTGCCAGCGATCGTCCTCGTGCAGCATCCAGTCGTCCCGGGTGCCGATGCCTTCCTCGGGAATCGTGTCCGGTCCCCAGACCTTGAACCACCAGTCCTCGCCGTACTCGGCGTCCACCTTCTTCATGGCACGACGGAAGTCCATCGCCTCGAAGATCGACTCCTCGACCAGCGCGGTGCCGCCAGGCGGCTCCATCATCGAGGCGGCGACGTCGCAGGAGGCGATGATGGCGTACTGCGGCGAGGTCGAGGAGTGCATCAGGTACGCCTCGTTGAAGACGTCCTGGTCGAAGCGTTGCTTCTCGCAGTCCTGCACCAGCACCTGGGAGGCCTGCGAGAGGCCGGCGAGCAGCTTGTGGGTCGACTGGGTGGAGTAGATCACGGAGTCGTCGCAGCGCCGCCGGTCGGCACCGATGGCGTGGTAGTCGCCGTAGAAGTCGTGGAAGGCCGCGTGCGGCAGCCAGGCCTCGTCGAAGTGCAGGACCTCGACGAAGCCGTCGAGCTCGTCCTTGATCTCCTCGACGTTGTAGAGGATGCCGTCGTAGGTCGACTGGGTGATGGTCAGGATCTTGGGTTGCCGATCCTCGGCCTTGCCGGCGAACGGGTGCTCGGCGATCTTTTTCTCGATGTTCTCCCGGGAGAACTCGCTGCGCGGGATCGGGCCGATGATGCCGTAGTGGTTGCGCGTCGGCATCAGGAACACCGGGATGGCGCCGGTGAGGATGATCGAGTGGAGGATCGACTTGTGGCAGTTGCGATCGACCACCACCACGTCGCCCGGGGCGACGTTGGAGTTCCACACCATGCGGTTGGAGGTCGAGGTGCCGTTGGTGACGAAGAACAGGTGATCGGCGTTGAAGATACGCGCTGCGTTGCGCTCGGAGGCCGCCACCGGCCCGGTGTGATCGAGCAGCTGGCCGAGCTCGTCGACCGCGTTGCAGACATCCGCGCGCAGCAGGTTCTCGCCGAAGAACTGGTGGAACATCTGCCCCACCGGGCTCTTGAGGAAGGCCACGCCGCCGGAATGCCCCGGGCAGTGCCAGGAATACGATCCGTCGGCGGCGTAGCCGGTCAGGGCCCGGAAGAAGGGCGGGGCGAGCGAGTTGAGGTAGCTTCGCGCCTCGCGGATGACGTGACGCGCGACGAACTCGGGCGTGTCCTCGAACATGTGGATGAAGCCGTGCAGCTCCTTGAGCACGTCGTTGGGCAGGTGCCGGCTGGTGCGCGTCTCGCCGTAGAGGAAGATCGGGATGTCCGCGTTGCGAAAGCGGATCTCCTGGATGAAATGCCGCAGCTGCTTGATGACTTCCAACGACTCGTCGACCGGCTCGTTGCCGGCGTGGAACTCCTCGTCGTCGATGGAGATGACGAAGGCCGAGACCCGGGCTTGCTGTTGAGCGAAGGCGGCCAAGTCGACATAACTGGTCACGCCAAGCACTTCCTCGCCCTCGCCGCGGATCGCGTCGGCGAGTGCGCGAATGCCCAGGCCCGAGACGTTCTCGGACCGGAAGTCCTCGTCGATGATGACGATGGGAAAACGGAAGATCATGGGAGCGGCAACCTCGGAACCCGCAAGTGGCAGACAAGACGACGAAATGACTCGGACTGGCCTCCGTCCTCTCCAGCGAGACCCGGGGTGATACCCGGGCGTGACGACCCGGAATTCTACACCATACTTTCCGGGCCGGTCGGGCCACAAACCCCCGGGTCGGCATGCCAGGAGCGAGACGAAAAGGCGGGGTGACCGTCGTGGTCCCTTGGCATAAGCTCGGGGCAGACTTTCTTTCAATACCGGCATCGAGGCGTGGGCATGGCGGAACAACCCGAACACGGTAGCGGCTGGCACGGGCTGGACGTCGAGCAGGCACTGGCACGTGTCGAGAGCAGCGAGGATGGCCTGACCCAGGCCGAGGTCGAGCGCCGCCGCGAGCGTTACGGGTCGAACCGGCTGCCGGCCGGGAAGAAGCGCGGTCCGGCGGCGAGGCTTGCCGCACAGTTCAACAACCTGCTCATCCAGGTGCTGATCGCCGCCGCGGTCATCACGGCGCTGCTGGGGCACTGGATCGACACCGGGGTGATTCTCGGCGTGGTGATGGTCAATGCCGTGATCGGTTTCGTCCAGGAAGGCCGTGCCGAACAGGCCCTCGAGGCCATCCGGCACATGCTCTCGCCACGGGCCTCGGTCACCCGGGACGGCAGGCGGCAGACCATCCCTGCCGAGGAGCTCGTCCCCGGCGACGTAGTGCTGATCGAGCCTGGCGACAAGGTGCCGGCCGACCTGCGGCTCCTGCGGGTGCGCAACCTGCGCGTCCAGGAGGCGGTGCTGACCGGGGAGTCGGTGGCGGTGGAAAAGTCGATCGATGCGGTGGACGTCGACGCCGACCTCGGCAACCGGCGCGGCATGGCCTACTCGGGTACGCTCGTGGCCGGCGGGCAGGGTGTCGGCGTGGTTGTCGCCACGGGAGCGGCGACCGAGATCGGTCGCATCAGCGGAATGCTGGCGCGCGTCGAGTCGATGACCACGCCGCTGATCCAGCAGATGGACCGGTTCGCCCGGTTGCTGGCCGTGGTGATCATCGGCATCGCCGCGATGGTCTTCGCCTACGGATTCTGGCTTCAGGGGCTCGAGGCGACCGAGATGTTCATGACCGTCGTCGGTCTGGCCGTCGCCGCCATCCCCGAGGGACTGCCCGCGATCCTGACCGTGACGCTGGCCATTGGCGTGCAGCGAATGGCGGGGCGCAACGCCATCATCCGTCGGCTGCCGGCGGTGGAGACGCTGGGTTCGGTCTCGATCATCTGTTCGGACAAGACCGGTACGCTCACGCGCAACGAGATGACACTGCGCACCGTGGTCACCGCCGGCACGGTCTATTCGGCCAGCGGAGCCGGCTACGACCCGCACGGGGAATTCGAGGTCGATAACGAGCCGGTCGACCCGGACGGAAGTCCGGCGCTGGTCGAATGCGTGCGGGCCGCGGCACGCTGCAACGATGCCGGGCTGCGCCGCGTGGGGGACCAGTGGCTGGTCGATGGCGACCCCATGGAAGGGGCCCTGCTCGTCGGCGCGATGAAGGCGGGCCTGGACCTGGACCTGGAAAGAGAGCGGCTGCCGCGCACGGACGTCATTCCCTTCGAAACCGAGCATCGCCTGATGGCGACCCTGCACCACGATCACGAGGGACACGGCTACGTGTTTGTCAAGGGCGCGCCCGAACGGATACTCGACCTGTGTCGGGAGCAGCGCGCGGCCGACGGTGGGGGCGAACCCCTCGATCGCCACGACTGGGAAACCGCGATCGAGGCCATCGCCGCCGAGGGACAGCGGGTGCTGGGCATTGCCGTGCGTGACGTGCCGGCCGAGCACTGCGAGCTCTCCCACGCGGATCTCGACGAGGGCCTGCTCTTCCTCGGCCTGCTCGGATTGATCGATCCGCCGCGCGAGGAGGCGATCCGCGCCGTGCAGGACTGCCGTAGCGCCGGCATCCGGGTCAAGATGATCACCGGCGACCATGCCCTGACCGCCGCGGGAATCGCCCGGCAACTCCGGCTGGAGAACGTCGACGAGGTCATCACCGGCCATGAGCTCGACGTCCTGCCTGACGAGGAGCTTGCACGTCGAGTAGGCGGTGTGGATGTCTTCGCGCGGACCACGCCCGAGCACAAGCTCCGCCTGGTCGAGGCGATGCAGGCCCAGGGTCTGGTCGTGGCGATGACGGGCGACGGCGTCAACGATGCGCCGGCCCTCAAGCGCGCCGACGTGGGCGTGGCCATGGGGCGGGGCGGCACCGAGGTCGCGCGCGAGTCCGCCGAAATGGTGCTCGCCGACGACAATTTCGCCTCGGTGGCCCACGCCGTGCGCGAGGGTCGCACGGTCTACGACAACCTCAGAAAGGCCATCCTGTTCCTGCTACCGGTCAACGGCGGGGAGTCGCTCGCCATCCTGGTGGCCGTGCTGGCGGGACTCACCCTGCCGATCACCCCGTTGCAGATCCTGTGGGTGAACATGGTCAGCTCGGTGGGGCTGGCGATGGCCCTGGCATTCGAGCCGCCGGCGCCCGGCGTGATGGAACGCCCGCCAAGGCCGCGCGACGAGCCTCTACTGTCGGCGTTTCTCCTCTGGCGGCTCGGGTTCGTCTCGGTGCTGTTTCTCGCCGGCGTATTCGGTATCTTCGCCTGGAGCCAGTTCCACGGGGCAACGCTGGAGGAGGCGCGCACCTACGCGGTCAACACCCTGGTCGTGATGGAGGTGTTCTACCTGTTCAGCATTCGTTACCTGGACAGCAGTTCGCTCGGCCTGTCGCGGATCAAGGGCACGCCCGCCGTGCTGGTCGCGGTCGCCGTGGTGGTCGTCCTGCAGCTGTTGTTCACCTACGCTCCCTTCATGGAGCGGCTTTTCGACACCCGGCCGGTGGACTTCGTCCACGGTCTGGAGATCATCGCCATCGGCGTGGCACTTTTCGGGCTGCTTGAACTCGAAAAGTGGGTTCGGCGTCGATGGAATGCCGGTCGCCGGCCCGGAAAGGGCGCTTGACGATCGGTTGTATGCGAGCCAGAACAACCGCGCCCGCGTGCGCCATCCAGGGGCAACGGTAGATGTCGACGCCAAGCGAACCAGAAGACAAGGTCGGGGAGAAGGCGGTCCGGGAACCGGACGGACTGGTCGCATTGCTGCAACTGCTGGGCAAGATCCGGGAGGAGGGCGGCGATTCGATCCGTCTGGGGACGGTCCTCGACGTCGTCGGGAGGCGCTCGTTCGGGCCCTTGCTGCTGCTTGGCGGCCTGATCACGGTCGCGCCATTGATCGGTGACATCCCCGGCGTGCCGACACTGATCGGCGTGTTCGTCTTCCTCGTCGCCTTGCAGATGATGCTCGGGCGCGAGCACTTCTGGTTGCCGGAATTTCTGCTTGAGCGACGTATCCGACGCCGCTCACTGCACAAGGCCGTGGTCTGGATGATGCCGACCGCACGTTTCGTCGACCGCTTCCTCCACCCGCGCCTGGCCTTTCTGGTCAATGGCGGGGCCCGCTACGGCGTGGCCGGTCTCGCCCTCCTGGTCTCGCTGATGATGCCGATCATGGAGTTCATCCCCTTCTCGGCGAACGCCGCCGGGGCCGTCCTGACCCTGTTCGGCCTGGCGCTGATCGCACGTGACGGGCTACTCGCCTCGATCGGTTTCGGGCTGGCCGGGGTGACCGTCGTGGTAATCGTCTGGGCGGCGTCTTGACGTGATCAGCAGTCGAGCGATGCGGGACGAACGTGGCGCTGGTCACCGGGGGCAAAACGACGGGCATGAAAAAACCCCGCACGAAGCGGGGTTTTGCTATCAACCGGGTTGGGCCCAGATTAGATCTGGACGTTTACCGCGGCCGGGCCTTTCTGGCCTTGCTCGACCTCGAAGGTGACGGTCTGGCCTTCGGCCAGCGACTTGAAGCCGCCGCCCTGAATGGCGCTGTGATGGACGAAGACGTCCTTGGAGCCGTCGCTCGGAGCGATGAAGCCAAAGCCTTTCTCGTCACTAAACCACTTAACGGTGCCTGTAGCCATGATGGATACCTCTGATGCTATGCATGTGCATATATTTGAATGAAAACGAGGGGGTGGTGCTGAAGGACTGCAAAAGCGTCAGAGAACTGCAAATCGTAGCGGGGTAATACAAACTGGATAATTCAATCTGTGGTCCTGCGGGGTTCGAGCCTGGTGCTAATGAGGAGTCCTTGAACCGATTCCTCTCGGGAAAGCGTTCTTTCGTTTTCCCGAGAAGGATTATGGCACTCGATCGCGAAAACGCCAGCCTTTTTTGTTCGCGGAATGATATTTCTCCACCTTCGGATCAGAAGGGACGTGCTGTAAAACGATAATAACGACATTTAAGAGCACTAGAGGGCTTTTGGGCACCGTTCGGCGACATGACTCCGAAGCCGGATTTTTGTTCCGATGTGGCGAATGTCGCGGACCGGGCGGCAATGGTTGCGGTTCTTGCGACTCGGCAGGCGGGCCAGGGGCGGCCCCTTGCCCGCCAGCCAGCAACTTTCAACACACATGAATGCCGCTTTCCGGGGCGAGGCGGTAACGATTGTCAAACTGCCGGGCTGGTTGCAGGGGATGGGCGATTGGTCGATGATCGCCGTGTTGGCTGGCAGTCACACCCCGTTGACCGGATCATGCCGGCAACCTAAGCATGGGCGCCGTGACGGCATGCGCGGGGACACACTGGAGGGAAAGACCATGAGCAAGGGCATGACCGAGGCAATGCACGACTTCGAGACCGGTATGGGCATGATGAAGTCCGAGGCCGGCGACACCATGAAGGCTTTCTCCGGATTCATGGAGGAGGTCCTTCGGGACGACGTGCTGGACACCAAGACCAAGGAACTGATCGCGTTGGGCATGGCGATCACGGCCCGCTGCAAGTACTGCATCGGGATTCACGTGCAGAAGGTACTCAAGGCCGGCGGGACGCATGCGGAGATCATCGAGGTGTGCAAGGTCGCCATCCTGATGGGCGGCGGCCCGGCCATGACCTACATCGCCGAGGTCCACAACGCACTCGAGGTCTACGAGAAGGGCTAGGGAAACTCTGCATTCGTGCAGAAATTCCCTAGGGAAGGTCTGCACGAATGCCATGCCACTGAAGGCTTGGCGAGTCGTTCGTGATCAAGGCGCGATGTCGCGGGCGTGCCGGTGGCCACGTCAAGACATCGCAACGCCGAGCATGGGCGACCCGGAACGGCGTGCCAGTGGCACGCCGCAGCCCGGGAAGCGCCGAGCAACGCGAGGCAGGAACGACTCGCCAAGCCCCGCAAGGCGCGCAGAGCGGTATCGCATTCGTGCAGAGCTTCCCTAGGAGCCGACGACGCGGTCGCGGCCTTGCCGCTTGGCCTCGTAGAGTCGCTGGTCGACGCGGTGGACGGACTGCTCTGTCGGCACGTCCGGCGAGAGCGGGGCGACACCGATGCTGGCGGTGACATGGCCGACCTCCGGGAAATTGGCTTCGCGGATCAGGAGTCGCAGTTTTTCGGCCAGGGCCATGGCTGCCGCCTCGTCGGTCTCGGGCGTGATGAGCATGAATTCCTCGCCGCCCCAGCGCGCGACAGAGTCCGTGGCACGCACGTGGTCACTGACCAGGCGGGCGAAGCGCGTGAGCACCTCATCCCCGACAGGGTGGCCGTAGTCGTCGTTGATGCTCTTGAAGTGATCGATGTCGATCATGATCAGGGCCGCCGGGTGACCGTATCGCTGAACCCGTTCGTGTTCGTGGTTCAGGACCTTCTCGAAATGCATCCGGTTGATCAGTCCGGTGAGCATGTCGGTGCTCGCCAAGCGCTTGAGCTCGTTCTCCGTCTCGACGCGATCGGTGATGTCCTTGCCCACGGAGACGTACCCGGTCAACATGCCATGCTCGTCGCGTACCGGCGTGATGGTCTGTTCGAGGTGAATCAGCCGACCGTTCTTCTGCCTGTCAATGAAGGTCTCGCGAAAGACCTCGTCACGTTTGAGGGTGTCCCAGAGGCGCAGGTAGAAGCTGCGATCGTGCATGCCCGACTGGAGCACGTTGGGGTTTCGTCCCCGCACTTCCTCGCGGGAGAAGCCGGTGTGTTCCTCGAACGCGCGGTTGACGTCCAGGATCCGGTTGTCCCGATCGGTGATCACGACGCTGTCGCTGCTGGCGTCCAGCGCGTAGACCAGCATCTGGCTGCGGTCCTGTTCGCGACTTTCCGCGGTGATGTCGCGCTGGACCGACACGAAATGGGTGACCCGGCCCGATTCGTCGCGTACCGGCGAGATGCTCCATTCCACGTTGTAGGGGCTGCCGTCCTTCCGGTAGTTGACGGTCCTCGCCGAAAAGCGCTCGCCAGCCTCCAGTGCCGCCCGTAGCCGGTCGAGAGTACTCCGGCTGGTCGCCTTTCCCTGAAGTATCCTGGGCGACTCGCCCCGCAGTTCCTCCATCGTGTAGCCGGTCATGCGGAGGAACGAGGGATTGGCGTAAACGATTTCCGGCCCGGGTGAATCGAGCTCCGCGGTCGTGATCACCACGGCGTCGAACGACTGGTCGACGGCTGCCTGAAGTAATCTCAGGTAATCGATATCGTGCATGTTGGCCGCTTGCTCCTGTCCGGGGCGGGGAATTGGGTGCGCCATTGTGCCATGGCGGGGGACTGCCTCAGCTGCCGGCTCCCATGACGAGGCGGGTGAGGGTTCAGTCGTAGCGAATCTCGACGATCTCCCAGGGGAGGTGACCACGGTCTTCTCCGGCAGGCAGACGAACGACGTCGCCGGGGCGGCGTCCGATCAGCTTTCTCGCCACGGGGGAGTCGATGCTGATCCAGCCACGGGAGGGCTCGATCTCGTCGGGCCCGACCAGTCGCAGGGTGCGTTCGAGGTCCTGCTCCCCGCACTCCATCTCGACGAACGCCGCGAAATAGACCTTGTCGGTATCGTCCGGCGAGCGGTCGACCACCTTGAGATTCGGCAGACGCTTTTGCAGGTAGCGGATGCGCCGGTCGATCTCGCGCAGGCGCTTCTTGCCGTAGATGTATTCGGCGTTCTCCGACCGGTCGCCGAGCGCGGCGGCCTCGGAGACCGCCTGGACTACCTCGCGGCGCTCGACGCGCCAGAGCCGGTCGAGCTCGGCTTCGAGCGCCTTGAAGCCCGAGCGGGTGATGAGCGGTGTGCTCATCGATCGCTGGCGGCCAGGGTCTTCTGGATGGCGCTGACCGCGTGAGCGAGATCCCGCAGACGGGTGTCCTTGAGCTCCCCCCCGGCCGCGCCCGGGTGACCGCCGCCCCCGAAGTAGCGTGCCGAGATCTCGCCGGCGTCCACGCCCGGGTTGGCGCGCAGGGAGAGCCGCCCGTTGCCGCGCACGCCCATGGCCATGTCGATCCGTCCGCGCGCCTCCATCATGTCCATGATCACGCCCCGCCAGACGTCGTGCGGCCAGTTGAAGAATATCCCCGTGCGCACGCCTTCGATCTCCAGGATCGGGACGACCTCCTCGTCAAGCACCGAGGCGGACAGGATGTGGAACTTGTCGTTGAGCGGCAGGTTCTCGTCGTTGAACACGCGCTTTTCCACGCGGCCCTTGAGGAACGCCTTGCGCACGTCGAACAGCTGGCGCTCGAAAGCCTCGAGCGACTCGCCCGCCTCATGGGAGCGGAAGAAGGCCTCCATGACGTGGAAGCGATAGGCGCGCTTGAGGTCCTTCAATGGCGGGGCGAGATGATCGTCCTGCATCACCAGCCCGATCAGGTAGATCGCGCGGCGGAAATCAGGATGGTCGCGCAGCCAGCGGTCGCCCACGTCGATGAACTCGGCGCGCTGGCGTAGCTGCTCGCGGGAGTCCGCGTCGAACTGGTCGGCGACCGCCTCGAAGGCCAGCCGGCTCGCACAGCGCTCGGTGTCGAGGTGGTACCAGGGAAACGCCTGCGCGCAATCGGCGCCAGTGGCGTGGTGATCGAGCAACTGCAGCTCGACGGGCACCTTGCACTTGGTCACGCGCTTGTCCAGCGCGCGGGCCTGGTCGAGCGTCAGGTTGAGGTCGGTGATCAGCAGCCCGGCCGGCTCACCGGCCTTGATGATCCGGCCGAAGATCTCGTCGAGGGCGTTGTTGATGTCACGGTAGTCGGCGTTGAAGAAATGGCACCGCTGGGGCGTGCGGTCGACCATGTACTGGGCGCCGTAGCCGTCGAGGTCGGTATGCGACAGGTGATAAAGCCAGCCCTCGGGGCGAATGATGCTCGGTGTGCTCATGAATGCTCGCTGCTGACAGGCGCATCCCTTGCGCCCGTGAATGGAAGTGTTGTCGTGAACCTGTTGATAGGACGGGGAAATTCAAGCCGGTTCCCCGGCCGCTTGAGGGCAGGGTGTCCGGATGCCGACCCAAGGCGGTCTACTGGCGGCGCCAAGTCGTCCCCTGGGGGCCGTCCTCGAGCGTGATGCCGTTTTCCAGCAGCTCGTCGCGGATGCGGTCGGATTCCGCGAAGTTCCGTGCCGCGCGGGCCTCGGCGCGCTGCGCGATCAACTGGTTGATGCGGGCGTCGTCGAGGCTGTCTTCCCGTTCGGCCTCCGGACTCCAGTGCAGGAACGCGTCCGGGTCGAGCTGGCCGAGGTTGAGGGTCGCGCCCATGGCGTTGATGCTCGCCGCGTGCGGGGCGGCGGCCTCCTTGTCGTTCTCGCCGATCTTGTGGACGAGGTGCAGCTGCTCGTGGATCAGGGCGATCGCCTTCGGCGTGTTGAAGTCGTCGTCCATGGCAGCGAAGAAGGCGTCCATCACCTCGGGGACCGGCTCGGCGTTCGCCGGCACCTTCTTGAGCGCGCTGTACCAGCGGGACAGGCTCGCCTGGGCGGCGTCGAGGTTCTCGTCGGAAAAGTTCAGCGGGCTGCGGTAGTGCGAGGAGAGGATGAACAGCCGCAGCACTTCCGGGTGATAGCGCTGCGTGACTTCCGCGATGGTGAAGAAGTTGCCCAGGGACTTGGACATCTTCTCGTCGTCGACACGGACGAAACCGTTGTGCATCCAGTAGTTGACGAAATGACAGCCGGTGGCGCACTCGCTCTGGGCGATCTCGTTCTCGTGGTGCGGGAACATCAGGTCGTGGCCGCCGCCGTGGATGTCGAAGGTGGTGCCGAGCGCGTCGGTCGACATGGCCGAGCACTCGATGTGCCAGCCCGGTCGACCCGGCCCGAAGGGTGCATCCCACTGCGGCTCGCCCGGCTTGGCATGTTTCCAGAGCACGAAATCGAGTGGATCGTCCTTGGCCTCGTCGACGGCCACACGGGCGCCTGCGCGCAGGTCTTCCGGGTCGCGGCCGGAAAGTGCGCCGTAGCGATCGAAGGTCGAGACATCGAAGTACACGTCGCCGTTATCGGCACGGTAGGCGTTGCCGCGCTCGATAAGCGTCTCGATCATCGCGATCATCTCGTCGACGTTCTCGGTGGCGCGCGGCTGGGAGGTGGGCGGCAGGCAGCCCAGCGCCTCCGCGTCGCGACGCATCAGTTCGATGAAGCGGTTGGTGAGCGAGTCGATGCTCTCGGCGTTCTCCGCGGCGCGGGCGATGATCTTGTCGTCGATGTCGGTGATGTTGCGGACGTAGTTGACCTCGAAGCCGCGCTCCTTGAGGTAGCGCACCACCATGTCGAAGACCACCAGCACCCGGGCGTGGCCGATGTGACAGCGATCGTAGACCGTCATACCGCAGACGTAGATCCCGACATGGCCGGGACGGATCGGATTGAACTCGCGCTTGGCGCGGGCGGCGCTGTCATGGATTGTGAGCATGTTGGCTACGATTCCGGTTCGAAGGTCGTTAGACTGTTCAGCGTTCGAAATGGCGCGCCGGCCGGCGAGATCACGCCGGGCGGGCAAACCGCTAGTTTACCGGTCCCGACAGACGAGATAAAACGCATGAGTGACATCAAAAGCAAGATCCGCTTCTCGACCCGCCTGGGCGACATCGAGATCGGCCTCTACGACGACAAGGCCCCCAGGACGGTCGAGAACATCCTTGCCTACGTGGATTCGGGGCACTTCGACGGGACGATCTTTCACCGCGTCATTCCCGGTTTCGTGGTGCAGGGCGGCGGCCTGACGCCGGACATGGAACAGAAATCCACCCGGGCGCCGATCCAGAACGAGGCCAACAACGGCCTGAAGAACAAGCGTGGCACCCTGTCGATGGCGCGTACCCCGGACCCGCACTCGGCCACCAGCCAGTTCTTCATCAACCTGGCCGACAACGCCTTCCTCGACTTCTCCTCGGAAACGCCCCAGGGCTGGGGCTACGCGGTGTTCGGCGAGGTGATCGACGGCATGGACGTGGTCGACAAGATGGCCACCCTGCAGACGGGGTCGCGCTACGGACACCAGGACGTGCCGGTCGAAGACGTCGTCATCGACAAGGCCGAACGCCTCGACTGAAACCCCGACACGCAGGAGCGACACGACTCATGGCCGAGACACTGATCATCGCCGACCTGCACCTGGCGCGGCCTGAGCCGCGCACCCTGGCGTTGCTCGACACCTTCCTCGAGCGCGCGATGCAGGCCGAGGCGGTCCACATCCTCGGCGACCTGTTCGATTACTGGATCGGCGACGACCAGCCACTCGACCCGGCCATCGCAGGTCGCCTCGCGTGTTTTGCCGAGCTACCGGGGGCGGTGACCTTCCAGCCGGGCAACCGCGACTTTCTCGTCGGCGGCGAGCTGCTCGAGCGACTGGGGGCCCGGCGTCTTCCCGACCAGTACGTGCTCGAGCAGGGCGGGAGGCGCTGGTTGCTCACCCACGGTGACGAACTGTGCACTGACGACGCGGCCTACCAGGCCATGCGCGCGCAGTTGCGCGACCCGTCCTTCGTGCGCGACTTTCTCTCCCGGTCGCTTGAGGAACGCATCGCGATCGCCGAGGACCTGCGCAGCCAGAGCCGCACCGCCTCGTCGAGCAAGCCCGAGGACATCATGGACGTGAACGCCGCCGCAGTCGACGAGATGCTCGAACGCACCGGCGCCGACGGACTGATCCACGGTCACACGCATCGCCCGGCGATCCATCGTCTCGCCGACGGTCGCCCGCGGATCGTGACCGGCGACTGGGGCGAGGCCGGCTGGCTGGTCTCGGTCCAAGGGGACCGGGTGGCACTGGAGCGTTTCACCCCGGAAAGACGCGAGACCATAGCGACCTGGCCCCCGGGACAGGAGGTGAGCGAATGACATTGCCGATGATCCTGACGTGGTTGCGAATCGCGGCCATTCCGCTGCTCGTGGTCGTGTTCCTGTTCACCCCCGAGGAATTTGCCCGGCCCGCGTCGGCCTGGATCTTCGGCCTGGCGTCGCTGACCGACTTTCTCGACGGCTATCTCGCCCGTCGCTGGAATCAGCAGTCGGCCTTCGGCGCGTTTCTCGACCCGGTGGCGGACAAGCTCATCGTGGTGGTGGCGCTGGTGCTGCTGGTCTTCAGCGACGGCGATCTCCCCATCGTGATCGCCACTGCGGTGATCATCGGTCGCGAGGTGTTCGTCTCGGCGCTGCGCGAATGGATGGCTGCTCGCGGCATCAGCGCGGCGGTCAAGGTCTCGCCCCTGGGCAAGCTCAAGACCACGGCGCAGATGCTCGCCATCCTCTTTCTGCTCTATCACTTCCCGCTGTTCGGGGTGCTGGACGTTCACACCCTGGGTTACTGGCTCCTGATGCTGGCCGCCGTGCTGACCTTCGTCTCCGGCGCGCAGTACGGCCGGGCGGCGGTGGTCGCGGTGCGCGAGGCGCAAGAAGCCGCCCGGTAATGCCAGGCACCCTGCGCGCCGTCTTTCGCCTGTTCCGCCTGCTTGGCCACCTGGTCGTCGGGTGGTGGCGGGTGAGTCATCTCGGACGCATGGACGAGCAGGCGCGTCTGCGGGTGGTGTGCGACTGGCTGGCGGAGGCCGTGGAGGTGCTGGGGGTGACGGTCGAGGTCCGCGGCTTCGAACGGCTGGAGTCGCTGGATGGTGGCAGCCTGTGGCTGCCGAATCACATCAGCTGGCTGGACATTCCCCTGCTCGGGGGAGTCCGAACCGGCACGGTGTTCCTGTCCAAGAGCGAGATCCGGCGCTGGCCGATGATCGGGCGACTGGCACGCCTGGCAGGCACCGAGTTCATCGAGCGCGGTCGGGGGAGTGCAGCCGCCGCCGAGGCGGTCGAGCGCGGGCTGGAACATGGTCGGCAGATGGTGGTGTTCGCCGAGGGGACCACCACGGACGGATGGTCCGTCCGGCGCTTCCATGCCCGCCTGCTCGATGCGGCCGTTTGCCTCGAGCAGCCGGTGGTGCCGATCGCGCTGCGCTATTTCGATGCCGCGGGAAATCGGACCACCGTGCCGGCGTTCATCGACAACGAGACCCTGTGGCCCTCGTTGTGGCGCGTATTGAGCAGCCGCGGGCTGCGGGGTCGAATCGACGTGCTCGAGCCGATTCAGCCCCGGGCCGGCGACACCCGCGGCGAAGTCGCGCGCCGGGCCCACCGTGCGGTGGCAGAGGCCGTCGGTGCGCCGAAACGGTCATAGACCGGTCGGGAAGACATAGTGGACGCCGTCCGGGGGATTTCCGTCATGGCGGACCGCGCCTGGGAACGGCCAGGTGTCCGTTCCGCCGGCCGCGTCCGGTTTTCCCCGTTGCCGCCGGGATCAGCCGCCCTGGCCGCGCATCATCTCCTGCATGTCCATCGGCTCGGCGGGGAGGGAGAAATCCTCTGACGGCCGGGTCTCGGCGCTGATTTCCTCGACCGTGAAGTCGTCGCCGATCCGCAGCGCCGCCAGGCCTTCCTCCCGGAGCCGTGTACCGATCTCCTCGTCCTGGCCGCTCATGGCGCGACTCAAGGCCCAGAAAGCCTCCTGCATGTCACGCACCAGCGCGTCATCGGTCAGTACCGCGTCGCCCTCGTGGGCCTCGCCCTGGCCGTCAGTCCAGGCCATTTCGTAAACCTCGCCCTCGATTCCGGCGATGGTTTCCATCCTGCCGGTCTGGTCCAGGCGCTCGATGCGGGCGACCGTCTCGGGTGCCGGGGTTTGCCCCTGTCCGGCCTGACGAGGCAACGAGGACAGGTCCATCACCATCAATCGCCCCCCGGCCCGAGTGACGGAATACCCCTTGCCGTCCAGCACCAGCATGTAGCCTTCCTCGCCGGGGATGTCCAGCCGGACCTGGTCGTCGTCCCAGGCGAGGTTCATGCGTTGTTGGGCGTCGGGGCCGCCGGAGAGAATCTCGGCCTGGCCTCCGGCGAGGACCGAGGTGGAGAAAAAGAGCAGGGGAAGCAAGGTGAACAGGCGCATGCTCGACTCCCGACGATTGGGTTGTGGCGATGCGGACATCGGCAAGTCCGTTCGAGATGACCGACGCCCATGCACTAGAACGTTGTCCAGACGAGCGCCCATGTCAACCCGCCCGCTTGCCGGCTCTGGAGAAAGGAGCTCCGGGGTCAGGGCAGGAGAGGGGTCAGCCTGTTCTCAGCCGCCCGAGGAGTGCGCCGGGGCCGGCGACCAGTACGTAGATCACGCAGGCGGTGGCGATGATCGCCGGGCCCGAACCGATGTCGAACCAGTAGCTCACGTACAGACCGGCCAGGCAGAACAGCAGGCTGAAGAGCGCCGACGCCACCATCATGCCGCCCAGGGTGCGGGTGAAGCGTTGGGCGAGATAGGGTGGCAGGGTCAGCAGGGCGATCACGAGCAGCAGCCCGACCACCTGGATCATCATCACCACGGTTTCGGCGACCAGCAGCAACAGCATGAAGTACAGGCCGGTCACCGGGATGCCCCGGGTGCGTGCGTAGACCGGGTCGAAGGAGAACGAGAGCAGGTCGCGGTAGTAGTACAGCGCCAGCGACAGGATCACGGCGTCGATGCCGGCCATCAGCCACAGGTCCACGGTGGCCACGGTGAGGATCGAGCCGAACAGGTAGGTCATCAGGCCGGCCTGGTAGCCGGGCGTAAGCTCGACCAGGATCAGGCCCAGCGCCATGCCCGCCGCCCAGATCACCCCGATCAGCGTGTCGGTGCGCTCCCTCTGCCTGCGTGTCAGGGCCCCGAGCAGCAACGCGGCGCCGGCGGTGAAAACGCCGGTGACCGGCAGCACCGGCAGCCCGAAGAAGATGGCGGTGCCCACGCCGCCGTAGGCCGTGTGGGCGATCCCGCCGGTCATGAATACCAGGCGGTTGACCACTACCAGTGCGCCGACGATGCCGGCGGCGATACTGACCAGCACCGCGGCGATCAGGGCATGCTGGACGAATCCCTGGCTGAGCAGGTCGATCAGATTCATCGCGGCTTACTCCCCCCGTCGGCGGATGGACGGGACGGAGCCAGGTGGGCGTTCATCGCCGCGTGACCCATCGGGCAGTCGGCGCCGTGCTCCCCGTACATCAGGCCGAGCATCTCCTCGGTGATCGCCGGCCCGTCACCGCTGACCAGCCAGCGGTTCACCGCCAGCACCTGGGAGACGGACTGGCGGGTGATGCCGAGGTCGTGGCTGACCATGACCCGCGTGAGCGTGCCGCCGAGGGCATCGAGGGTCTCGTGAATGCAGGCGCGGCCGTAGGGATCGATGTTGGAGAACGGCTCGTCGAGCAACAGGAGTTCCGGCTCCGTGATCAGGGCCCGCGCGATCAGCACCCGCTGGCGCTGCCCACCGGACAGTGCCCCGAAAGGGCGTTGCGCCAGTTCCGCGATACCGGTGCGTTCCAGGGCCCGTCGGGCGCGGGTGCGCTCGTCGGCGCGGAAACCGGGTCCGTGACGGCGGCCGTGCGGCAGCCCCATCAGGACCACCTGCTCGACGGTGGCCGGGAAACCCGGCGCGAGGTTGCCGTGCTGCGGGACGTAGCCGATGCGCTCCGGATGACGGCCGGGCCGGTCGCCGAAGACGCGCACCGTGCCTGAGTCCGGCCGGTACAGGCCGAGAATCAGGTGGAGCAGGGTGGTCTTGCCCCCGCCGTTGGGACCGACGATGACCGTGAATGCGCCGCGCGGGACGACGAGGTCGACGTCCTCGAGGATGGGTTCGCGCTCGAAGCGGAAATTCACCTTGTCGAGGACGATGGCGGGTTGATCTGGCTCGGCTGTCGACATGAAGCGGTTCAGTGCTCGTGGTGGTCGTGGTGCTCGTGATCGTGGTCGACGTCGCTCGTGGAGCCCGGCCGATCGAGCGCCTCGGCGAGCGTATCGGCAATCGCCTGCATGCCGGCCGGCCAGTCGCGCGCGAGCGGATCGAGCGTAACCACCTCGCCGTCGATCTCCCGGGCGATGGTACGTGCCGCGCCCTGGGCGAATTGCGGCTCGATGAAGATTACACGGATGCCCATCTTGCGGGCACGGTCGACGATGCGGGAGAGTTCACGCGGGCCCGGCTCCTTGCCTTCCACCTCGATGGCCATCTGCTCCAGGCCGTAGCTCGCCCCGAAGTAACCGAAGGCCGGATGGAACACCAGGAAACGGCGGGCGTCCGGCTCGATGCCGGTCAGAGCATCGAGAATCGCCAGGTCGAGGGAATTGATTTCCTCGGCGAGCCGACGGAAACCGCGGTGGAACTCGGCGGCCCGTTCCGGGGCCGCCTCGATGAGCGCATCGCGGATCGTTTCGGCCTGAAGGCGGACCAGCGGCGGGGACAGCCAGACATGGGGGTCGCGGGCCGAGTCGGCGGGCGCGTCGTCCTGGCCGTGATCGTGTCCATGATCATGGTGATCGTGGCGCGCCATCGCCCGTCGCCGGATGTTGGCGGTGGTGTCGACCACCTTCATGTCGGGGCTGTTGGAGCGAAATCTCGGCAGCCAGCCCTTCTCGAAGGGCACGCCGATGGAGAAGTACAGTTCCGCCTTCGACAGGGCGTTCATCTGTCGCGGCGTGGGTTCGTAGGTGACCGGTTCGGCGTTGGCCGGGACCATCACCTGCACGTCGACGTGGTCCCCGCCGATGGTCTCGACGAAGTACGCCTGCGGCGGGATGGACACGGCCACGTTCAGCTCGGCGGCGCCGGCGGAGGCGGTGACGCTGGTCCCGCCGATGACGGCCCCGGCGGCAACAAGCGTCGCGAGAAAACGGCGGAAACGGAAAGCGATCATGGGCGACTCCCTCGGGATTTTGCGACGATGGCCCGGCAGGCCGAAAGGGTTATTGTATAACACTTGAGCCGGTCATGATGCCAGTCGGTCGGCTGTCGGCGACGCTCGTTTCACGAGCGCCGCAACGGCCAGCGACCTCGCCAGAAAAGACGGCGGTGCAGGTTCGCCAGACGATCGGTCAGCAGGGCGTCCTGTCGTCGACTGGACGAGCGCGCGTAACGCGAGGTCTCCAGCAGCCGACCCACCCGGCGCAGGTCGTCAGCGGCGAACGGCAGGGCACGTGCCGCGCGCTCGAGAAGGGCGCGCTCGCTCTCCGGGTTGTGCCGTCGGACACCCATCCGCGCCAGGTCCTCCTGCAGCCGCTCCCAGAGGTACTCGGCCTCGCTGCCCGCCTGGCGCCGCCGTTCCCGCCGGGCCAGCAGCAAAAGCAATCCCCACCAGGCGAGGACGGCGAAGGCAAGGGCCCATAGGGCCGACCAGATCGGGTGGCCCATGCCGAAACCGAGCCGTCCCAGCCAGTCCTGCTGCAGGCGCCCGTCGTAACCCAGGACGTACTGATTCCAACGGTTGTCGAGCTGTTCGGCCAGCAGACGCATCTCCCGGCCGATCGAGGCTTCATCGCGGCGAACGGTGTCGGGCAGGGCGGTGTCTTCGGCCACGGAGCGTGCGACTCCCTCCTCGATGCGTTCCGGCGCCACCTCGGCGGTGGGATCGACCCGTTGCCAGCCGTCGTCGGCCGTCCATACTTCGGCCCAGGCGTGCGCATCCGACTGGCGCACGACCAGGTAATCGCCGTTGAGCTCGCCGCCCTGGTAGCCGGTGATCACCCGGGCGGGGACGTCGGCGGCCCGCATCAGTCGAACGAAAGCGTCCGCGTAGTCGGCGCAATAGCCGCGTCGCGTTTCGAACAGGAAGGTGTCGGCCCGGTCGGACCCCTCCCGCCGTCCCGGTGAGCGGGTGTACTCGAACGGTCGCTCGCGGAAATAGGCGAGCGCCCGTTCGATGCGTTCGGCCGGCGGCCGGTCGCGCCAGTCGGTCGCCAGGTCGGTGAGCAGCGGGTTGAGCCCCCCACTCGCCAGGTATCGTTGTCGACGGAATCGCGGCAGTTCGCCCACGTCGAGGCGGTAGTCCAGCGCGGAACGCAGCCGGTAACGGAGCCGGTCCTCGATTCGCTGCTCGCGCTGGACCACGAGGTTGCCGTCGAGCCGGCTACGCTCCGGCGTGTCGACGGCGGCGGCGAGACTGGGCAGCTGCCGGGCGTCGGTCGGCTCGAGGGTGATCTCGTAGGTGAGGCGGGCGTCGTCCGCCGTTTCCAGCCGGGGCGAGCTGGCTACCGGGTCGGCCACCCAGCTTTCCGGGTCTTCCTCGGAGAAGCCGCTCATGACGAACACGCGCCAGTAGCGCTGACGCTCGGGTATCGGCTCGTCCTGGAACCGGACACGGAAGGCCGGGCTGGGGTCCTCCGCCAGCTGGTCGAACTGCCCCGGACGCATCTGTTCCGACAACCCGGTCTGCGCCTGTCCGCCGGGTTGCTGCACGCCCCACAGCGCGCCCTGGGGGCGGGGGAAGAGCGCGAACAGGATCAGGGTGAACGGCAGGCCCAGGAGCAGCAGGCGCCCGGCGTCCCGCAGCCGCAGGCCGAGCTGCCGCCCGGTCGCGCCGCCCATCTGCGCGATGCCCATCCATGCGCCCACCAGCAGCCAGAACAGCAGCACCACGAGGACGAAGATCGGCATGGCCTGGTCGAACAGGAGCACGCTGACGAGGAGAAAGAAGGTCAGCAGCAGGACGCTGACCTGGTCGCGGGACTCGCGGGTTTCCAGGAGCTTGAGCCCGGCGGCGACCACCAGCAGCGCCACGCCCGCGTCCCGTCCCCACAAGGCGTGGAACTGCA
>CAYUAO010000006.1:0-45612 GCA_964442775.1 uncultured Halothiobacillus sp. | reverse complement strand
CGCTGGTAATCGATCTGCTGCCCGGGCGGGATGCCGAAACGGAACTCACCGAACGCCGGGTTGCCCGCCCGCAGGGCACCGTGCTGCAGTACCTCGACGAGCACCTGCCGCGACGGCTCTCCCGCGTGCTCTGCGACTGGCACGGCTGGACGCGTCCGCTGCAGGAATACTCGCGCGAGGAGTTCGCGGCCGTCGCCGAGCGGCTGCAACGCTGGGCCGTCCAGCCGGCCGGGACGGAAGGCTACCGCACCGCCGAGGTCACCCTGGGCGGGGTCGACACCCGCGAGCTCTCCTCGCAGACCATGGAAGCCCGCCGCCAGCCCGGCCTGTACTTCATCGGCGAGGTGGTCGACGTGACCGGGCACCTGGGCGGGCACAACTTCCAGTGGGCCTGGGCCTCGGGAGTCGCCGCCGGACAGGCGGTCTAGACTCCGGTAAGCCCCGTCGAACCGGGCACGAAGAACGCACCGCAAGGAGCCTCATGGACGATCTCACCACCCAGCTCATCCGCGACAACGAGACCCTCTGGCACCTGGCCGTCGCGCTGCTGCTCGGCGCCCTGGTGGGGCTGGAACGCGGCTGGTCGAAACGCAAGGAAGAGGCCGGCTCTCGTATCGCCGGGGCGCGCACACACGCCCTGGTGGGCCTGCTCGGCGGGCTGGCCGCCCTGCTCTCCGAGGCGCTGACCGGCTGGGCCTTCCCCACCCTGCTGCTGGCCGTGACGGCGATCGCCCTGGTCGCCTGGCGGACCCGGGCCGAGGCGATTCGCAACTACAGCATCACCGACAGCATGGGGCTGTTGATCGTGTTCTGCGTGGGGGCGATCGCCGTCGCGGTCGACCTGGTGGTCGCCACCGCCACCGCCCTGGTCACGGCGATGCTGCTGGACAACCGCGAGGAGATCCACGGCCTGCTGCAGAAGCTCGAGGCACGGGAACTGGACGCGGCCTTCAAGCTCCTGCTGATCACCGCGGTGATGCTGCCGGTGCTGCCCAACGAGGAATTCGGCCCGGGCGGGGTGCTCAATCCCTACCAGATCTGGTGGATGGTGGTGCTGATCGCCTCGATCTCGTTCGTCGGCTATTTCGCCATCCGGGTCGGCGGGGCGGAGAAGGGCATCCTCTTCACCAGCCTGTTCGCCGGGCTGAGTTCCTCGACCGCACTCACCCTGCATTTCGCCCGCCAGTCGCGCACCACCGAGGCGCTCTCCCCGCTGCTGGCAGTCGGCATCCTGATCGCCTGCGGCACCATGTTTCCCCGCGTGCTGCTGGTGGCCACCATGATCCATCCGCCGATGTTCGCGAGCCTCCTGGTGCCGGTGCTGGTGATGACCGTGCTTCTCTACCTGCCCGCCTTCCTGATGTGGCGCAAGGCCCGTCAACATGTCGACGTGACGCAACCCGAGCTCAAGCAGAACCCGCTCGACCTGAACGCCGCCCTGCTCTTCGGCGTCCTGCTGACGCTGATCATGCTCGCCGGCGAATGGCTGCGTGACTGGCTGGGCGACGCCGGGATCTATCTCCTGGCCGCCTCCTCGGGCGTGGCCGATGTCGACGCGATCAATCTCTCGCTCACGCGCATGGCCGAGGAGAGCATCACGGTGCACACCGCCACGGTCGGCATCATCATCGCCTCGGCGTCCAACAACCTGGTCAAGACGGGCATCGCGGCGGTGATCGGCACCCGCACCCTGGGCCTGTGGGTCGCCGGGCCGATGATCCTCTCGCTCGCCGTGGGCCTGCTGGTCGCCTGGCTGATCTGAGCAAAGGAGAGTGCGCCCATGACAAACCGACTCGTCATCCCGACCGTCCCCGCTCTCGCCCTGACCGGTGGCTGGGGCAATCCTCCGCCCGCCATGTCGAGAGTGTCTTCGACCGCAGCGGCCTGTTCCGCGGCCTGGACTGACACGCCCGTGCCGGACCCGCCCGCGCGAGTCCCGCCCCTCCTTGAAAACAGCGATCACGGAGAAAACAGCGATCACGGAGGAACACGCATGAACCGACGTTGGCTGATCGTAGTCGTCACGGCCGCCGTGATGCTCTGGTGGTGGAACCAGCCGACCGACGTGGACTGGAACCTCGAAGTGGACCCGGATGCCCCGCCGGGCTTCGACCCGGCACTTTCCATCGACGAGGCACCGCTGCAGACCGAACTGACCGACGCCCCGGTCTTGACGGCCGGGGACTTCCGCCTCACGCCGCGCGCCGGGTTCCAGATCGAGGCCCGGGTACTGGGCCGCAAGGACTACCGCTTCGATACCGAAGCGGCGCTCTCTCCCACCGACCTGGCCCTCGGCTGGGGCCCCATGGCCCGCCCGGACGTGCTGGAGGCCTTCGATATCCGCCAGTCGGGACGGTTCTACCACTGGCGCACCGAACGCTTTCCGATACCGCGCGAGCAGGTGGAGACGAGCAGCGCCAACATGCACCTCGTACCCGCCAGCGAGCGCGTCGCGGCCGACATCGAGCGCATCGACGCAGGCGACACGATACGACTCGCCGGTCACCTGATCGACGCGGAACGCGAGGACGGCTGGCGCTGGCAGACCTCCCTGTCCCGCGACGACACCGGCAGCGACGCCTGCGAACTGCTGCTCGTCGAACGCGTGCAGATCCGCTGACTCACTCCCCAATTCCCACTCCCTACTACCTGCGCCCCGCACCACCTCGCTCCGCCCAGACCAGCATCGCCGGGGTGAACAGCAGGGTCAGGGGCGTGGCCACCAGCAGCCCGCCGGCGATCGCGGTGGCCAACTGCACCCAGTACTGCGTCGACGGGGCGCCGACGGAGAATTCCCGCCCGGCGAAATCGATGGTCAGGGCGAAGATCATCGGCGCGAGCCCGAGGACCGTGGTCACCGTCGTCAGCAGCACCGGCCGCAGGCGCTGGGCCCCGGTGCGCAGGGCGGCTTCCGTCGCGTCGATCCCGGCGCGGCGCAGCTGGTTGTAGGTGTCGATCAGCACGATGTTGTTGTTGACCACGATCCCGGCCAGCGCGATCACGCCGATCCCGCTCATCACCACGGAGAACGCCTCGGCGCGCAGCAGGAGCCCGGCAAGCACCCCACTGGTGGAGAACACGATCGCGCTGAGCACCAGCAAGGCCTGGTAGAAGCTGTTGAACTGGGTGACCAGGATCAGCACCATCAGCACGATCGCCATGAGGAAGGCCATGGCCAGGAACCGCCCTGCCTCGGCCTGGTCCTCCTGCTGGCCGCGGACGGACAGCTCCGTGTCCTCCGGCAACGGGTGGTCCGCCAGCCACGCCTCGAGTTGGCGCAGGCGATCGTCCACCAGCTGCCCGGCGGCCACGTCGGCCTTCACCGACAGCGTGCGACGACCGTCGACCCGGTTGATGATCCCGGTCCTCGGGGCCGGCACGAACTCGACGAAGTTCTGCACCGGCACCAGTCCCGCCCGGGTCGGCACCCGCAGGTTCACCAGCTGGGCGATGTTGCGCTCGTCGAAGGGGAACCGCACCCGGATGTCGACTTCCTCGTCGGCGTCCTCGGGGCGATACCCCCCCAGCGCCAGCCCGCGGGTCAGCATCTGCACGGCACGACCGAGCAGGTTGACGTCCGCGCCGAAGCGCGCAGCCTCGCGGTGGTCGACCTCCAGGCGCATTTCCACGCCCGGCAGCGGGCGGTCGTCCTCGACATCGACGAACCCGCCCACGGCCTCCATGCCCTCGCGGAGATGTTCCACGCCCTCGACCAGCGGGCCGACACCGTCGTCCGGCTCGGTCGACGAGACCTGGAGCACCACCGGCTTGCCCTGCCGGGGCCCGCCGGACTCGGTCAGAAACTGCAGCCGCACGCCGGGAATGTCCGCCAACTCGGCCCGCAGTTCGGCGAGTATCTCCTCGGCCGGCGGGCGCTGCTGCCAGTCCACCAGGTCCAGCTGGATCACGCCGATCACGTCCTCGGCGTAGTCCTGGGACAGGCGGGCCTGCTGCGAGGCGATGCTGCGGGCGTAGACGGTCTCGAAGGCGGGATGGCCGTGGAGGCGTTCCTCGACGCCACGCACCAGGTCGTCGATCTCCCACACCGACAGATCGCCGCGGGCCTGGATCTGGATCTGCGCGACGCTCGGCTCGACCTCGGGGAAGAAATCCACCCCGCGACCAAGCTCGCCGTAGGCAACATACAAGGCGGCGGTGACCACGGCCACGATTCCCAGCGTCTGCGCCGGGTGGGCGACGGCCCGGCGCAGCAGGCCGACGTAGCGCGCCGTGGGCCCGTCGAGCTGCTCGAAATGCCCGGCCTCGGCCGCCTGGATGTGCCGGACCTGCTCGGGCCGGCTGGCCCCCTGCCCGCGGGAGATCGCCGCCGCCAGCACCGGGATGAACACCAGCGCCATGGCCAGCGACATCAGGAGGGTGACGATCACCGTGGCCGGCAGGTAGACCATGAACTCGCCGACCAGCCCCGGCCAGAAGAGCATGGGGAAGAACACCGCCAGCGTCGTGGCCACGGAGGCGACGATCGGCCAGGCCATGCGCCGGGCGGCATCGAGGTAGGCCGCCCGGCCGCGGCCCTCGGCCAGGTAGCGGTCGGCCTGCTCGATCACGACGATCGCCCCGTCGACCAGCATGCCCACCACCAGGATCAGCGCGAACAGCACCACGATGTTGAGCGTGAAGCCCATCAGGTACAGGACCAGCACCCCGCCGAGGAACGCCCCGGGAATCGCCAGCCCCACCAGCCAGGACGACCGCCCGCCCAGGGCGAAGACGATCGTGAGCATGACCAGCAGGATGGCGGTGATGACGTTGTTCTCGAGATCCCCGAGCAGGTCGTCGATGTCCTCGGCGCTGTCCTGGAGATAGCGCACCTGGACGCCGCCGGGCCATTCGGCCCGGGCCTGCTCGATGGCCGCGCGGGCCTCGGCCACCGTGTCGAGGATGTTGGCCCCGGCGCGCTTGCGGATCTCCAGCGATACGGCCGGTTCGCCGTCGATGCGGGCGAAGCCTTCCGGGTCCTTGAATGTCCGGCGGGCGTCGGCGACCTCCTCGAACGTCACCACGGTCCCATCGACGGCGATCACCGGCAGCTCGAGCACGTCGTCGACCGACTCGATCACCCCCGGCACCTTGATGTTCAGCCGCCCGGCCCCGGAATCCAGCGCACCGGCGGCCACCAGCTGGTTGTTGCGCTCGATTGCGCCGACCAGGTCGTTGAAGGGCAGTCGGTAGGTCTCCAGCGTGCGCGGGTCGACCAGCACCTCGAGCAGGTCCTCGCGGTCGCCGCCGATCTCCACCTCGAGCACGCCCGGCAGCGCCTCGATCCGGTCGCGCAGGTCGCGGGCGATCTGCACCAGGGTCCGCTCCGGCGCCGATCCCGAGAGCGTGGCGATCAGCACCGGGAACATCGACAGGTCCACCTCGGTGACCACCGGTTCCTCGACGCCCGGGGGAAGATCGGGACGAACCAGGTCCACCTCCTCGCGCACGTCGGCAAGGGCCCGCCGGTTGTCGTAGCCGGGCTCGAAGTCCAGCCGGACCAGGGCGAAACCCTCCCCGGCGCTCGCCTGCATCTCGTCGAGGCCCTCGAGTCCCGCCAGCTCGCGTTCGAGCGGACGGACCAGCAACCGCTCGCTGTCCTCCGGCGCGATCCCCGGGTAGGCGACGGTGACGAAGAAGGTGGGCACGTCGACGTCCGGGGCCGCTTCCTTGGCGATCTGCACGTAGGCCGTCCCGCCGGCGGCCAGCAGCGCCAGCAGGACCAGCAGGACGCTGCGCGAGCGGGCAAACAGCGCGGCGAGCAGGGCATTCACGAGGCCTCGTCCTCCCCTCGACCCGCCACGATGCGATCCCCGTCACGCACGAACCCCTGTCCCAGCGAGATCAGCTGCACCTCGTCGGGCAGGCCGGTCACCCAGATCCTCTCGGCACTGGCACGCACCGGGGTGATCGGCACGAAGCGGGCCCGCATGACGCCGTCCTGCGTCTCGGCGATCTTGACCCCCAGTTCGCCCTGCTCGTCCTGCGAGATCAGGGCCGGCGAGATCGCATGCGCGCGCACCGTTTCCACCGGAATCTCCACGGTGACGCTGGTACCGGCCGGCAGGTCGCGGTCCGGGTTCGCCACCCGCACGCGGGAGAGAAAGGTGCGGGTCTGCTCGTCGGCGGTCGACGAGACGAAGGCCACGGGCCCGCGGCGCTCCTCGCCATCGAGGAAGATCACCCGGGCCTCGAGTCCCTCGGTCACCTCGCTCACCCGGTGCTGCGGGACATGCACCACGGCACGCAGGGGGTCGTTCTCCACGATCTCGGCCACCGGCTCGCCCGTGGCGACGACGTCCCCACGGCGGGCGATCTGCCGGTCGAGCACCCCGCCGATCGGGGCCTCGATCCCCGTGCGCTCGATGTCCAGCTCGATCGCGGCCACGCGGGCTCGGGTCGCCTCCAGTTCGGCCAGGGCCCGCTCGGCCGCCAGCCGTGCCTGGAAGCCCTGGTCGGCCAGTCGCGCCGCGGCGTCGTAGTCGCCCTGCGCCCGACGCTCGGCCGCCTGCGCCTCGCGCAGGCGCGCCTGCCGGTCGTCCATGGACAGACGGGCGATCAATTGCCCGGACTCGACCACCTCGCCCTCCTCCACCGGCGTCTCGGCCACCTCGCCACCGGTCTTGGCGCGCACACGCACGATCTGTTCGGGCTCGACGTGCCCCTGCAATCGCAGCAGCCGCTCGACCGGCTCGGCGCGACTGTCGGTCAGGCCCACCGTGACCGCCGAGGCACGCTCGGGTGGGCCGTCGTCGGGCGGTTCGCGCTCGCCGGTGATTACCCAGGCGAACAGCAGCAGCGCGGCGAGGACGACTCCCAGCCGACCGGCGTTGCGTGAAATCCATTGCTTCATCGTGCACAGGTCCTGCAGGCAGACCGCCCGAAGGCGGGAAGGGAAACAGTCGCTCGGTCCATCATCCGGTTTCTGCCGGCCCCCCTCAATCCCACGATCGTGACAGGCGTCGGCCGATCAGCTTGTAGCCTTCCATCAGGGCGAACGAGACAAGCCCTACCGCGAGAATCAGCAGGCCGTCGGTGACGGAGACCGATTCGGTCTCGAACACCCGCTGCATGGCGGGCAGGTAGGTGATCAGCAACTGGGCCACCGTCACGCCGATCACCGCCAGCCATACCGGCCGGGTGGCGCGTATCAGGTCGAGACGGAGCCTCGACTCGTGCAGGCCGCGGATGAAGAACAGCTGGACGATCTCGAGCACCACCAGGGTGTTCATGGCCATGGTGCGGGCGAGTTCCAGCGAGTAGCCCTGGGCGATCGCGTACTGGTAGACGCCGAAGACCGACCCGACGAACAGCGCGGCCATCACCGCGATATAGATCATCCAGCCGCCCGATAACACCGCCTCGTTGCGCGGCCTCGGCGGGCGCCTCATCACGCCCGACTCGCTCGGCTCGAAGGCCAGCGCCAGGCCGAGCGTGGTCGCCGTGACCAGGTTGATCCAGAGGATCTGGATCGGCGTGATCGGCAGTGTCATGCCGGCGAGCAGCGCCACCACGATGGTCATCGCTTCGCCGGCATTGGTCGGCAGCGTCCAGCTGATCACCTTCTTGACGTTGTCGTAGACCGTCCGCCCCTCGCGAATGCCCGCGACGATCGAGGCGAAGTTGTCGTCGGCGAGCACCACGTCCGCCGCCTCCTTGGCCGCCTCGCTGCCCCGCTGTCCCATGGCGATGCCGGCGTCCGCGCGCTTGAGTGCGGGGGCGTCGTTCACCCCGTCCCCGGTCATCGCCACGCTGTGGCCGAGGGCCTGCAGCGCCTCGACCAGCCGCAGCTTGTGCTCCGGACCGGTGCGGGCGTAGACGTCGACGTCGAGCACCCGCCGGCGCAGCTCCTCGTCGTCCATCGCCTCGATCTCCTCGCCCGTCAGCGCCTCGTCGGGGTGCTCCAGTCCGATCCGGGCGGCGATCGCGCTGGCGGTGCCGAGGTGGTCGCCGGTGATCATCTTGACGCGAATGCCCGCTTGCCGGCACTCGGCGACCGCCTCGGGCACCTCCTCGCGCGGCGGGTCGGACAGGCCGACCATGCCGAGAAAGACCAGGCCGGACTCGACGTCGCTGCGCTCGAGCACGGTGTGCTCGGGTTCCACGGGGCGGATGGCCAGCGCGAGCATGCGGTGGCCCCGCGAGGCGAGGTCATGGGCCCGCTCCCGCCAGCGCTCGGTGTCGATCGCCCGGGTCTCGCCGTCGGGGGTCCGTTCCCGATCGCACATGTCGAAAAGTCGCTCCGGCGCGCCCTTGACGAACAGGCGGGCGTGCCCCTCGTGATCGTGGTCGAGTGTCGCCATGAAACGGTGCTCGGCGTCGAAGGGGATGGCGTCACTGCGATGCCAGCGGTCTCGCTCGGCCTCGATATCCAGCCCCACCCGGCCGGCGAAAGCGATCAGGGCGCCCTCCATCGGGTCGCCCTCGACGCGCCACGCCTCGTCCTTCCGGTCGAGACCGGCGTCGTTGCACAGCAGCCCGGCGCGCGCCAGCTCCCGCAGCAGCTCGCAGTCGTCTTCCTCCACGGGTCGCTCGTCGCGCAAGACCTGGCCGACCGGCGAATAACCCTCGCCCTCGACCGTGAATTCCGACTCGGCTGACGCGACCACGGTCACGGCCATCTCGTTGCGCGTCAGGGTGCCGGTCTTGTCGGTGCAGATCACGGAGACCGAGCCGACCGTCTCGATGGCCGGCAACCGCCGCACGATGGTCTGGCGGCGAGCCATGGCCTGTACGCCGATCGCCAGCGTGATGGTGAGCACGGCCGGCAATCCCTCGGGGATGGCCGCCACCGACAGGCCGACCACGGCGATGAACAGCTCCTCGAAGGCCATCTCGCGCCAGAAGACCCCCAGCAGGAGGATCATCGCCGCGATGGCCAGTATTACCACGGTGAGCCAGCGACCGAATCGGTCCATCTGCTCGACCAGCGGCGTGGTCAGCGACTCCACCTCCGAGAGCAGCCCGGAAATGCGACCGATCTCGGTCGCCTCGCCGATCGCCACGACCACCCCGCGCCCCTGCCCGCTGGTGACCAGCGTGCCACTGAAGGCCATCGAGCGACGATCGGCGACCCCGGCTTCGGGCTCGACCGGGTCGTCCCGCTTCTCCACCGGCACGGACTCCCCGGTCAGGATCGCTTCCTGGACATGCAGATTGTGGCCGCGGAGGATGCGCAGGTCGGCCGGCACCCGGTCGCCGGCCTCCAGCAGCACGATGTCGCCCGGAACCAGTTCCTCGGCCGGCACGGCCTGGCGCCGACCGTCCCGGATCACCCCGGCCTTGAGCGCCAGCATGCGTCGAATGGCGCCCATCGCCTGCTCGGCGCGCCCCTCCTGGACGAAGCCGATCACGGCGTTGGCCACCACTACCGCGAGGATCACGGCCGTATCGATCCAGTGCGCCATCAATGCCGTTACCACCGAGGCGCCCAGCAGGACGTAGATCAGGATGTTGTGGAACTGGCGCAGCAGGCGGCGCCAGGCGGCCGGCTTGGCGGGTTCGGGAAGCTGGTTGGGACCGTGCTCGGCCCGGCGCGACTCCACCACGTCACCGTCGAGGCCCTCGGAGCGCGAGCCGAGCGCCTCCAGCACCGATTCCGGCCGCTGGGCATGCCACGGTTCGGCAGGTTTCGATTCGTCGGTCATGACTTGGCCCCGAAAGCCCCTTAGGCTGGGATGGGATAGCGCACGGCGGGACGCAATCGCGCGCCGCCATCAACAAGTCTAGTCGACGCCAGGGAGTCAGCCCGGCCCGTCAGAGCTCGCGGGAATCGGCGGCCGCCTCGTCCATGGCGCGGTTGGCCAGCTGATCGGCGCGCTCGTTCTCGGGATGGCCGACGTGCCCGCGGGTCCAGTGCCAGTGCACGTCGTGCCGGCCGGCCGCCTGCTCGAGCCGCCGCCAGAGGTCGGCGTTCTTGACCGGCTTGCCGGCGGCCGTGCGCCAGTTGCGCCGGCGCCAGTTGTGGATCCACTCGGTGATGCCCTGGCGGACGTACTGCGAGTCGGTGGTCAGGTGCACCTCGCAGGGTTCCTTGAGGGCCTCGAGGGCCTCGATCGCCGCAGTGAGTTCCATGCGGTTGTTGGTGGTCTCGGTGTCCGCGCCCCAGAGATCGCGCTCGTGCTTGCCGAAGCGCAGCACGGCGCCCCAGCCGCCGGGGCCGGGATTGCCCCGGCAGCCGCCGTCGGTCCAGGCGTGTACCACCTTGCGGGTGATCGGGGTGTCGTTCGTGTCTTGATCCATGGCGGGCGGGTTCCGGTTCAGTCTTCTGGCGTTCGACGATGGAAGGGCAAGGGATGTCGACGCACGCCGGCAACGCCACCTCGCACGGGTTGGCCGACCAGCGAGGAGAGGCGAAAGGCGGGCTTCGGCCGACTGGGGCGCACCACCCGGCGGGTGGCGTCGATGACGTACAGGCCGTTGAGGAACCAGGCCCATTCGGCACTCCAGCCCCGAAGGCGTTCGCCGCGCCGATAGGGGTTCTCGCGACACCAGGGGATGACGCCGGCGACCGGCTCGATCGCCTCGATCCGGTAGCCCAGCACACGCAGCCAGTCGACCACCCGCCAGGCGGGATGGTGATGCCCCGCCGTCAACGGGGCGTGACAGCCGGGCCAGAAGCGTGCACGCAGGTGCAGCAGGCTCGTCGGGTTCAGCCCGACGATCAGCAACCGCCCCTCCGGGCGCAGGCTGCGGTCGATCTCGCGCAGGATCTCGTGCGGATTGCGCCGGTCCTCGAGCACGTGCAGGGCGATGACGAGATCGGCGGCCTCGCTCTCGATCGGCAGGGCGTCGAGATCGACCGGCAGCACTCCCGACACCGCGCCGGCAGCTCCGCCCGGAGGACCCGCCAGCACGCGATGATCGATGCGCAACCGCCCGTCCCACCCGAAGCGTCGCTCGAATTCGCGACCAGCCTCGCCGAGCACCAGCGCGTGGTATCCGAAGGCCGTCTCCGCCCGCCTGGTGAGCATGGCGATCAGGTCGGCGGCCACCAGTCGGCCGACCGGGCCGCGGTACCAGTCGGCCGCCGCCACGCTGGCGGGAAGCGCACTGTCCTTGGCTGGGTTCTGGCTCACGGCATCCTCGTGCAGGGCTTGATCAGGCGACCTCGCGCTCGCCCGGCGACCAGCGCACCACCCGCCGGGCGGCGAGCATCAGGGCAAACGCCAGCAGGCTGGCGACCGTCATCGCGGCGAAGGCCGGGCCGGGCTCCACTCTACCCCAGAGCAGGCCGGCGAGATACAGGCCCAGCGCCGCCCCGCCACCGTAGCTGACCGCCGACAGGATCGCCTGGCCGCGGGCATGGGCCCGCCCGGGGAACTGGTGATCGATCACCCAGATACCCACCGCGTGGGTCAGGCCGAAGCTCGCCGCGTGCAGCAACTGCGCGAACAGGAGCCAGGCGAGTGCGTCGGCCTGGTAGCCGATCAACAGCCAGCGCAGCGCCATCAGGACGATCGCGAGCAGCATGAGGAACAGCGGGGCGAAGCGGTTGCGCAGCCCCGGCAGGAGGAAGAACAGCACGATCTCGGCGACAACGCCCAGCGCCCACAGCAGGCCGATGGCGGTCGCCGAGTAGCCCAGCTCGGCCAGGTGCACGGAAAAGAAGGCGTAATAGACGCCGTGGGCCAGGTTGATCAGGAACGAACCGGCGAAGAAGGCCAGGATGGCCGGTTCCCGGAGCCGCTCCCGGATCGAGACGGGTCGCGCCCCCGTCTCGCGCGGCACGCCGGGCTCGGGCACCCGCCACAGCACCACCGCCAGGGCGACCAGGGCCGCGGCCATCAGCCAGGGCACCGCCACCAGCCCGATGCGGTCGATCAGCGCACCCAGCCCCACCGAGGCGACGATGAAACCGATCGAGCCCCAGGCTCGCAGCGCCGGGTAGCGCTCGGGGGCCGGACCCGTCAGGCGCAGGGCGGCGACGTCCAGCTGCGAGAGCAGCGGTTGCCAGAAGAAACCGAAGGCCACCAGCAGGACCATCCAGCCGACCAGCCCCGCCTCGATGCCGGCGAGCAGCGCGAGCCCGACGGCCAGCACGGCGCTGACCAGGGCCGTGGCGATCAGCCAGACGATCACCCGGCCGCTGTGATCGACCGCCCAGCCCAGCAAGGGGGGCGCGACGAGCTTGGCGGCCATCACCATGGCGAGCATGGCCCCGACCGTGTCCGGCGCGAAGCCCTGCTCGATCAGGTAGGGGCTGAAATAGGGCAGGTAGATCCCCAGCCCGAGAAAGAAGGCGAAATACCCGAGCCGGATCGGGTTGAGGCTGACGGCCCCGCCCTGTTCTGCCGGCCCGCTGCTCATCGTCCGGGTGTCGAACCATCCCCGGCCGGGATGACCGGCGTGTCGGTGACCAGATCGCCGCACTGCCCCCGCTGGCGCAGGGCGTGATCCATCAGGGTCAGCGCCAGCATCGCCTCGGCGATGGGCGTGGCGCGGATGCCCACGCAGGGATCGTGGCGCCCGGTGGTGACCACCTCGGACGGCTCACCGTGGACATCCACGCTCTGCCCCGGCAGGCGAATGCTCGAGGTGGGCTTCAAGGCGAGATGCGCGACGATGTCCTGGCCGCTGGAGATACCGCCGAGCACGCCGCCGGCGTGGTTGGAACGAAAGCCCTCGGGCGTGATCTCGTCGCGGAACTCGGTGCCGCGGGCGGCGACGCAATCGAAGCCGTCACCGATCTCCACGCCCTTGACCGCGTTGATGCCCATCAGCGCGTGGGCGATGTCGGCGTCGAGGCGATCGAACACCGGCTCGCCCCAGCCCGGCGGGCAGCCCTCGGCGCGCACGGTGACTTTCGCGCCGACCGAGTCGCCCGAGCGGCGCAGCTCGTCCATGAAGGTCTCGAGCTGGGCCACCTGGTCGGCGCAGGGCCAGAAGAACGGGTTCTCGCCCACCGCCGCCCAGTCGAAGCAGCCGTCGTTGAGCAAGATGGGTCCGAGCTGGGAGAGGTGCCCGCGCACGGTCACCCCGTGCATCTCGGCCAGCCATTTCTTGGCGATCGCGCCGGCGGCGACCCGCATGGCCGTCTCGCGCGCCGAGGAACGCCCGCCGCCGCGGTAGTCGCGCACGCCGTACTTCTGCCGGTAGCTGTAGTCGGCGTGACCCGGGCGGAACTGCTCGGCGATCTTGGAGTAGTCCTTGGAGCGCTGATCGACGTTCTCGATCAGCAGACCGATGGGCGTGCCGGTGGTCTCGCCCTCGAACACCCCGGAAAGGATGCGCACCTGATCGGGCTCGCGGCGCTGGGTGGTGTGGCGCGAGGTGCCCGGACGGCGGCGATCGAGATCGGCCTGCAGGTCGTCCTCGGTGAGTTTCAGTCCCGGCGGGCAGCCGTCGACGATCGCGCCGAGCGCCGGTCCGTGGGATTCGCCGAAGGTCGTGACCCGAAACAGCGTGCCGAAGGTGTTGCCTGCCATACCTGTGGTTCCAAAAACGCGGGCCGCCATGATGGCGGCGGCCGGTTGTGCCCCGCCGGGTACCCGGCGGGGCGTGCTAAAATGCGCGGTCCGCGTCCGCCCGGCTGCCGATGGGCGCCGGGTACGTCGATCGGGCACGCGCCCGTCGAGGATCGCCCCGTCGAAGATCGCAGAGTATACCTGTCCCCTCCGGACACTGCCCAAGACCCGCCGCCCATGCCCATCGCGCTCATCTCCACCATCGACCGACAGGCCCGCGACCGCCCGCGCGCCCGCGCGCTGGGCGATCGCCACCAGTGGCTCGACTACGCCGAACTGGCCGGTCGGCTGCAAGGCACGCGGGCGGCGTTACGCGCGCTCGACCTGGCCGCGGGCGACCGGGTGGTGCTATGGGCGGGCAAGTCGGTCGATACGGTCGTCTGGCTGCTGGCCATGCTCGCCGAGGACATCGTGCCCGCCCCGGCACACCCGGGCCTGAAGCCCGAACAGGTCGACCACCAGCTTGCCCGTTGCGAGGCCTCGGGGCTTCTCGCCGATGGCGCCCGACTGCGCCAGCATGGTCACAACGCCGTCGAGGCCGACTGGGGCTGGTGGCCCGGCGGCGACCAGTCACCACGGCCATTGGCCGCCAGCGCACCGACCGGCCCGACAACCGGACCGAACGTCAATGACCGACCGGATACCGACCGACTGGCCATGCTGTTCTTCACCTCCGGCAGCACCGGCCTGCCCAAGGGGGTGATGGTCAGCGAGGGCAACCTCGAGGCGGGCACGGCGGTGGTCGCCGACTACCTCGGCCTGCGCGAGGACGACGTGATCGCCGCCGTGCTGCCGCTGGCCTTCGACTACGGTTTCTCGCAGGTCATCACCGGGCTTTCCGTCGGGGCGGCGGTCTACCTCGACGACTACCTGCTGCCCGCCGACCTCAAGCGTCCCCTGCTGCGCGAGGCGGCGACCGTGTTCGCCGGCACCCCGGGCCTGCTGGTGCCGTTGTCCCGCCAGTCCTGGCTGACCGAGGCGCCCGCCCTGCGCGTGCTGACCAATTCCGGCGGGGCCCTGCCGGTCGCGGCCGTGCGTCGATTGCGCGAGACGCGCCCGGCGACGCGACTGTTCCTGATGTACGGCCTGACCGAGGCCTTCCGCGCCACCTTCCTGCCGCCCGAGGAGGTCGACGCGCATCCCGAATCGATCGGCTACCCGCTGCCGGGCACGACCGTCGGGCTGGTCGATGCCGACGGCCGTCTGGTGGGCGCGGGAGAGAGTGGCGAGCTGGTGCAGGGCGGACCGCTGGTGGCGCAGGGCTACATCAACGATCCCGAGGCGAGCGCGCAACGCTTCCGCCGCCCGCCGCCCGGCTGGCCGGACGAGACGGCCGAACGCGTGGTCTTCAGCGGCGATCGCGTCCGTGCGGACGCGGCAGGACGCCTGTACTTCGAGGGCCGGCTCGACGAGCAGATCAAGGTGGCCGGCTTTCGCATCAGCCCCGAGGAAATCGAGTCGGTGGCACACGCCGCGGCCGACGTCGAGGAGGCCGTCGCCCTGGGCCTGCCCGACCCGGCCGGCGGCAACCAGCGGCTGGTCCTGCACGTCGCCCCGGACGAGGTGGACCTCGACGCCCTGCGACATCACCTGCGGGGGCATCTCGCGCCCTACCAGCAACCGGCGGCGATCGTCCGGCATGCCGCCCTGCCTCGGTCGGCCAACGGCAAGTTCGACCGCCAGGCCCTGAAGGACCACCCTCTCGAAACGATGGAGGCGCCATGAGCACGCCACGACGTGACGGGATCGAGCCCTTGTGCGGCGAGGAGGTGCTGGACGGCTGCCTCGGGCCGCTGGCCGCCTGCTGGGGGCGGGAGAACGGCCACCTGTCGATCGACGGCCAGCCGCTCTCTGCCCGGGTGCCGCAGACCCCCGCCTACCTGTACAGCCGTCGGTGCCTGGACGCCGCGGTCGCCGCGCTGCGCGCGTCCCTGCCGGCATCGATCGGCATCCATTACGCCATCAAGGCCAACCCCTTCCCGCCGCTGGTCCGTCACCTGGCCACCCGGGTCGACGGCTTCGACTGCGCCTCGCTGGCGGAGATGCAGCAGGCCGTGGCGGTGGCCGGCAGGGACCACCGGATCTCGATCGCCGGGCCGGCCAAGTCGCGCGCCGAGCACCGCTACGCCATCGAGCACGGCATCACCATCAACGCCGAGTCGACCGGCGAGCTCGAGCGCGTCGCGGCCGTGGCACGGGCGGCGGGCCGGCGCGCGCGGGTCGCATTGCGGGTCAACCCGCCGTTCGCACTCAAGGGCTCGGGCATGCACATGGGCGGCGGGGCCCGGCCGTTCGGCATCGACTCCGAGGCGATCCCCGCGTTGCTCGGGCAACGCGCGCGGCTGGCCGAGAACGGCGTCGACCTTGTCGGCCTGCACCTGTTCGCCGGCTCGCAGAGTCTCGATGCCGAGGCCATCGCCGCGACTCTGGCGGCCTGGGCCGACCTGTTGCGCGAGTGGCAGGCAGCAACCGGCTACACGCCGGACGAGCTGATCATCGGACCCGGCCTGGGCGTGGCCTACCACCCCAACGAGCGACCGCTGGATCTCGAGGCCCTGGCGCCGGCATTCGCTCGACTCGACCGGGAACTCGGGACCCTTGGCGACGCCGCCGGCGCCCGGATCGACACGCGCCTGGAACTGGGCCGATTCCTGGTGGCCGGGGCCGGCGTCTACCTGACGCGCGTGGTCGACCGCAAGGTCTCACGCGGCAGCACGTACCTCCTCTGCGACGGCGGCATGCACCACCACCTGGCCCTCTCCGGCAATCTCGGCGCGGTGCTGCGTCGCAACTGGCCGGTGGTCGCGATCGACCGCCTGGACGACGAGGCCAGCGAGGCCGTCGAGATCGCCGGTCCGCTGTGCACTCCACTGGACGTGCTGGGCAGGAACCAGCCGCTGCCCCCCCTGGCACCGGGCGAGTGGCTGGGAGTGCTGCAGTCCGGCGCCTACGGTGCATCCGCCTCGCCGACGGGCTTTCTGTCCCGCGAGCCGGCGACCGAATACCTGGTCTAGGGAAACTCTGCACGAATGCCATGCCACTGAAGGCTTGGCGAGTCGTTCGTGATCAAGGCGCGATGTCGCGGGCGTGCCGGTGGCCACGTCAAGACATCACAACGCCGAGCACGAGCGACTCGCCAAGGCGCGCAGAGCGGTATGGCATTCGTGCATAGTTTCCCTAGGACTGGGCGACCCGTCCCATGGCACGCCTTACGGGGGCGAAGCTCCGGCGATGGATGGGGCTGGGGCCGTGCTCGGAAAGCGCCGCCAGATGGGCCGTGGTGGGATAGCCCTTGTGGCGCGCCAGCCCGTACTGGGGATACTCGGCGTCCAGCGCGACGATCTGGCGATCACGGCTGACCTTGGCCAGTACGGAGGCGGCGGCGATGGCGGGATCGGAGGCATCCCCACCGACCAGCGCCCGCCCCGGCACCGGCAGCTTCGGGCAGCGATTGCCGTCGACGTGCGCGCGGTCGAGTGCATGGCCTTCGTCGAGCAACGCGAGCACGGCACGGCGCATGGCCAGCATCGAGGCATGCAGGATGTTGAGCTCGTCGATCTCGGCGACGCTTGCCTCGGCGATGGCCCAACCGGCCGCGTGCTCGCGGATCTGGTCGAACAGCGCCTCGCGGCGTCGCTCGGTCAACTGCTTGGAGTCGTTCAGCAGGCGGATCGGGCGGGCGGGGTCGAGGATCACGGCGGCGGCGACCACCGGGCCGGCCAGCGGGCCGCGCCCGGCCTCGTCGACGCCGCAGTAGCAGCCCGCGGCATCCAGATCGTCAAACAGGTCGGCTTGCGGCATACTCGCGCTCATTGTCGTCGTCATCTCCCAATAGCGAGGACTGCTTGAATTCCCGCGACCCCGACAACCGCTCCCCGCGCCTGATGATCGCCGCCGGCGAGGCCTCGGGCGACATGTACGCCGCCGAACTGATGCCCCGTCTGGCCGAACGCCTGCCCGGCCTGACGGCCTTCGGACTGGGTGGCGCCCAGTCGCGCGCAGCGGGCATCGAGACCATCGTGGACATGGACCAGGTCTCGGTGATGGGCCTGGTGGAAGTCCTGCGCCACTACGGTCGCCTGCGCGCGGCGATGAACACCCTGGTGGAGTCTCTCGACCGCGAGCGGCCGGATCTCGTCATCGTGATCGACTTCCAGGAATTCAACCAGCGACTCGCCCGCCAGGCCAGGACCCGGGGCATCCCGGTGCTGTTCTTCGTCGCCCCGCAGGTCTGGGCCTGGCGACCGGGCCGGGCACGGCACTTCCACCGCTTCGCCGATCACCTGGCGGTCCTGTTCGACTTCGAGGTGCCGCTGTTCGCCGAGCACGGGCTGCCGACCACCCACGTCGGGCACCCCCTGATCGAGTTGATCGACCGCCAGGCCCCCGACCGTGGACAGGCCCGCCGCGAACTCTCACTGCCCGAGGACGCTCCGGTCGTCGGCCTGCTGCCGGGCAGCCGGCGCGGCGAGATCGAGCGGCTGCTGCCGGTCTTCCTCGCCGCCGCCGACCGGCTGCTCGCCGACGACCCGACCCGCCGCTTCGTCCTGCCGCGCGCCGAGTCCATCGACGCCGAGTGGCTGCTCGCGCGCGTCGATCAGGCCGCACCGTCGGCCGAGCTGCGCGCCCGCCTGACCATCATGCCGGGCGAGGCGCGTCGCGCGATGGCCGCCAGCGACGCCCTGCTGATCGCCAGCGGCACGGCGACGCTCGAGGCCGCCCTGATCGGCACGCCCATGGTGATCGCCTATCGCAGCAACGCGCTGACCTACGCACTCGCGCGCCGCCTGGTACAGGTCGAGCACGTCGGCCTGCCCAATATCGTCCTCGGCCGCGAGGCGGTCCCGGAACGCCTGCAGCACGAGGCCACCGCCGGGCGACTCGCCCGGGACATCGAGCCATTGCTCGCGCCCGACGGGGCGACCGAACAGCGCCGGGCCCTGGCGGAAATCCGCGACCGGCTGGGTCGGCGCGGCGCCTTCGACCGTCTGGCCGATCTGGCCGCCGACCTGATTGCCGAGCGCCGCGCCGGCTGATTCAGCGTTCGCCCGTCAGCCGCCTCGGATCGAGAAGCTCGTTCAGCGTCGCCTCGTCGAGATCGGTCATCTCGCGCGCCACGTCGATCACGGCCCGTCCCTCGGCGTAGGCGCGCTTGGCGATCGCCGCACCCGCCTCGTAGCCGATCACCGGGTTGAGCGCGGTCACCAGGATCGGGTTGGCGGCCAGGTCCCGCTCGATGCGCTCGCGATTGACGGTAAAGCCGGCGATCGCGCGGTCGGCCAGCAACCGCGAGGCGTTGGCCGCAAGCGTAACCATCTCGTCGAGGTTGGCTGCGACCACGGGAAACATCACGTTGAGTTCGAAATTGCCCGACTGCGCGGCCATGGCGACCGCGTGATCGAGACCCTGGATCTGGACGGCGGCCATGGCGACCGACTCGGGCACCACGGGGTTGACCTTGCCGGGCATGATCGAGCTGCCCGGCTGCAGGGCCGGCAGGCTGATCTCGCCCAGACCGGCGAGCGGACCGCTGTTCATCCAGCGCAGGTCGTTGGCGAGCTTGTGCAGGAACACAGCGACTCCGCGCAGGGCCGAACTCAGGGCGAGCGAGTCGTCCTGCACGCTCATGCCGGCGGCCGGATGGGCCAGGCGGCCGAATGGGCTTTCGCGCTCGAGTGCGCGGTTGAGCGAGTCGATGGCGGCGTCGGCGAAGCCTTCCGGCGCGTTCAGGCCGGTACCCACCGCCGTCCCCCCCAGGGGCAGGGACAGGTTGCGGTCACGCGCCTGTTCGAGGGCCAGCCGCCAGCCGCGCAACTGCTCGACGAACCCCTCCAGCACCTGGTCGAAGCGAATCGGGGTGGCGTCCATCAGGTGGGTCCGCCCGGTCTTGACCACGCCGGCCAGTTCGCGCGCCCGGCCGAGCAGCACCGTCTCCAGGTGGGCCAGCGCCGGCAGCAGGTCGCGCTCGACCCGTCGCACCGACATCACGCGGATCGCGCTGGGCACCACGTCGTTGGAGCTCTGGCTCATGTTGACGTGGTCGTTGGGGTGCACGGCCGCCTGTTCACCGGCCAGGTGCGCGATCACCTCGTTGACGTTCATGTTGCTCGAGGTCCCCGAGCCGGTCTGGTAGACGTCGACGGGGAAGGCGTCGCGGAACCGACCCTCGGCCAGGCCGGCGACCAGCCGTTCAGCGACGGACGTGATCGCCTCGGCCCGCGCGGCGTCCAGCGCACCGATGCGGTGGTTGGCCTGCGCACAGGCCGCCTTGAGGCGACAGAGCGCGTCGATGAAGGCTACCGGCATGGGACGGCCGCTGACGGGGAAGTTGTCGACGGCGCGCTGGGTCTGCGGACCGAAGAGGGCGTCGGCCGGCAGGCGCACCTCGCCCAGGCTGTCGTGTTCGATGCGTTCAGCGGGAGGTGTGGCGGTCATGGCGTGGTCGGGCAGGTTGTCGGGAATCGGCGGGACGGCAGACAACGTCGCCCCGGGAGTGACGGGCTCAGCGCGTGATGCCGCGCTCGCTGTCGCGAATGAAGTCGAGCATCTCGGCCAGCGCCGGCTCGGTCTCGGCGGCCTGCTCGAACTCGGTCCACACCAGGTCGTCGCCCTGGCGCTTGACCAGTTGGCGGAAGCAGCGATTGAGCAGCGTGATGGTCTCGGGCGAGAAGCCGCGACGCTTGAGGCCTTCCTTGTTCAGGCCGATGGCCCGGGCGCGCGCGCCGTCGGCCATCACGAACGGCACCACGTCCTTGGAAACCTTGGAAAAACCGCCGATGAAGGCGTGGGCGCCGATGTGGCAGAACTGGTGCGCCACGGCGAAGCCGCCGAAGATGGCGTGCTCGCCCACTTCACAGTGCCCGGCGAGCGACGCGGCGTTGGCGAGGATGACGTGATCGCCCACCAGGCAATCGTGCGCCACGTGCGCGTACGCCATGACCAGGATATCCGACCCCAGCCGGGTCAGCCCGCCACCGCCGGCGGTGCCGCGGTGAATGGTGGAGAACTCGCGGATGCGGTTGCGGTCGCCGATCTCGAGGAAGGTCCGCTCGCCGGCGAACTTGAGATCCTGGGGCACTTCGCCGACCACGGCGTGACTGAAGATATGGTTGTTCGTCCCGATCCGGCACGGCCCCTTGATCACCGCGTGTGACTCGACGATCGTGTCGGCACCGATCTCGACCTCGCCCTCGATGATCGCAAAGGGGCCGACCTGCACGCTGTCGTGCAGGCGGGCCTCGTCGCTGACGATCGCGCTGGGATGAATCACTCGATCACTTCCTTGGCCACACACTTGACCGTGGCACGCGCGGCGAGTTCGTCACCCACGTGCGCCGTGCAGTTGAAAATGCCCATGCCGCGGGCCATTCGCTTGATCTCCACCCGGATGGTGAGCTGGTCTCCCGGCTCGACCATGCGGCGGAAGGTCACGTCGTCCAGCCCCACCAGCATGTAGAGGGCATTGTCCTTGGGCTTGCCGCCGTTGCTGCTAAAGGCGAGCACGCCGGTCGCCTGGGCCATGGCCTCGGTGATCAGTACGCCCGGCATGATCGGTCGCACCGGGAAATGCCCCTGGAAGAACGGCTCGTTGAAGGTCACGTTCTTGATCGCGACCAGGTACTCGTTCGGCGCCCAGTCGACCACGCGATCGATCAGCAGGAACGGGTAGCGGTGCGGCAGGAGCTCCATGATCTCCTGCACCATCATGGTGTTGTCTTCGCTCACGAATCTTCCTCGGGGGCCGGCGTGTCGCCGAGCCGTTGTTCCAGTTGTTTCACCCGACGCGCTAGCCGGTCGAGTTGCTTGAAGCGTGCGGCATTGCGGTGCCAGCGCTCGTTCGTGTCCAGCGGTGTGCCGGCGGAATACACGCCCGGACGATGAATCGATCGCGTCACCATCGACATGCCGGTGACGTGTACGTTGTCGGCCAGCGTGAGGTGGCCCGCCAGTCCGACTCCGCCCCCCAGCGTGCAGTAGCGGCCTACCTCGCTCGAACCCGCGAGCCCGGCACAGCCGGCGATGGCCGAATGCTCCCCGATGCGCACGTTGTGCGCAATCTGGATCAGGTTGTCCAGCTTCACGCCGTCGGCGACCACCGTATCGTCGAGCGCACCGCGATCGATGGTGGTGTTCGCGCCGATGTCGACGTCATTGCCGATCACCACGCGACCCACCTGGGGCACCCGTCGCCATGCGCCGTTTTCCTGTGCCAGCCCGAAGCCATCCGAACCGATCACCACGCCGGGCTGGATGACGCAACGTGCCCCGATGACGCTGTCGTCGAGCACGGTCACCCGGCCCAGCAGGCGCGTCGCTTCACCGATCGCGACGTTCCGGCCGATCACCGAACCCGGCCCGATCACGGCGTGGGCAGCAATACGCGCGCCCGGACCGACGGTGACCTGGGCGTCGATCCGCGCGCTATCGTCGATCTCGGCCGTCTCGTCGACGACCGCCGAGGGATGCACCCCCGCCAGCCCGTCGGGCACCGGGTAAAGGTGCTCGAGCACCCGCGCGAAGGCCAGCCTGGGCTGGTCGACGACCAGGCATGACACGGATTCGGGAAGCACCTTCCGCCCGGCGTCGTTGGTGAGCACCAACCCGGCCCGCGTGGCAGCGGCCTCGGCGGCGGCGCGACGGTCTCCGTCGTAATAGCTGACATCCGTGCCGCTGGCGCAGGCCAGCGAGGCCGCCCCCGTGATGCGGGTGGCGGCCTCGTCGTCAACCGGCGGGACGCCGATCCAGTCGGCGATCTCGCCGACGGTCGCGCTCGTGCTGGCAGAAATACTCACCGCGTGTCAGAGCCCGGGCCGGATCAACGGCCCATCTGTTTGAGCCGGTCGAGCACGTCCTGGGTCAGCTCGACCCGTTCGGCCGAGTAGACCACGCCCTCCGACAGCACCAGGTCGTAGCCCTTGTCCCGGGCCACCTCGCGGATGGCGTCCAGGACCAGTCGCTGCAGCTTGCCCAGTTCCTCGTTCTTGCGCAGGTTGAGGTCGTCGCGGAAGTTGCTCTGCTCACGCTGCAGGTCGCGCAGCTTGCGATTGAGTTCGCGCTCCAGGTTGCCGCGATCGCCCTCGTTCATGGTCACGCCGTCGCGATTGAGGCGGTTTTCCATGTCCTGGACTTCCTCACGCAGGGCGCGAAGCTCCTGCTCCCGGTCGGAGAACTCCTGTTCGAGCTTCTCCTTGGCCTGCCCGGCCTGCGGCGCCTGCTCCAGCAGAACGGAGGAATTGACGAAGCCGATCTTGATGTCGGCCGCCTGGACGCCCAGGGGCAAGATCAGCGCAATCGTGAGCAAGGCGAATCGTTGAAGCAAGCGAATCACGCGGTCATCTCCTGAAACGTCATGGCCCGATCGGGGCCGGTCGGCGGCCGCCGACCGGCGGCAGCCCCTCCTGCAATGGCGGCACATTATGCCACAGGCCCGGCAGCGCCCATCAGAAGGACGCACCAATGGAGAACTGGAAGTTCTGGGTGCGGTCGTTCGGCTCGTCGTTCAGCGGCTGGGCGTAGCTGAACATCAGCGGGCCGACCGGCGAGATCCAGCTGAAGCCGATACCGACCGACTGGCGCAGGGAATCGCCCTCGAAATCCTCGATGTCGCCGTAGGCGTTACCGATGTCCCAGAACAGCGACATGCGCATCGAATCTCGCTGCTCGGTCAGGAACGGCAACGGCGAGTACACGGCCAGTCCGCCGTTCATCTTGAATGTGCCACCCATCGGGTCGTCGTTGTTGTCGCGCGGACCCAGCGAATAGTCCTCGTAACCCCGGACCGAGCGAATACCGCCCGTGAAGTAGTTCAGGAACGGCGGCACGCCGTCGTAGTACTGACTCGTGCCGGAGAAATCGTTCTGGGTATCGCCGTAGGACTTGATCTGGCCGACGTTGCCATGCGCCTTCAGGGTGAACAGATCGGTCAGCGGCAGGTAGAACTCGCCGTCGTATTCCCCCTTGAGATAGGTCAGGTCACTGCCGGGCAATGCGACCGTCGCGGAGAGGCGATGGTACTGACCCGAGGTGGGGAACATGTGGCGATTGCGAGAATCGTAACGCCAGGACGGCTTGACCGTGTAGGTGTAGTACTGCTCGCCGTCGAAACCGGGACCGGGTTCGTCGCTGTCGGCTTCTCCCGTGACCCAGCTGGGCGAACGGCTGGTCGACTTGATCTCCTGGCTCTCGATGCCGAAGTCGATCGACGCATAGGTCAGCTCCGAGAGCGGCACGCCGAAGTTGATGTTGCCACCGAACGAATCCACGAGGTAGCGCGAGAGCGACAGCTCGGTCCCGTCCTGCTTCTGGTAGAAGAGCCCGAAGCCCTGGCTGACGCCGTTAACCGTGAAGTACGGGTCGCGGTAGTTGAACTGGTAGTACTCGCGGTAGGAGCTGCGCTCGATGTTGAGGCCCACTTCCTTGCCACTGCCGAGAAAGTTCGGCTGGTTCAGGCCGGCGTTGAAGAGCACACCCTCGGCCTGGGAGAAGCCCACGCCGGCCGTCAGCGAACCGGAGAGCTGTTCGGTGACGTCGTACTCGACATCGACCTGGTCCGGGTTGTCCGGCACGGGCTTGATCTCCTGCTCGACGGTCTGCACCGACGGCAGGCGCTCGAGGCGCTGCTTGGAGCGGTCGAGCTTGTTGCCCGCGTACCAGCTGCCCTCCATCTGCCGCATCTCGCGGCGATAGACGACCTCGTTGGTGTTGTAGTTACCCTTGAACTCGATCTCGCGGACGCTGACCCGGCGACCCGGCTCGAGGTTGAAGTCGACCACCACGGTCTTCTCGTCCTCGTCGACCTCCGGGCGCGGCTCGACCCGGGCGAAGGCGTAACCGAAATCACCCATGCGGCGGCCGATGGCGTCACTGGTCTCCACCACCTGGCGACGGTTGAAGTACTCGCCCTTTTCGACCCGGGTGAGCTCCTCGAGCGTCTCCTCGTTGAGAAGCATGTTGCCGCTGTAGGTGACGTCCTCGACCTTGTAGCGCTCGCCCTCGGTGATGTTGACCACCACCTCGATATCCTTCTTGTCCGGCGTGATGGTCACCTGCGTGGAGTCCACCGCGAACTTGAGGTAACCACGATCGAGATAGAACGACCGCAGACGCTCGAGGTCCGCCGAAAGCTTCTGCTTGGAGTACTGGTCGGCACTCGACCAGAAACGCCACCACGAGACCGGGCCGAGCTCGAACTCGTCGAGCAGCTCGCCCTCGTCGAAATCCTCGTTGCCGATGATGCGCACGCGGCGGATGGAAGCCGGCTTGCCCTCATAGATCTCGATGTCGACGAAGACGCGGTTATCCTCGAGCTCCTCGACCTCGGTCTCGATCTGGACCCCGTACTGGCCCAGGCTGTAGTAGACCCGCTGCAACTCCGTCTTCATCTTGTCCAGCGCGCGCTGGTCGAGCACGCGGCCCTGGACCAGGCCGATCGACTTGAGGGCTTCCTGCAGCTTCTCGGTCTCGACCTTGTCGTTGCCGCTGACCTCCAGCGCGGTGATGGTCGGGCGCTCCTCGAGCCGGATCAGCAACGCGTCGTCCGGGCCCCGTCCAACCTCGACGTCCTTGAAAAAGCCGGTGTCGTAGAGCGACTCGACCACCCGTGTGCTGTCACCGGGTTGGAAATCGTCGCCGACCTCGTAGGGGATGTAGGTGAAGACGGTGCCCGGGGAAATAGTGCGCAGCCCCTCGACCCGGATGTCGGTGATCTCGAATGCCTGTGCCAGCGTTGGCAAGAACAGCAGCGCGGCAAGCGCCAGGGAGGTGCAGCGTTGGGTGATGGTCATGCCGAAAGGCTTTCCTGGTCAGGCGGATGGGTTTGGAACAACAGGGTCCGTCAGGGCGCGAACAAACTTGCCGCCCCCGGCGCAAAGGTAAATCCGGGCTATTGTGGCCCAAGCCGGCCTAGTGCATCAACCGGGCAATGTCGTTGTAGAAGACCACCACCATCAGCAGTCCGAGCAGCAGAATGCCTATCCGGGCGAAGATCTCCTCGAAGGCCGCCCCCACCGGTCCGCCCTTGATCGCCTCGATGACGTACAGGAGCAGATGCCCCCCGTCGAGCATCGGGATCGGCAGCAGGTTGAGAATGGCCAGCGACAGGCTCACCAGGGCGAGAAAGCCGAGAAAGGTCGAAAGCCCCAGCAGCAGGCTCTTGCCGGCGTAGTCGGCGATCGCCACCGGCCCCGACAGGTTGGCGACGCTGGCCTCGCCCGTGAGCAGCCGATGGAATACCGACAGCGTGAGCGCGGTCATCTCCCAACTGCGCTCGACTGCCAGGCCCGCCGCCTCGATCGGCCCGGCGCTCTCGACCAGGAACATCGATTCGGCCGCCTCGGCGTCCAGCGGGCGGGCCGACAACGCCACCCCGATGCGCCCGACCGTTTCGCCCTCGACCTCGGTCGGCCGCGGGGTGACCGTCACGTTCCGCTGCCCCGCCTCGCCCTGCAGGGTCAGACGCGTCTTTTCGTCCGCTCGCTCACCGATCGCATCAATCAGTTCCCAGGGATCACGGTATTCCCGCCCCTCAACGGCAACGATCCGCTCACCGGCCTCGAGTCCGGCGGCCGCCGCGACCGAATCGGGCTGCACCTCGGCGATCTCGGCATGGGCCGGCGCGCGCCACAGGGAGAAACCCACCCGATCGAGGATGTCGGTGGGCTGTTGTCCGATCCGTCCCCCCAGCGGGTCCAGGCCACGCAGATCGAGCGTCACCTCCCGATCCGACCCTTCACGTTCGATGCCGATCGGCAACGAACGCTGCCCGATCGCCGCCTTCAGCATCGACAGGCGCAGGTCGGAAAGCGTCGCCACCGGCTCGCCGTCCACCGCGCGTATGACGTCGCCTTCCTGCAGCCCTGCCTCGGCCATGCGCGAACCGGAGTCGATCTCGCCGACCTTGGGCAGGACCCCCTGCGTGCCCACCATGAACATCAACCACCAGAACACGAGCGCCAGGAGCACGTTCGCCGCCGGCCCCGCCGCGACGACGGCCGCCCGCACCTTCAGCGGCTGGCGGTTGAACGCCCGGTGCCGCTCGGCCGGATCGACCGGGCCCTCGCGCTCGTCGAGCATGCGCACGTAGCCGCCCAGCGGGAACAGGCCGACGCGGTACTCGATCGACTCGGGGCCTCGCCGGGTCGAGTAGATCGCCCGGCCGAACCCCAGCGAATAGGTCAGCACCCGCACGCCGAGGCGACGCGCCACCCAGAAGTGACCGTACTCGTGGAAGGCCACCAGAATGCCGATGGTCAGCAGAAATCCCAGTACGCTCAACAGAAAGTCCATCGATCAACCCCCCGTAAACGGGGCGCGCCCCCGGCACCAGGAGGCGGTCCAGGCGCGCACGTCCCGGTCGGCGGCCAGCACCGCCTCGATGCTCGTCGGCATCGCGAACTCGTCATCGCCGGCAAAATGCGTCATGGCCGCATCGAGCGCGGCCGGTATGTCCATGAAGCCGATCCGCCGCGCGAGGAACTCGGCCACCGCCACCTCGTTGGCGGCATTCATCACCAGCGGCATCGCGCCACCCGATGCCAGGGCCTCGAAGGCCAGGCGGAGAGCGGGAAACCGCTCCGGGTCGGGGGATTCGAAGTGCAGGCCGGCAAGCGCGCCGAAATCCAGCGGAGCGACGCCCGACTCAATCCGCTCCGGCCAGGCCAGGGCATGGGCGATGGGCGTGCGCATGTCCGGCTCGCCCAGCTCGGCGATCACCGAGCCGTCGACGAACCGCACCATCGAATGGATCACCGACTCGGGATGGACCAGCACCTCGATCCGCTCGGCCGACACACCGAACAGGCGCGCGGCCTCGATCACCTCGAGCCCCTTGTTCATCATCGTCGCCGAGTCGACCGAGATCTTGCGCCCCATCGACCAATTGGGGTGGGCGCAGGCCTGCTCGGGCGTGATGCCCGCGAAGTCGCCCAGCGGGCGTTCGCGGAACGGCCCACCGGAAGCGGTCAGTACCAGCCGCTCGATCTCGCGGCTTTCGCTGACCAGCCCGGCGCGCCCCACCACCGCGGCCTCGTGCGCCGGCAGGCACTGGAAGATGGCATTGTGTTCGCTGTCGATCGGCAGCAGGGTCGCCCCGGCCCGGCGGGCCACGTCGAGCATCAGCTCGCCGGCGGCCACCAGGGATTCCTTGTTTGCCAGCAAGACGCGCTTGCCGGCGGCCAGCGCGTTCCAGGTCGAACCAAGCCCGGCGGTACCGACCACCGCCGCGACCACCGTGTCGAGCGTCGCCTCGCCGGCCAGGTCGTCCACCCCCGCCTGGCCCACCACCACTTCGGGGCGCCGCGAGGCGGGCAGGCTGGCGAGACGCTCCTCGAGCGCCTCGCGCCGCTCGGCCTCGACCAGGCCGACGACGGATGGACGAAAACGCTTGATCTGCTCGAACAGGGGATCGATGCGGGAATGGGCGACCAGCACCTCGACGGAGAAGCGGTCGGGATGCCTGGCGAGCACGTCGAGCGTGCTCGTTCCGATGCTGCCGGTTGAACCGAAGAGCCCGATCCGGGTGATCGCCACGTCAGCCTCCCAGCAGCTGCATCTGCCAGAGCCCCAGCCACCACAGCGGCATGGCGGCGAACTGGCCGTCGAGACGATCGAGCACGCCGCCGTGCCCCGGCAGGACTCGACCGCTGTCCTTGGCACCCGCCTCCCGCTTGAGGCGGGATTCCTCGAGGTCACCACCCACCGAGGCGAGTGCGACCAGCACGCACCATAGGGCCAGCAGCCAGCTGGGCGTGGCGGCGAACAGCGGCAACACCGCCCCGATCGCCGCGAGGACGGCCACGCCGGCCAGGCCGCCGATCACGCCCTCGATGGACTTGCCGGGGCTGATCATCGGCGCGAGTTTGCGGCGGCCGAAGGTTCGCCCAGCGAAATAGGCCAGTGAATCGGCCACCACGACCACCAGCACACCGAAGACCAGGAGCCATTCGCCCTGGGGCGCGGCGTGCACCTCCACCAGCGCCAGCCAGAACATGGGCAGGATGAACAGGCCGATCAGCCGCCGCAACCAGAAGGGACGATTCTCGGGGCGCTCGCGCCGGTGACGCAGCTGGGCGGCGAACAGGGCCAGCCAGACCACCGCAACCGCGCCCATCAGCCAGGCCAGCCGGTCGGCCGGCCAGACCTGCTGCCAGCCCACCGCCAGTGCCACGGTAGCCAGCACCCAGGGCCAGATGCGACAGGGCTCGAGGCCGCAGAGCCGGAACCACTCGACCGCCGCCCAGCCGACCAGTACCAGGGTAACGCCGGCAAAGACGCGCTCGGGGGCGAACAGGACGACCGCCAGCGAGACCAGTCCGGCGATCGTTCCGGTCAGCAGTCGCAGGGGGGTACCCGTGATCATGCCCCGTCACCTTTCTCGACCCGACCGAAACGTCGTTCGCGGCCGGCGAACCAGCTCAGCGCACGGTCGAACTCCGCCTCGTCGAACAGCGGCCAGAGGACGTCGGTGAAGTACAACTCGGCATAGGCCGCCTGCCAGAGAAGGAAATTACTCAGCCGCCGTTCCCCGCCGGTGCGGATGAAGAGATCCACCGGCGGCTGCCCGGCCGTCGCCAGACCGGCCTCGAAGGCCGACTGCAGGGTATCCGGGTCGTTGAGCGCCAGCGGGGAGTCGGCGTGACGCTCCGCGAGCCGACGGGCCGCCTGGAGGATATCCCACTGGCCGCCATAGCTAACGGCGATCTGCAGGTGCAGCCGGTCATTATCCGCGGTGCGCGTCTCCGCGACCTCCATGAGGTGGAGGATCGAGCCGTCCAGCCGGGCCCGTTCACCGATGAAGCTCAGGCGCACGCCGTTCCCGTCGAGTTCGTCGAGCTCCTTCTCGAGGGCGTTGATGAACAGCTTCATCAGCGCGTCGACCTCGTCGGGGGGACGTTTCCAGTTCTCGGAGGAAAAGGCGAACAGGGTCAGCAGGGGCACCCCGCGGCGCATGGCCGCCCGGATGGTCTCGCGCACGGCGCGACGGCCGCGCTGATGACCGACGGTACGCGGCAGGTGCCGTGCGCGGGCCCAGCGACCGTTGCCGTCCATCACGATCGCCACGTGTCGCGGCAGGCGCGCCCGATCGAGCCCGGACGCCTCGTCGTGGTCGTGGCTGCGCGCCGTCACGTCGCCTCAGACTTCCATCAGCTCTTTTTCCTTCTCCGCCACGAGCTGGTCCACCTCGGCCACCCGGTCGTCGGTCAGCTTCTGGATGGCGTCCTGACCGCGGCGTTCCTCGTCCTCGGAGATCTCCTTCTCCTTGAGAAAGTTCTTGAGATCGTTGTTAGCGTCACGACGGATGTTGCGGATCGCGATCTTGGCGTTCTCGCCCTCGTTGCGAACCACCTTGCCCAGATCGCGGCGACGCTCCTCGGTCAGCGGCGGCATCGGAATGCGGATCACGGTGCCGGCGGTTGCGGGGTTGAGGCCCAGATCGGAGGTCATGATCGCCTTCTCGATCTTGCCCACCATGTCCTTCTCCCAGGGGGTGACGCTCAGGGTGCGAGCGTCCTCGGCCGACAACTTGGCGACCTGGGAGAGGGGCACCTGGCTACCGTAGTAATCCACGTGGATATGGTCGAGCACGCTGACGTGCGCCCGACCGGTGCGGATCTTGGAAAGCTCGCCCTTGAGCGCCTCGATACTCTTGTTCATGCGCGAGCGGGCATCTTTGACGATGTCGTCAATCATTCTTCTCTTTCTCCGCTGTCACCAGGGTTCCCACGGACTCGCCAGCGACGGCGCGCACCAGGTTCCCCGGCTCATTGATGTCAACCACCATCAGCGGCATCTGCTGATCGCGACACATCACGATCGCGGTGGCGTCCATGACGCCCAGCCGCTGGTCGAGCACGGCATTGTACGTCAAATGGTCATAGCGTTCTGCACTCGAATCCAGGGTCGGATCGGCGCTGTAGACACCGTCGACCTTGGTCGCCTTGATCATCAGATCGGCCTTGAGTTCCACCGCGCGCAGGCTCGCGCCCGAGTCGGTGGTGAAAAACGGATTACCCGTCCCGCCGACCAGCACGACCACCCGGCCCTTCTCCAGGTGACGGATCGCGCGGCGGCGAATGTAGTCTTCGCAGACGGCGTGGATGGACACTGCCGACAGCACGCGCACCTTGATGTCCCGCCGCTCGAGGACGTCTTGCATGGCCAACCCGTTCATCACGGTCGCCAGCATGCCCATCTGGTCACCGGTCACGCGGTCCATGCCCGCACCGGCCAGGCCCTCCCCGCGGAAGATATTGCCGCCGCCGACGACCACGGCGACCTCGACGCCACGATCCTTGAGCATCTGGATGTCTTCGCCCAGGCGGTTGATCACGGCCGGATCGATCCCGAATGACTGTTCGCCCATCAGCGCTTCGCCGCTGAGTTTGAGCAGGACACGTCGATAACGGGGGGGGCCGGCAGCTTGCATATCGTTTCACCTGTGGCTGAGTGCTTGCAATGGGTTGTCGCGCCACGTCGAGCATGACGCACCTGGAAACATCCGAGCAAACCCTCCGGCCGGGCCGGCCGACCCGCGGAGGGCTTGATCGGAGGTTCCGCAGTTCAAAAAAAAGCCGGGGTGGCCCCGGCTTTCCTCGAGGGCGATCAGCCCCCCTTGACCTGCGCCATCACTTCGGCGGCGAAGTCGCCTTCCTCTTTCTCGATGCCTTCGCCGACCTCCATGCGCTCGAAGCGCACGACCTTGGCGCCTTCCTTCTTCAGGAGCTGACCGACGGTCTGGTCCGGATCCTTGACGAACGGCTGGCCGACCAGGGTGATCTCGGCGAGAAACTTGCGGATGCGGCCCTCGATCATCTTCTCGACGATCTCCGGCGGCTTGCCCGACTCGGCGGCCTGGGCACGGAAGATCTCGCGCTCCTTCTCCACCGTCGCCTCGTCGACCTGCGACTCGTCGACGCAGGCCGGCTTGGTCGCGGCAACATGCATGGCCAGATCGCGGGCCAGCTCCTCGCTGCCACCCTCGAGCTCGACCAGCACGCCGATGCGCTCACCGTGGCGGTACGCACCGATCACGCCGGAGGTGTTCATGCGCACGAATCGACGCATCTGGATGTTCTCGCCCAGCTTGGCGACCAGCGCCTTGCGGCGGTCGTCGGCCTTCTCGCCGTCGATCTCGAGCGCGTTGACCGCGTCCATGTCGGCCGGGTCGTCGCTCAGGATCTTCTCGGCGACGCTCTGCGCGAAACCGGCGAAGTCATCGCCCTTGGAGACGAAATCGGTCTCGGAGTTGATCTCGACCATCGCGGCGCTCTTGCGGTCGTCGCTGACCGCGATGGTGACCTGGCCTTCGGCGGCGACGCGACCGGCCTTCTTGTCGGCCTTGGCCAGGCCGCTCTTGCGCATCTGCTCGATCGCGGCCTCGATGTCGCCATCGGTCTCGACCAGTGCCTTCTTGCACTCCATCATGCCCGAGCCGGTGCGCTCGCGGAGTTCCTTGACCAGAGAGGCGGTAATTGCCATGAGCTGTCTTCTCCCGAATCTATCCAGTACAGAAACAACGGGTCAGCGGACCCGTTGTTCGTGAAATCGTGTGCCGGGGCGGACCGGACGCCCACCCCGTAACCAGCGGCGCTTACTTGGCCGCCTCTTCCTCGTCGGCCACTTCCACGAAGTCCGACTCGCTGACGCTGGTCGCACCCTTGGCGTCGAGCACGGCGTCGGCCACGGCCTTGGTGTAGAGCTGGATGGCGCGAATGGCGTCATCGTTGCCCGGAATGACGTAGTCGACGCCATCGGCGCTGTTGTTGGTGTCGACCACGGCGATCACCGGAATGCCCAGCTTCTTGGCTTCCTTGATGGCAATGTCCTCGTGACCCACGTCGATGACGAACAGCGCGTCCGGCAGGCGCTCCATGTCCTGGATGCCGCCGATGGAACGCTCGAGCTTGGCGCGCTCGCGGGTGGTCTCCAGGGCTTCCTTCTTCACCAGCTTGGCGAGGCTGCCATCCTCTTCCATCTGCTTGAGCGTCTTGAGACGGCGGATCGAGGAGCGGACGGTACGGAAGTTGGTCATCATGCCGCCGAGCCAGCGATGATTGACGTACGGCATGCCGCAGCGCTGGGCTTCCTGCTCGACCAGCTCACGGGCCGAACGCTTGGTGCCGACGAACAGGATCTTGCCGCCGTTGCCGGCCAGCTTGCCGACGAAGTTCAAGGCGTCCTCGAACATCGGCAGCGTCTTTTCGAGGTTGATGATGTGGATCCGGTTGCGCTGACCGAAGATGTAGGGCGCCATGCCCGGGTTCCAGTATCGAGTCTGGTGACCGAAGTGGACACCGGCCTCGATCATCTGACGCATCGTGATGTTAGCCATTGATAACTACCTGATTGTATTGGGTTGGGCCTCCGCCACATCTGACAACGCAACCCCCGGCCGAACCGTAGGGCACCCCGCGCTGCCATTTCGATGGGCGTGTGGAATTTCCGGGACGACGTGATCGAGTCACGGCCCGGCGCGCGGATTATACGGGAGAATGCCGCGGGACGGAACCGCCACCCGGGAAAACCCTGCATGAATGGCATCCCGCTCTGCCTGCCTCCAGCGGGGCAGACACAGGCCCGATCCGCCGTCAGGCGGCCGCGTACCGCTGCACCACCTCGGCCAGGGCCTCTGCCACCTCGCGCACCTGCTCGCGGGACTCCCCCTCGACCATCACGCGGATCAGCGGTTCGGTGCCGGAGGGTCGCAGCAGAACCCGACCTCGCCCGGCCAGTTCCCGCTCCGCGGCGGCCACGGCGTCGACGACCACCGGGTCCTCCAGTGACAGGGGGCGATCGATGCGTACGTTGACCAATGTCTGCGGCAACACCTTCATCGGCTCGAGCAATTCGGACAGCGAGCGCTCGCGCCGCGCCATCTCCGCAAGCACCTGCAACGCCGCGACGATGCCGTCACCCGTGCTGTGACGATCCAGGCAGAGCAGGTGCCCCGAGGACTCTCCCCCCAGCAGCCAGTGCTCGCGCTTGAGCGCCTCGTGCACGTAGCGATCACCCACCTTCGCCCGCAGGAAGGGGCGCCCAAGGTTCCCGATCGCCTGCTCCAGGCCGAGATTGCTCATCAGGGTGCCGACCACACCCCCGGCGTAGCCCTCCTCGATGCGTCCGGCGGCAATCACGTACAGCAACTCGTCGCCGTCGCGGATCACCCCGTCGGCGTCCACCATCACGACGCGATCCCCATCGCCGTCGAAGGCGACCCCCAGATCGGCACCCGAATCTCGCACGGCCGACCGCAGGGCCTCGGGATGGGTCGACCCCACCCCCTCATTGATGTTGAAGCCGTCCGGGTTGGCACCGATCACCTCGACCTCGGCCCCCAGTTCGGAAAACACCCTCGGTGCGACCTGGTAGGTGGCGCCATGGGCGCAGTCGACCACGATGCGCATGCCGCCGAGACTCATGCCGATCGGCACCGTGCTCTTGCAGAACTCGATATAGCGACCCGCGGCGTCATCAATGCGCTCGGCCTTGCCGAGACGATGGTTGTCGATCACCTCGAGGTCCCGGTCCAGCATGGCCTGGATGTCGTCCTCGACCGCATCGGGCAGCTTTTCGCCGCTGGCGGAAAAGAACTTGACCCCGTTGTCGTCGAAGGGATTGTGCGAGGCACTGATCACGACGCCGGCGGAAGCACGAAGGGTGCGCGTGAGATAGGCGATCGCCGGCGTCGGCATCGGCCCGAGTAGGCGCACATCCACACCCGCAGCCGAAAAGCCGGATTCCAGGGCGGACTCGAACATGTATCCCGATACCCGGGTGTCCTTGCCGATCAGCACCCGGCGCCGGCCGTGTCCCCCGAGCACCTTGCCGGCCGCCCAGCCCAGCTTGAGGACAAACTCCGGGGTCATGGGATACCGCCCCACCGCCCCGCGCACACCATCGGTACCGAACACTCTCGTCACGAACACTCTCCCCCTACCAGCGGCACGAACACGTCACCATGCCCTCCAGCGCCGCAACGGCCACAACGGAAAAGCGCCGGCAAACGCCGGCGCCCAACGAACCCGGCTCGCGCCGGGGCCACCCAAGCGAAACGCCCGGGCTGATCACATTGCCGGCGCGTCTTCCTTGTCGCCGCCCTCGGACACGTCCTCGCGGAGCTTGTCGATCTCCGCGATGTAGGCGGCCAGGTTGTTGATGTCCTCGTCGGACAGGTGCTTGGCCTGCGGGATCATGGTGTACGAGTACTGGCCCATCTCGGTGCCCTTGCGGTAGACCTTCAACAGGGACGCGATCTGCGAGGCCGAAGTGCCGCGCAGCTTGGGCGCGTTGACCAGGTGGCCGCCCTCGCCCTTCTCGCCGTGGCAAACGGCGCAGGAGGAGTACAGGGCCTGACCGCGCTCGACGTCGGCCTTGGCCAGCCCGCCTTCGGCCTTCTTGTCGCCATCATCCTTCTTGGCCGACCTGTCACCTTCGTCCTTCTTGGCAGACTTCTCTTCGTCACCGCCATCGCCGCCGCCGAACTCGTCGGCGACATAGGCGGCCAGGTCGGCGATGTCGCCGTCGGACAGGCCCGAGGCATTGGGCGCCATGGTGCCGTAGCGGTCACCCAGGTCGACGCTCTTGAGGTAGTCCTTGTCCCCTTCGCGATAGGCGGTGAGGCTCTTGACCACCTCGTCCTCGCTCAAGCCGGTCAGTTTCGGGAACGCACCGCCCTGGCCGGCACCGTCGGCGCCGTGACAGGCGGCGCAGGAGGCGTACTTTTCCTTGCCCGCGGCCACGTCGCCGTCGGCGTGAGCCAGCATCGGAGCCGCGAGGACACCGCTGGCGGCAAGAGCAATGAGTGAACGACGCATCTGTTTCATGATTTTTCTCTCAACTGTTGCTTCCCGCGACACCTACCGGGCAAAAACGCCGGAATGCCCGAGGGCATCCGTAAACCGCGACCCGGTGGATGAGCGGTGATTTCAAGTCAACCAAATTAACCCCGCCGCGCAAAATATCAGAAAACCCTAATTCACTCCAAAGCAAACGCATTTATGGCGGAAAAACGGCGCTTGTGGGCCCGCGCGGCAGCCGGACTCATCCGGCACGCATCGCCTGCCGGATGGCGAGCGCATCTCGCGTCGCCTCGACGTCATGCACGCGCAGCACCGCGGCACCGCGTTCGGCCGCGAGCAGGGCGGCGGCGGCACTGCCCACCGCACGCCGATCGACTGGCCGGCCAGTCGCCTCCCCGATCATGCGCTTGCGCGACATGCCCACCAGGACCGGGGCGTCCAATCGCGACAGTTCGTCAAGACGACGCAGCAACTCGAAGTTCTGCTCATGCGTCTTGGCAAAGCCGAAACCGGGGTCCACCAGGATGCGCCCGGGCGGCACCCCGGCGGCCCGGAGCCGCTCCAGGCGCCCGGCCAGGTAATCGATCACCTCGACCACCACGTCGACGTAATCCGTGCGAGTCGACATGTCGCCTGGTTCGCCGCGCATGTGCATCACGCAAACCGACGCGCCGCTCGCCGCCGCGGCCTCCAGAGCCCCGGGGCGGGTCAGGGCTCGCACGTCGTTGATCAGGCAGGCGCCCGCCTCGACCGCACGGGTCATGACGAGCGGCGAACTGGTGTCCACCGACAGCGGACAATCGAAACGCGCCGCGAGCGCCTCCATCACCGGAACGACGCGCGCGAGTTCTTCCGGCTCAGGGACCGGCGTGGCACCAGGGCGCGTCGACTCGCCGCCAACGTCGATCAGGTCGGCGCCCGCCTCGAGCATTTCTTCCGCCGCCTCAACGGCGCAGTCGACGCTGTCGTGGCGCCCGCCGTCGGAGAAGGAATCCGGCGTGGCGTTGAGGATGCCCATGATCAACGGGCGTCCCGCCCGTCGCCACTCCGGGCAGGCGCGCGGGGCGTTCATCCGCCGCGCGGACCGCCCAGCGGATCGCCGCTCGGCGTGCGGTTGCCGTCGTCGGATTCCGAACGCCCATCGTCCTCGGGCGCATCCTCGCCACGCGTCGGCTCGTCGTCCTCGACCTCGTCGTCGGTGGTGTCGATATGCGCCCCGGAGGCCGGCGGCTGTCCACCCGAGCCGGCGCCACGCTCGCCCCAGTCCTCGGGCTCGCGTACCGGGCGGCGCTCCATCAGGTCGTTGATCTGGCCGGCGTCGATGGTCTCGTACTTCATCAACGCGTCGGCCATCGCGTGCAGGATGTCCATGTTGTCGACCAGGATCTGCCGGCAGCGCTGGTAGTTGCGGTCGATCACGTCCTTGATCTCCGCGTCGATGATCTCCTTGGTCTCGTCGGAGAACTGCCCGCCGGGCGATTGGCGCCCCATGAACGGGTCGCCGTCGTCCTCCGAGTAGTAGAGCGTGCCGAGCTTCTCGGACATGCCCCACTTGGTGACCATGTTGCGCGCGAACTCCGTGGCGCGCTCGATGTCGTTGGACGCCCCGGTGGTGACCGCCTCGTCACCGAAGATCAGCTCCTCGGCGATCCTCCCGCCGAACAGGCTGGAGATGTTCGACTCGAGTTTGCGCCTGGAGTAGCTGTAGCGGTCGGCATCGGGCAGGAACATGGTGATGCCCAGCGCCCGGCCGCGCGGAATTATGGACACCTTGTAGACCGGGTCGTGCTCCGGCACCAGCCGGCCGACGATCGCGTGACCCGCCTCGTGGTAGGCGGTGAGCTTCTTCTCGTCCTCGCTCATCACCATGGACTTGCGCTCGGCACCCATGATGATCTTGTCCTTCGCCCGCTCGAGGTCGGCCATGGTGACGTCGGGCTTGTTGGACCGCGCGGCGAACAGCGCCGCCTCGTTGACCAGGTTGGCCAGATCCGCGCCGGAGAAGCCCGGCGTGCCGCGTGCGATCAGGGACGGCTCGACGTCCTTGGCCGCCGGCACCTTGCGCAGGTGGACGTTGAGGATCTGCTCCCGGCCGCGCACGTCGGGCAGGCCGACGACCACCTGGCGGTCGAAGCGCCCCGGGCGCAGCAGCGCCCTGTCGAGCACGTCGGCTCGGTTGGTCGCCGCGACCACGATCACGCCCTCGTTGCCCTCGAAGCCGTCCATCTCGACCAGCAGCTGGTTGAGGGTCTGCTCACGCTCGTCGTGACCGCCGCCCATGCCCGAGCCTCGGGTACGGCCGACCGCGTCGATCTCGTCGATGAAGATGATGCAGGGCGCGTGCTTCTTCGCCTGCTCGAACATGTCGCGAACGCGCGAGGCGCCCACGCCGACGAACATCTCGACGAAGTCCGAGCCGGAGATGGAGAAGAACGGCACCTTCGCCTCCCCGGCGACGGCCTTGGCCAGCAGGGTCTTGCCGGTACCCGGCGGACCCACCATCAGCACGCCCCGCGGAATGGCGCCACCCAGGCGCTGGAACTTGCCCGGATCCTTGAGGAAGTCGACCAGTTCGACGACTTCCTCCTTGGCCTCGTCGGCGCCGGCGACGTCGTTGAACGTGACCTTGACCTGGTCCTCGCTCATCAGCTTGGCCTTGGACTTGCCGAAGCTCATCGCCCCGCGGCCGCCGCCACCCTGCATCTGGCGCATGAAGAAGATCCAGATGGCGATCAGCAGGATGAACGGGAACCACTGGATGAAGATCGTCATCAGCAGCGACGGCTTTTCCTTGGCCTTGGCGTTGATCTGCACGTTGTTGTCGAGCAGGTCGCCGATCAGGGCGCGGTTGTCCGTCTCCGGGCTGAAGGTCTCGAAGCGGGTACCCGATCCGGAGACGCCCTCGATGTTCTGCCCTTCGATGGTGACCGAGTCGATGCGGCCGTTCTTCACGTCCTGAATGAACTCCGAGTACGGCTTCGCACTCGTGGTGGTCGCGCGCTGATCGAAGCTGTTGAACACCGTCATCAGCACGATCGCGATTACCACCCAGATCAGGATGTTCTTGGTCAAGTCGTTCAACGCGACACCTCTGCGTTCAGCCGCAAACAGGCGGGCATCCCCGATGCCCGCCTGCCTTGGCGAATCAATGAATCGAAAACTCTTTGGACAACCTTATCTCACGCGCCTGCCGGTTGCCACAAGATAGACCTCGCGCGAGCGCGGCCGCGAGGCCTTGGGCTTGCGCACCACGACACGATCGAAGCGCTGGCGCGCCTCCTTGACGTACTCGTCGAAGCCCTCGCCCTGGAACAGCTTGGTGACGAACGCACCCCCGGGCCTGAGCATGCGATCGCAGAAATCCAGCGCGAGTTCCGCAAGATACATCGATCGGGGAATGTCGACCGAGTCCACTCCACTCATGTTGGGGGCCATGTCCGAAAGCACAAGGTCGACCTCTCGCTCGCCCAGCACGGCCTCGAGCTCGTGCAGCACGGCATCCTCGGTGAAATCGCCCTGCAGCACGGTGGCGTCGGCGAACTGGTCCATGGGCAGCAGGTCGAGGGCGAAGACGTGTCCCTTGCTCCCCACGACCTGCGCGGCGTACTGGGTCCAGCCGCCGGGGGCCGCGCCCAGGTCGACCACCGTCATGCCCGGCTTGAGAAAACGGTCGCGCTCGTTGAGCTCGATCAGCTTGTAGACCGCGCGCGAGCGCCAGCCCTCGCGCTGCGCCTTCTGCACGAACTCGTCGCGGAAATGCTCGGCAAGCCAACGCTTACTGCTGACCGAACGCGCCATGCAAATCTCCAAGAAACAAAAAACCGGGGTGATCAGGGACAATCCTTACGATTATCCCCGATTCCCCCCGGCTGCCCAAACGGCCGGCGTTCAGTGCCCGTGGCGGTGGCCGCCCATGCCCTGCTCGCGGGGTTTGACCGGGGCCTCGACCTCCAGGCGGGAGTCATCACCGAGGCGCAGCTCGACGACCACCGTCTCGCCCTCCTCGAGCGACCGCTCGGGCCCGATCAGCATCACGTGGTAGCCCCCCGGGGCCAGACTGACCGTTTCGCCGGGCGGCACCGTGATCCGTTCCTGCTCGATCATGCGGTGCATGCCGTCCTCGTTGATCGACTCGTGCAGCTCGACCTTCCGAAAGCCGTCGGCGTCGGCAGAGACCACGTCGACCGCCTCTTCACCGGGGTTCTCGAGCTCCATGAAGGCCGCCGTGGCGTGCGCCCCCGGCGGCGCCAGCGCCACCCAGGGATCGTGCACGTCAAGCTCGCTCGCCTGGGCGAGGCCGGCGACCGCCAGCAGGGAGCCGCCCAGCAGCAGGCCGGCAACTCGGGCACTCCGAAACGTGTTCTCGTTCATCATTCGTCCACCTCTTGCAGGAATTTCTCGAGCATGTCGACGATCGCGCCGGGATCGTGCGGCCCGGGCAGGAATGCGAGCATCCTGCCCTCCGGGTCGATCAGTCGGAAGCTCGTGTCGTGATCGACGTTGTACTCGACCTCGCCCTCCTCGTGCGGCTCGATCCGGTACCCGGCCTTCACGGTCGAGGTGACCTCGTCGATCGCCTCCCGTGAACCGGTCACCGGCACGAACTCCTCGGAGAAGAAGGCCGTGTACTTCGCCAGGTGATCCGGCGTGTCGCGCTCCGGGTCGACCGACAGGAATACCACCTGCCAGTCCCGATCACCCATCCGCGACTGCAGCTCCGGGAGGATCGAGGCCAGCTGGCCCAGTTCCGTCGGGCAGATGTCGGGACAGTAGCTGTAGCCGACGTAGAACAGGGTCCAGCGCCCGCCGAAGAGATCCGAGGTCTCGACCGGACCGTCCACGCCGTCGAGCTCGACCTCGGGTACCGCGACCGGGGCCTCGGGCGTGCGCAGGACGAGCGGCTCGGGGGTCTCGTAGCCGGCTAGCGGATTGCCGCCCCCGTCGCCGCCACCCGGCTGGCAGCCAGCGAGCAACGTGAGCATGGCAAGCGGTAGAAGCAGGATGCGCAACGGCATGGTCTGGTCCTCGGATGATTGGCCCGCGATCGGACGGAACGGTAAACTGCCGCGTCATCCACGGCGACGCAATGTGTGATTTCACACAACCGCCTTCCCGATCCCGGAGAATCCCGACGACATGAACCTCACGGCACGCCAGCGACAGCACCTCCGCGCCGAAGCCCACCACCTCAAGCCCGTCGTGCTGCTTGGCCAGCACGGCCTGACCGAGGCGGTACTCGCCGAGATCGAGCAGGCCCTCGAGACCCACGAGCTGATCAAGGTGCGCGTCCCCGGCGTCGAGCGCGACGAGAAGCGCGAGATCATCGACGCAATCACCGACGAGACCAAGGCCACGCTGGTGCAGACGGTCGGCCACATCGCCGTCCTGTTCCGCCCGCGGGCCAGCTACTCGGACTTCAACCTGCCCTCGCCGGGGAAACGCGACCAGCGATGATCCCGCTGCTCGGACCGGACCCGGCCGTCTTCCCGCCCGTCGAAAGCGCCCTGAGCGAACCCAACGGGTTGCTGGCGGCCGGCGGCGACCTGTCGGTCGCGCGTCTCGTGGCCGCCTACCGGCGCGGCATCTTCCCCTGGTATTCCGAGGGCGACCCCATCCTGTGGTGGAGTCCCGACCCGCGCACCCTGTTCACGCCCGAAGGCTTCCACGTCTCGCGCAGCCTGGCCAGGTGGCGCCGACAGGGACGGTACCGGGTCACGGTCGACAGGGCGTTTGCCGCGGTGGTCGACGGCTGCGCCGGACCGCGCCGCGGCGATCCGGGCACCTGGATCGTGCCCGCGATGCATCAGGCCTTCCTCGACCTGCACGCCGCGGGCGTCGCCCATTCGGTGGAAGTCTGGTCGGACGACGAACTGGTCGGCGGGCTGTTCGGCAGCCGCATCGGCCGGGCGGCGTTCGGCGAATCGATGTTCAGCCGGGCGGCCAATGCCTCGAAGTTCGCGCTGGCCGCGATCCTGGTTGACGGCGTCTGGGGGGAGATCGAATTTCTCGACGCCCAGTTCACCACCGAGCACCTGCTCGCCCTGGGCGCCGAGGAGTACCCGCGTTCGGTGTTCACGCGCTGGCTGGACGAGGCGTCCCGTCACGAAGCCTCGGGTGGCTGAGCGGAACGCTTGCCGATTGATTTCCCCCGCGAGCCGCCCACGGGTCGCCTCGCGACTTGTGATAAAACAGGGGGCATTCGCTTAGCCCATCAACCAGTTTGGTCCCGGTTTGCCCCCAGGCACCAACGCCCACCCCGTCTACATCAAGGAACGAGTCGCCCCATGCCCGCCGACACCACGGCCACCCTGCTCTCCCTGCTGCTGATCTCGGTCGTCGCCGTGGTGGCGCTGCGCCGGCTCAACCTGCCGGCGATCCTGGGCTACCTCGCCGTCGGCGTCGTGGCCGGACCGCATGCCCTCGGCCTGGTCAGGGACATCCACGACATCCACCTGATCGCCGAGTTCGGCGTGGTGTTCCTGCTGTTCATGCTGGGTCTGGAGTTCTCGCTCTCAAGGCTGATCGCGATGCGCCGGGCCGTGGTCGGCATGGGTGGTGCCCAGGTACTGCTCACCGCCGTGATCACCGGCGGGGCGGCCCTGGCCATGGGCTTCTCGCCCGCCGCAGCATTCACGCTCGCCGGGGTGATGACCGTCTCATCCACCGCCATCGTCATCCGCCAGCTTGGCGAGCAGCTTGAGGTCAATTCGCGGCACGGCAACAACGCCGTCGGCATCCTGCTGTTCCAGGACCTGGCGGTCATCCCCTTCCTGATCGTGATCCCGGTGCTGGGCATGTCGGGTGCGGCGGAGGAGGCCGGCAACCTGACCCTGGAGATCACGCTGACACTGGCCGCCGGCGTGGTGGCCTCCATCGTCCTGTTCGTCGGCGGGCGCTGGGTGCTGCGTCCCCTGTTCCGCGAGATCGCCAAGTCCCGCTCGGCCGAGCTGTTCACCCTCGCGGTCCTGTTGACGGTGCTGGGGGCCGGCTGGCTGACCAATGCCGCCGGGCTGTCCTGGGAACTGGGCGCGTTCCTCGCCGGCATCGCCCTGTCCGAGACCCAGTACAAGCACCAGATCGAGGCCGACATCCGTCCGTTCCGCGACGTGCTGCTGGGACTGTTCTTCATCACCATCGGCATGATGCTCGACGTCGGCGGCCTCCCGGAAATCGGCCACTGGGTGCTGATGTTCCTCGCGCTACTGATCCTCGCCAAGGCAGCGATCATCTTCCTCATCGGCCGCGCCATGGGCGAAGCGCCCGGCGTGGCGCTGCGCTCCGGGCTGGTGCTGGCCCAGGGCGGCGAGTTCGGCTTCGCCATGCTCTCCATCGCCAGCCCCGACCTGATGACCGACACCCAGCACCAGATCGTGCTGGGCACGGTGATCTTCTCGATGGTGCTCACCCCGATCCTGGTCAAGTACAACGGCGCGATCGCCAAGCGACTCGTGCCGGGCTACGCGAAGAGCCGGCGGCAGCACCAACTGGAGGTGCGCGCCGACGCCAGCGACCTTTCCCGGCATGTGCTGATCTGCGGCTTCGGCCGCGTGGGCCAGAACGTCGCGCGACTGCTCGAGAGCGAGGGCATCGACTACACCACGATCGAGGTCGACCCGGACATCGTCCAGCAGGCCAACGAGGCCGGGCTGCGGGTCTACTTCGGCAACTCCACCCACCTCGACATCCTGCAGTCGGCCGGGCTCGAACGGGCGCGCGCCGTGGTGATCAGTCATCTGGACGACGCCTCGACCATCAAGACCATCGAGGTGATCCGCGGTCACGACCGCGACATCCCGGTGATCGTTCGCACCCGCACCGACGAGCACCTCGACCGCATCCACGAGGCTGGCGCCACCGAGGTGGTTGCCTCGGTCTACGAGATGAGCCTCGCGCTGGGCGGTCACGTGCTGCGCACCCTCGAGGTACCGCTGGCGAAGATCCTTCGCCAGATCCAGGAAATCCGCCAGGCCGACTACGCCCCCCTGCGCCACACCTTCCACGGGGACCGCGCCCGGGACGAGAACGACTTCACCCTGCTCGCCCCGCGCACCCTCAAGAACGTGGCTCTGGTGACGGGCGCCAAGGCCATCGGCAAGCGGCTCGGCACGCTGCGGCCCGGCCTCCGCGGTGTGGTGGTCGACTCGATCAACCGCCACGGCATCCGTGGCGAGAGCCCCAGCGACGAGGTCAAGCTCGAAGAGGGCGACGTCCTGACGCTGTACGGCTCCCCGGAGGCGCTGGATTCGGCCGAACAGGCACTGCTGGCCGGTCGCCCCGACTGAAGGGCCATCTGGCATTTTCCCTGTCCATTCACTAGGATGGGTGTACAAGTATCGAACCGATGCGTCCCATCGGAGGAGTGCAGGAAATGATCGGTAACGTCGACAGCGGCTTTAGCAACGTCGCCGCCGCGGATGGATTGCTGAGCCAGCCCAGCAACCAGCAGAACGCCAACCCGAGCGCGCAGACGCGCAACACGCCGGTGGACAACCCGCCGGACAACCGCGTCAACGGCGGCGAGGCCATCGAGGCCGGCCAGAACCGCGCCGGAGAGACCGAGGAGAACCGCGACGCCGGCGGCGGTATCGACGTACGCGCCTGACCCCGGCCGAACAACCGAGTCACCGCCAACGCGATCCGATGCGGACCCGACCGGCGTCCGCATTTTTCTTGGCAAACTCTGCACGAGTCGGATGTCACTCTGGCCTGACGAGCCATTCGTGATCAAGGAGCGTCTTGAGCCGGACATTTCGTCCAGAGTTTCCCTTGCCTGAACGACACGCCGTGCAGGCCGCGGCCAAATGGGCGACAATCCCGCCCCCGCCCAATCGACCCGACCGAAGATGAGCGACGCCAAGCAGTCCATCGCCCGACCGGCCGATGCCAACGACCCGATCTACCTGCGCGTGCACACCGAGCTGGGGCATGCCTTCGCCGCGCGCCTGGCCGAGCGCGTCGGCGACCAGCCGCTGCTGGCGGTGCTCCCCGACAGCCGCGCGGTCAACGACACCCAGGCCGCCCTGGCGTTCCTCGGACTGGAGGCAAGCGTCTTCCCCGACTGGGAGGTGCTGCCCTACGACCGGTTCTCGCCGCACCAGGACCTGATTTCCGACCGGCTCTCGCGCCTCTGGCGCCTGCCCCGGGAAACGGCGGGCCTGACCCTGATCGCCGCGCCCACCCTGCTCCAGCGCCTGCCCCCGCCCGCCTTCGTCAGTGGCCAGGGCATGGTGCTCGAGGTGGGGCAACGGCTGGACCGCGAGGCCTACCGCCACCAACTGGAAAAGGCCGGCTACAGCCTGGTCTCCACCGTCGAGCAGCACGGCGAGTACGCCCTGCGCGGCGGGTTGATCGACGTCTTCCCCATGGGGGCGAGCGAACCGGTGCGCATCGACCTGTTCGACGACGAGATCGAGACCCTGCGGCACTTCGACCCCGAATCACAGCGCACCACCGAGACGGTCGAGGCGATCACCCTGCTTCCGGCGCGCGAATACCCGCTGACCGACAAGGGCATCGCCACCTTCCGCCAGAACTGGCGCAACACCTTCCCCGGCGACCCGAGCCGCGCGCCGATCTACAAGCAGGTCTCCGAGGGGCTGGTGCCAGCCGGTGTCGAGAGCTACCTGCCGCTGTTCTTCGACACCACGGCGACCCTGTTCGACTACCTCCCGGAAACCACTCGGCTCCTGCTGTTCGACGAGGTCGAGACCGCGATCGAGACCTTCGTCGAGGAAACCGGCGAGCGCTTCGCCCAGCGGGCGGGCGACATCGATCACCCCATTCTCGCCCCCGAGGCGCTCTATCAGACGCCCGACGAGTTCGACGAGCGGATCCGGCGCCTGCCGCGCTGGCAACTGGTGGCCGGGGACGACCCCCGTTTCCCGCAGGCCGGCGACATCGGCGATCGCCCGCTGCCAGACCTGACAGCCGGCAGCGCGGCACAGCCCGCGGTCATCGAGCGACTGGCCGCGTTCGTGCGCGAGTTCGACGGCCATACCCTGCTGGTCGCCGAGAGCAGCGGTCGGCGGCAGGCCCTGGTCGAGCAGATCACCGCCGCCGGGCTCGAGCCGTTGGCGATCGCTGGCTGGGAGCAGGCCGACAAGGCGTCGCTGACCGTCGCGGTGGCCGAACTGGAACACGGCGCGATCCTGCCGACGACGGACCGCCCGGTCGCCGTGATCAGCGAGACCAACCTGTTCGCCGAGCGCGTCGCCCAGCGGCGCGCGAAATCCCGTCGCGGCAGGGATGCCGACGCGATCATCCAGAACCTCGACGACCTGGCCATCGGCGCGCCGGTAGTCCACGAGGACCACGGCGTGGGCCGCTTCCAGGGGCTGGTCACGCTGGAGATG